>NZ_OZ245012.1:3657500-4008970 GCF_965223715.1 Thalassobaculum sp. | reverse complement strand
CTTGGTCTTCGCCCGCGCCATCTCGTGCTCGCGCAGGCGCGGCATGATCTCGACGAAATTGCAGGGGCGGAAGCGGAAGTCGAGCTGGTAGGCGAAGATCTCGTCCCAGGCGTCGCGGCAGGCGCCGGTCGAACCGGGCACGGCGAACAGATAGGTGCCGCGGGCGACCCCGGCGGTCGCCCGGCTCTGCATCGCCGAGGTGCCGATCTTCTGGAAGCTGATCCAGCGGAACGCCTCGCCGAACCCCTCTATGCGCTTCTCGTAGACGCTCTCGAAGGCCTCGGGGGTGACGTCGCGGCCGGTCACGCCGGTGCCGCCGGTGGCGATGACCGCGTCGATCCCGTCATCGGCGATCCAGGCGCGCAGCCGCTCGGTGATGGCGCCGACATCGTCCGGCACGATCGCCCGGTCGGCCAGCACATGCCCAGCCCCGGTCAGCCGCTCGACCAGCGTGTCGCCCGACCGGTCGGTCTCCGGCGTGCGGGTGTCGGACACCGTGAGGATGGCGATGTTGACGGGGATGAACGGCCGGCTCTCGTCGAGCCGGGCGCCGGGCGCGGCCTTGTTGGGCGTGCCGCTGTCAGTCTTGTCCGAACCGGGCATTGCGGATCTTGAATCCTGTCTCGTCGTCGATGCCGCGATAGAACGCCCAGTCGCCCGCGGCCACGCGGTCGAGGGACGGTGCGGTCTGTCCGAGACGATGTCGGTAGATCCAGACATTTGACAAGACCCGTTCGATGAACTCCCGGGTCTCCCGCGAGGGGATGGACTCGATGAACAGCAGCGGATCGTTCTTGAACTCGACGCTGCGCGCCCAGCGGCCCAGATTGCCCGGGCCGGCGTTATAGGCCACCAGCAGGCGGAACAGGTCGCCATCGACCCGTTCCAGATGCATCAGATGGTCGATGTAGCGCTGGCCGAGCTGCATGTTCAGGGCCGGGTCGTAGAGCTCGTGCCGCTCTTCCAGGTCGTCGTCGGAATCCATGTAGTTGGCGGTGCGCGGCATGAGCTGCATCAGTCCGCGCGCGCCGCGGCCCGATCGGGCGCGGGGGTCGAAGCCGGATTCCTGCCGGATGATGCCGTAGATCAGCGCCCGGTCGATGGAAAAGCCGTCGGCCGGCGCCCAGCTCGGCACCGGGTAGAGGGCGGCGTGGTAGATCCGCCCGGTCGAGACCCGGATGATGCCGGCCAGACGGATCGCCAGGCCCGGCATGTTGTGGCGGGCGGCGATGGTCATCAGCGGCTCGCGCAGGGAGCGGTCGAGGCGCGGGAACAGCTTGCGCCATTCGCGTTCGGCCCGGGTACTCTCGCCGATCTGCATCAGGGCGATGGCCCGGCGCGCGCCCTCGTGGGACAGCAGGCGCTTGGCCTTGCGGTCGCTGATCTCGGGCAGGGACCAGTCGAACGGCACCTCCACGCCCAGGGCGCGGCGGCCGAGCAACCCGTAGAAGGTCAGCGGATACTGCGCCGCCCGGGCGAGCCAGCGGGTCGAGTCGGCCGGCTTGCGCAGCTGGAGCGAGGCCCGGGCCGCCCAATAGGCGCCGGCGGAGCGCTGGGTGCGCGAGGCGTTCTCGGCCATGGCCAGCGCGGAGAAGTGCTTCTCCGCCTCCTCCACCTTGCCCAGGCGCCAGGCCGCAATGCCGGCGATCCAGTAGGCGGCGGGCACATCCTCGCCGGCTTCCTCGGCACTCTTCGCCGCGAGCCGCAGGGCCTCGGAATCCTTGCCGAAGACGAACATGCCCTTGGCGACCTGCGCCCGCTGCTCGGCGAACTCGACCGGATCGAGCAGCCGGCGCGCCGCCTTGGTGTCCAGCTTGCGCAGCGCCGCACTCGGCGAGCCCTTGCTGATCAGCGAACGGATCTCGCGCGCCAGGGTTCGGATGCTGGCCTGCTCCGCGCCGTTGCGCTGGCGCGGCGACACATAGAAATGGACGTCGCGGACCGCATCCGCCCCGTTACCGCCGAGATAGCCGCGTTCCGGCGCGTTCGGCGCCTTGGCGGAGCCGGGCTTGCGGCGGACGGCGAGGCTGTAGATCCGCTTGGCATCGGCCAGGTCGGCATAGTCCTCAAGCCAGTCGCGCAGCTCGGCCCAGCTCGACCGGTAGGCGGTCGGATGCAGGTAGCGCTGCGCCTTGACGTGGCCGAGCAGGATCTTGTTCTGCACCCGGGCGATCAGATTGTCGGCCGTCTTCCAGTGGCCCTCGCTCTGTTCGGCGAAGATCTTACGGTACAGCTCCACATCGCGCTGGGTCAGCACCCGCGGCAGCGGCTGAGCGGCTTCCAGGCGGGACTCGTCCAGAACGGCGGGGGGAAGAAGGGCGGTCTCCTGCGCCCGCAGCTGGGCCCTCTCCTGGGCCCGCACGCCGGTTGCCGCGCCCATCAGCAGGGCGGCACCGACTATTCCGACAACCAGGCGATGAAAGCCACCCCCAAAGGTCGACGGGGATTTGTGGCGGGATTGTGGCGGAGACATGCGATCCAGTTAGTCGGATTCGTTCTACACGGCAAGGTGAGTCATCCCCGGCTAAGAACCATTCCTGTGGATAACCGGCCCGAAAATGGGGGTCCGCACGCGGAACGATTTTTAATTCTGTAGTGGTGGACTCTAGTGTAATATTATTTGGCAAATTGTCGTTAATTCTGCCATAAAATTATACGGCCTTCACGACTTCATCCAAACGGCGACGCAAGGCGAGCAAGTCCTTCCACGCGCTCGCCTTTTGTCCGGGGGTGCGGAGCAGATAGGCCGGGTGGTAAGTCGCGAGCGCCGGAATCGTCCCGCCCGAATTGGGCAGCGGCCAGTCCATCCAGGTCCCCCGCAGCCGGGTGATCCCCTCCTTGCGCCCCATGAGCGACTTGGCCGAGGTGCCCCCGGCGAACATCAGCAGCTTCGGCGCGGCCAGTTCGATATGGCGCTCCACGAAGGGGATGCAGGTGGCGATCTCGGCCGGGGTCGGCTGACGGTTGCCCGGCGGCCGCCAGGGCAGGATGTTGGTAATATATACGGACTCCGCCCGCGACAGGCCGATGCTGGCGAGCATCCGGTCGAGGAGTTGGCCGCTGACCCCGACGAAGGGCTTGCCCTGCCGGTCCTCGTCCGCGCCCGGGGCCTCGCCGATCACCATGACATCGGCGCCCGCCACCCCGTCGGCGAAGACCGTGTTGGTGGCGGTGACCTTCAGCCCGCAGCCCTCGAACCCCTCCAGCACCTGCTTCAGCTCGTCCAGGGAGCCGGCAGTCCGTGCCGCGACCCGGGCGGCCTCCGCCGGACGGTCGAGTTCGGCCTGGGGCGCGCGCGGAACGGCCGCCGCCGGACGGGGAACGGGCGCTGCCGGAGCCCGGTTGGCAGGCGGCGGGGCGGCGGGTCGCGGCGACGGCGCCTGGGCCGGTTTCGCGGCCGGCCGCAGCCGGTTCACCGGGCTGGCAAGTATTGCCTCATCGACGCCGGCCTCCACATACCAGGAAAGCAGCGCGCGGGCCGCCGAACGGATATCGGCGGCCATCACGGTCTTTCCCTGGCCCGGATCCGGGCCGGCGCCCCTGGTTTCGCGTACATGGGTGAGTTATGACAGGTCGAAGGGCCGGCGGCCACCGCGCGGTATAAACGGATAGAATTTGCCATTGCTTCGAAGCGGGAGTGCAGGATGGAACGGGAGTCGATGGAATGCGATGTCGTCATTGTCGGAGGCGGGCCGTCCGGCCTCGCCGCGGCGATCCGGCTGAAGCAGCTCTGTCAGGAGAATGATGTCGATCTCTCGGTCGTCGTCCTGGAGAAGGGTGTCGAGGTCGGCGCCCATATCCTGTCGGGTGCGGTTATGGAGACCCGGGCCCTCGACGAGCTGGTCCCCGACTGGAAGGAAAAGGGCGCGCCGCTGAACACGCCGGCGACCGAGGACCATTTCCTGTTCCTGACCCAGGGCTCGTCCTTCCGCCTGCCGACCCCGCCGACCATGAACAACCACGGCAACTACATCGTCAGCCTCGCCAATGTGGCGCGCTGGCTTGGCGAGCAGGCCGAGGCCGTGGGCGTCGAGATCTATCCGGGCTTCGCCGCCGCCGAGGTGCTGTATCACGAGGACGGCAGCGTGAAGGGCGTGGCCACCGGCGACATGGGCATCGGCAAGGACGGCGAGAAGACCGCCAACTACCAGCCGGGCATGGAGCTGCACGCCAAGGTGACCCTGTTCGCCGAAGGCTGCCGCGGCTCGCTGACCAAGGGGCTGATGGACCGCTTCGACCTGCGCAAGGACTGCGACCCGCAGACCTATGGCATCGGCATCAAGGAGCTGTGGGAGATCGAGCCGGAGAAGCACAGCCCGGGCAAGATCGTCCACACCATCGGCTGGCCGATGAGCGGCGACACCTATGGCGGCTCGTTCCTCTATCACCTGGAGGACAACCAGGTCGCCGTCGGCTTCGTCATCGGGCTCGACTACAAGAACCCGCACCTGTCGCCGTTCGACGAGTTCCAGCGCTTCAAGCAGCATCCCTCGATTCGCCCGATCTTCGAGGGCGGCCGCCGGGTCTCCTATGGCGCGCGCGCGATCAACGAGGGCGGCTGGCAGTCGATCCCGAAGCTGACCTTCCCGGGCGGTGCCCTCATCGGTTGTGCCGCCGGCTTCCTGAACGTGCCGAAGATCAAGGGCAGCCACAATGCCATGAAGTCGGGCATGACCGCGGCCGAGGCGATCTTCGAGGCGCTGAAGGGCGGCGAGGCCGGCCAGGGCGTGGAGCCGATAGCCTATCCGGACATGCTCAAGAAGACCTGGGTCTATGACGAGCTGTACAAGGTCCGCAACATCCGCCCGGCGTTCCGCGCCGGCCTGCTGCCGGGCCTCGCCTATTCCGCGATCGACACCTATCTGTTCCGCGGCAAGGCGCCCTGGACCCTGCACCACCACCCGGATCACGAAAGCCTGATGCCGGCCTCCCAGGCGCAGCCGATCTCCTATCCCAAGCCGGACGGCAAGATCAGCTTCGACAAGCTCTCCTCGGTGTTCCTGTCGAACACCAACCATGAGGAGAACCAGCCGGCCCACCTGACGTTGAAAGACCCGTCGATCCCGGTGGAGCACAACCTGGCGCTCTATGACGCCCCTGAACAACGCTATTGTCCGGCGGGCGTTTATGAGATCGTACGCGACGACGATGGTGGGAACCCGCGGCTGCAGATCAACGCGCAGAACTGCGTTCACTGCAAAACCTGCGATATCAAGGATCCCACGCAGAATATCCACTGGGTCGTGCCGGAAGGAGGGGGAGGTCCGGTCTACCCGAACATGTGAGGCGCCGCCTTTGCCCCAGACCGCCCTGCGACCCGCTTCCGCTGCCGGACCCCGGACCGGTACCCTGAGCGGCCTGCGCACGCTCGCCCCGGCTTTCTGTGTCGCGCTGGCCCTGTCGGCCTGCGCGACCGCCGGACCCCAGACGGGCCAGGCGGCCACCGTTCCCCTGTCGCCGGAGGAGATGTCGGCGGCCGGCGCCTTCCTGGCCGGTCGCTACGCCGACCGGATCCGGGATGTCGGCAATGCCAGCAGCTTTATGGACCGGGTCCTGGAGAGCGGCGATACCGGCATCGCGCTGAAACGGCGGGCCTTCCTGCTGCGTCTGGAGGCGGGACGGTACGAGGACGCGGCCCGGCTCGCCCCGGAGATCGTCGAGACCCTCGATGCCAACGCGCCGATCGCCAACATCTTCCTGGCCGTGGAAGCGGCGCGGACCGGCGACTTCTTCACCGCGGGCGCCCTGATCGACAGCCTGCCGGACAACCGGCTCAACCGGGTGCTGAGCCCGCTTCTGGAGGGCTGGATCGCGCTCGGCCAGGGCCGGCGCGACGACGCCGGGGAGGAGATCGACGAGGTCCTGGAGCTCGAGGGCTTCGCCGTGCTGCACGCCCTGCACAGCGCCATGCTGGCCGACGCGGCGGGCGAGACGGCGCTGGCCGCCGAGCGCTACGAGGCGGCGGTGACCAGCATGCCCGATCCGCCATTGCGGGTGCGGCTGGTGGCCGCCGACTTCCAGGCCCGGTTCCAGAGCGTCGATGCCGCCATGGCGACGGCGATCGTCACCGATGCCACCTCCGCCGACCCGACCGACGTGCAGGCCTATCTGCGCCGGGTGGCCGAGACGCGCAAGGGCGAACCGCTGACCGCGACCGACGGCCTCGCCCAGGCCTTCTTCGACCTGGCCAGCGCCCTGCAGCGCGACCGGCGGTCGGAGCTGAGCATGGTGTTCAGCCGCCTCGCCCTTCGGCTCGACCCGGATTTCGATCTGGCGACCCTGCTGATCGCCGAGATCCTGGACGACCGGGAGCAGTATGCCGAGGCGCTCACCCTCTATGACACGGTCCCGGAAAGCTCGGCCTACCGGCTGATGGCCGAATTGCGGGCGGTGAGCAGCCTGGTCGACCTGGACCGCATGGACGAGGCGGTCGACCGGCTGAACGCCCTGGCGGCGCGCCGGCCGCAGCAGATCGACCCGCTGATCCGCCTGGGCGATCTGTACCGCTCGACCGAGGACTGGAACGGCGCCATCTCCGCCTATAACCGCGCCTTCGCCCGGCTGCCGGCGGGCGATCCGGGATCCTGGTCCATGTACTATTCCCGCGGCATCGCGCTGGAGCGCAGCGCCCAGTGGGATCGGGCGGAGGCGGACTTCCTGAAGGCGCTGGAGCTGCGGCCCGAACAGCCCTACGTGCTGAACTATCTCGGCTATACCTGGATCGACCAGGGCCGCAACCTGCCGCGGGCGACCAAGATGATCGAGCAGGCCGTCGCCCTGCGCCCCAATGACGGCTACATCGTCGATAGCCTGGGCTGGGCCATGTACCGCCAGGAGCGCTACGCCGAGGCGGTGGAGCATCTGGAACGGGCGGTGGAGCTGCTGCCGACCGACCCGACCATCAACGATCATCTGGGCGACGCCTATTGGCGGGTCGGCCGGCGCCAGGAGGCCCGGTTCCAGTGGCAGCGGGCGCTCAGCTTCGATCCGGACAAGGATCTGGCCAACGACATCGAGCACAAGCTCCAGGCCGGGCTGCCGGCGGTGCAGTCGCAATCGGTGAAGACCGCGGACACCAAGACGGATGTGGACGGCTGACCCCCAGGGCGCGCCCCGGCACCGCCTCGCGCCCGCCAAGGTCAATCTCGCCCTGCATGTGACCGGCCGCCGCGCCGACGGCTATCACCTGCTCGACATGCTGGTGGCTTTCGCAGATATCGGCGACCGGGTGACCTGGCGGCCGGGCGGAGAGGGCTGCCGGCTGGAGCTCGAGGATCGGCTCCGGCGTCCGGAACCGGTGCCGGTGGACACCTCCAACCTCGCCTGGCGCGCGCTGGCCCTGGCCGGCCGTCTCGGAACCGCGCCGCTCGCCGGCACGCTGACCGTGCGCAAGGAGCTGCCCTCCGGCGCCGGGATCGGCGGCGGGTCGAGCGATGCCGCCGCCGTCCTCCGCCTGCTGCTGGACGGGGCGGGCGTCGATGAGCAGACCTTGCGGAACGACGCTCTGGCGCTCGGCGCGGACCTGCCGGTCTGCCTGGTGGAGCGTCCCGCCCGCGTGCAGGGGATCGGCGACCGGATCACGCCGGTGACCCTGGCCCACCCCCTGCCCGTCGTCCTGGTCTGGCCGGGTGCCGGGCTCTCGACCCCGTCCGTGTTCAAGGCCCGTCGGGCGGGGTTCGGCGCGGCGGTGCCCGACGGGGCGATCGAGCACCTCGGACGCGATCCGCTGGCGGCGATCGCGGGTCTCCGCAACGACCTGGAGGAGACCGCCTGCGGACTGCTGCCGGCGGTCGGCCAAGCCCTGTCCGCCCTGCAGGACTCTGCCGGGTGCCGGCTGGCCCGCATGTCCGGAAGCGGGTCGACGGTGGTCGGCTATTTCACCGATCAGGAGGTGGCCGCGGAGGCCGCGACCCGGCTTGCGGCCGACCGGCCCGGATGGTGGGTCTGCGCCGGAACCCTGCAGGCCTGACTCAGTTCAGACGCTGGCGCAGGCTGCGGGACGGCAGGCCGGTAGCCGGCAGCCCGTTGTCGCTCTGGAACTTGCTGATCGCCGCCCGGGTCATCGGGCCGGCGATGCCGTCGACCGGGCCGTCGTAATAGCCGAGCTCGGCAAGACCCTCCTGGATCTCGGCGATGTCCGGTGCGCCGGTCGGGGCGTCCAGCATCAACCCGGCCGGCGGGCCCAGGGGGGCTTCGGGCACGCCGCCGGCGGACTTCACCCGCAGCCATTCCTGCGCCCGCTCCGCCCCGGCCTTGGCGGCGGTATACATCTTGCGTTCGCGCTCCAGCTCGTCGGTCTCGAACCGCGCCAATTCGTAGAGCCCGGCCGACACGCCCCGGTCGGCGGCGCGCTGGAACCACCGTTTCGCTTCCGCATCGGATTGCGGAATGCCCTTCCCCAGCGCGTAGAGCCGGCCGAGATTATACTGGGCCAGCGGATACCCCTGCTCCGCCGCGCTGTGATACCAGAGCAGCGCGCGGGTCTCGTCCTCAGGCACGCCCAGGCCGCGCTCATACATCACGCCGAGATTGAACTGCGCCACGTCGAGCCCGTTGATCGCAGCCTCCCGGAACCAGGTGGCGGCCTCCCCGGCGCGCGGCTCGGCGGCGCGCATCATGCCCGCCGCCACCTCGAACTGGGCCGCCGGATTGCCCGCCTCGGCCCGGCTCAGGGGAGCGGTGCCTTCCGACGACGGAGCGGCGGCGGGCGAGGCCCGACGGGGCGGCTCGCTCAGGGCCGGGGCCGGCGGCGGGGCGACCGGGCGCGGATCCACGTCGATCGGCTTGTCCGGCAGCGGCGGTGCCGACTGGGGCGCGGGCTGGGGTGCTGGCTCCGAGGGCGCAACCGCCGCACTCTGCGCGGGGGTGTCGGGCGGGGCGGGTTCGGTCGTCGCCTGTCCGGGCGTCTCGGTCGCCGGGGTCTCCGGCCGGGCCGGCTCGGTCGCGGGCGGCGGCACCGAGGCGACGGTCTCCGGCGGCGCGGCGGGCTGCGGTTGCGGCTGCGCCACCTCCTCCCGAACCTGCGGGTCGGAGCGGACCTGGCGCATCACCCAGTCGGTGGCCGACACCATCGCCAGGTGCACGCTCTCCTCGGCCTCGGCCAGACGCGCGCCGACCGCCCCCAGACTGAGGGTGCCCTGGCGATGGGCGGTCCAGGCGGCGGCCCCGATCAGCGCCAGGGCCAGCACGGCGGCGATGGCCATCCGTCCCCGGCTGGCGATGCGGCGCGGCGGCAGCGGCTCGGGGATCGGTTCGCCCGACAGGCCCAGCGCGCTGGTATCGATCGGATCGGCGGGGAAGTCATAGGCCGGGGGCGTGGGGTCCGGTCGTTGGGGTTTCGAGACGACCTCGGGCTCGACCGCCGGCGGAACCGGGATCTCTTCCGGCTCGGCCGGCTCCCACGCCTCGGCTTCGCTCGCCGCGGCCGCCAGATCGGGGGTCTCCTCCGGCCGCGCGCGCATGGCGTCGGCCGCGTCGGCCAGGGCGGCGCGATTCAACTCGACTTCCGGCCGCCAGTCGCGCGGCGGGCCGTCCGGAAGCGGCGGAACCGGGCGGATATTCTGTTCTATCGACTCGAAATCGTCTTGTTCTTCAGTCGGTTCGTTCGCCGCCGGCGAGATCGGCCGAAACACGATGGGCGTGGGCTTCTGAGCCTCCGGCGCGTCCTCTCGCGGGCTCTCCCGGGTCTCGCTGTCCCAGATGTCGTCCTCGGCCGACGGCTCCGGTTCCAGTTCCGGTTCCGGTTCCGAGGGCTCGGCCTCTGTTGGCGGCGGGGGCGGCTCCGGAGTCCGGATCGGCCGGAAGGCGATCGGCGTGCGTACCGGTGCCGGCGCCTCGGGCGTTTCCACCTCGTCCAGCTCGGCCGGCGCGTCCGGCTCGGGCTGGTCCGGCTCCGCCTGTGGCTCTGCGGCGATCGACCGCGGAGGGTCGGGCGGCGGCAGCCGCTCCGCCTCGCGCTCCAGGGCGACGACCCGCTCGGCCACGTCCTTGAGGGCATAGCCGATTGGCCGCAGCCGCGCTTCGAACAGCCGCTCACCGTCGGAGATCCGGCTGAAGATCGCCTCGACCGTGTCGGCGCTAATGCCCTCGGCCCGAGGCGGGGCGGGCCGGCCTTGGTCGGAACCGCGCTCTGCGGGCACGGGTATGCCCCGGTTGGCGGAATCCGACTTGATGGCGTGGTCGATCCACTCGCCGATCGTCATGCCGGCAGCCGCAGCCGCACGACGCGCGATGTCGCGCGTCGCCTGGTCGACTCCCTTCACGCTCCAGGCAGTGGCCTCTCGGGACACCTTACCCTCACTACCGGCATCAATACCGCATCATAACGTGGTAGCGATGATCATGGAAGCAAGCGTAACCCTAAAGGATTTACTGGGATTTCCGACCGAAGAGCCGACCGAAGAAGCCGGGCTTACGCTTGCCGGGAAGGACGAAGGCCTCCACCACCCGCATCCGATCGACCAGCTGCTCGATCCGCCGGGCCAGCCCGTCCAGGGAGTCCGAAGTATCGGCCGGGATGCGGCGCACGAAGCGGTCCATCTCCAGGAACTCCGACTCCAGCTGCTCGACCTTGCGGTTGACGTCGGACACGCCCCGCGCGCCCTCCAGCGCCTCCAGCCGTTCGGTCAGCTCGGCGACGCGGCCGGTGATCGAGCGGATCTGCTGGTCAAGTTCGGCGATGTCGTCGGGCTTGGTCTCCAGCCGGCTCTCGACCGAGCGGACCCGGTCGCGCAGGGCTGCCAGCCCTTCGGTATGCCGGCTGTCCTCGCGGGCCAGGATGGTCTCGCGGGCCTGACGCCAGTTGCCGGCGCCGAAGCCGAAATCCGGATGGTCGCTGGCGCGCCGGCCCATCGACTGGGAGCCCTGGCGGCGGTCGTTCTCGGGGGTGACCGCGCGGGCGCTGGCGTCCTGCGGCGGGCGCGGCGGCTCCGCGCCGGGGGCCGACGCGTCGCGGATGCGCCGGGATAGCCAGGTCCCGATCGGCTCGCCGCTCTTGCGCGCCTCATGCTTGGCGATCTCGCGATCCTCCCGCGAGACGCCCTTGATGCTCCAAGGCGTGGACCCCGACATCGACCCGTCACCCTTCCTGGCGGACAACTACCGACCCGGTACCGGCATTACTACCCGGTAAGACCTTGGTGGCATTATACAGAAGTCAACGCGAAGCAGCAGTGATTTGACGAGGCCGCAGGGGCGTCGTGCGCAGGGTCATTCCCGGCCGCCGGCGCGGCGTTCCAGCCGGCCGATCCGGTCGGCCAGCTTCTCGACGACCTCCTCCAGCCCGTCGAGAACGTCGAGCAGTCGCGCCTCGCTGCGCTCCAGCCGCTGGTGGACCCCGGCGATGAGGGCGGCGTCCTCCACCACGTCCTGCGATCCCCCGGACATCAGCGCCCGGCCCGAGGCGTCGTCCTCCGCCGGGTCCCGCAACCCTTCGGCCGGGGCCAGGGGCCGGCCCGAGGCTTCGGCGGCGCCGACACGCCGGATCACATGGCTGAGCCACTCTCCCATGGTCGCGTCATGGTCCGCGGCGGCGGACTTGGCGAGATCGCGGGATTCCGGGGTGACGCCCTTCACACTCCAGGGCAGTTTGGCCTTGCTGCGCGTTGCCACGGTCAGTCTCCGGCTAGGGGCGGGCGGCACCGCCATGATACCGCAACCTGACGCTTGCTTGAAATGGCATGAGTTCAGTATGGTCCGCCTCGCATGGGGCGTAGCCAAGCGGTAAGGCAGCGGTTTTTGGTACCGCCATTCCCAGGTTCGAATCCTGGCGCCCCAGCCAAGACCTCACCAGCCATGACCTCACCAGCCATCCCCTCAGCCGACATCCGATCCGGCGCCGGCGGCCACCCGCCGCGGCGAGCGTTTCACGCACCACAGCGACGTCTCGTGGGCGCCCGGTGACACCGGGATGCGCGCGGCCGCCGACTGCGCCACCCGGCCGGCCAGGCGGGTCCGGGTGAAGTGGCTGGAGAACAGCGGCTCCAGCCCGCCGGACGCCAGCCAGGCCGCCACCACCTGATGCTCCGAATAGGCCCGCCAGTCCCAGGCCCTGGGATAGCCGTCGGGCAGCAGCACGTCGTGCACATGCACCAGCACGCCCGGCTCCAGGGCGGGAATGATCTCCGAGAACAGCAGATCCACATCCGAGCCCGGTAGGGCGAGGTGGCTTGAATCCACGAACAGCACGTCCCCCGCGGCGAGATCCGGCAGGGTTCCCAGGTTGGTCTCCTGCAGGGTCCGGCGACGCAGACGCACCGGCAGGGCGGAGATGTCGGCCCGGGGCGCCGGATCGACGCAGTGGATCTCGGTCTCCATCTCCCCGTCGGCCACCGCCTGGGCCATGAACCGGGTCGAGTGGCCCGAGCCGATCTCCAGGATCCGGCGCGGCCGGCCCGCCCGCACGATCGCATAGGCCGCGGCCCCGTCGAGCCCGGGAAACCAGTCCTGGCCCCAGCGCGGGGCCGGCGGTTTGGCTCCATTGAACCGCTCGACGATATCCTCATAGCGGTCGACCGCCGCCAGGACCTCGGCCATGGCCGGCTCGGCCGCGGCGAAGATCGGCTCCAGGTTCCGGTAGGTGGAGGGCGGACGCAGGGAGGCGGCATACCGGTGCGGCACGAACACGCCGCCCTGGGCAATACCCAGCGTCGTAGCGATCGCTATCAGTCGTTTTTTCAAAAGGTTAAGCCTCACTACCGGCGGAGCGATACCGGGCCGGCATCACAGGCGGAATTCCGCGCCTTCGCGCGCCACGATCGTGCCCGGGCGTCTCTCGGCGGCCTGCTGGCCGATCCGGTCCAGATCGGAATCCTCATGCTTCGGATCGTGGTGGAACAGCACCAGGGTCTTCACCGCGGCGATGTCCGCGAGCCGGACCGCTTCCTCCCAGGTCGAATGGCCCCAGCCGCGATGGCAGGGCAGCTCCTGCTCGGTATAGGTGGAGTCGTAGAACACCAGGTCCGCGTCGCGCATCAGGTCCAGCACATTCGCGTCGTCCTGGCCCGGCACATGCTCGGTGTCGGTGACATAGGCGACCGAGCGGCCGCCCTGGCTGATCCGGTAGCCGCAGGCGCCGCCGGGATGGTTCAGCGCTCGGGTGTCGACCCGGATCCCGGTGGCCAGCTCGAAGCTGGTACCGGCGGCGAAATCCTCGAACCGCACATCGGCGCGGAACTCGTCCAGCGGGATCGGGAACAGCGGCGGCGACATCATCTTATGCAGGATCTCGCGCAGGCCGAAGGTCTGCTGCAGCCGTGCGGCGCGGAACACGATGCTGTTGCCGGGCGTGTAGGCCGGGCCCCAGAACGGCAGGCCCGCGATATGGTCCAGATGGAAATGGGTCAGCAGGACATCCGCCGCACCGGGCGGCTCGGCGGACATGGCGCGCCCCAGCTCGCGGATGCCGGTGCCGCCGTCCAGGACGATCCGATGGCCGGCACAGCGGACCTCGACGCAGGAGGTATTGCCGCCGTATTTCACGGTTCGTGGTCCGGGACAGGGTACACTGCCCCGCGCCCCCCAGACCTTGACGACCATCGCGTCATCCGCCAACCGACGTCTCCCGTCCTGCTTGCCCGGAAGCGCTCTGCCCCGGAGCGTTCTGCCTTGGAGCCTTGTGCCCCGGGGCACCCATACCACAGGCATGTTGCCGGAAAAATCTGGGCAGGAACACCTGTACGTGCGCGGTTGTGGCGCCGGGCCCGATGGCCCACAGTGGCGACCCTGATCACCCCGACGGCGCCGTCCGGCATCCGTCCCCCCCTTTTGCGCCGACCCCTGCCCGATGGCCCCACCCGATACGCGACGCACGAACTGGACCGGTATCCTGTTCGGCTTTCTCCTGGCGACGCTGGCCGCCTTTCAGCAGTTCAAGCTGCCGCCCCTGCTCCCGGCGCTGCTGGCCGAGTACGCCTATCCCAAGGTGATGGCTGGCGCTTTCATGTCGATATACGCGGTCGTCGGGCTGGCGGTGTCCTTCGGACTGGGCTGGGCGCTGCAGCGTATCGGCACCGTGCCGATCCTGCTCACCGCCTTCGCCACCGCCATCGCCGGCAACGTGATCGCCCTGATGCATCCGGAGAGCGCCACAATCATGCTCGCCGCCCGGGGGCTGGAGGGGCTGGCCTTCGCCGTCTTCGCCATTGCCGGGCCGGTCTTCACCAACCGCAGCGCCGGGCCGAGCCACCTGCCCCTGGCGATCGCCCTGTCCGCCATCTGGATCCCGCTGGGGCAGATCAGCGCCAACCTGCTGGTGCCGCTCGGCCATCTGGCGGAGGGGGAGGCCTGGGGCGGCTGGCGGCTGTCCTGGATCGCGACCGGCGTGGCGACCGCGCTGCTGGCGGTCTGGATGGTGGCGATCCGGCTGCGCGGCTCGGCCGATCTCGACCTGCGCCGGCCGGCCGGCACGCCGCACGCGCCGTTCTCCACCGACGAGCGCTGGGCCCTGTCGCTGGCCGCCCTGATCTTCACCCTGTGGTCGACCCAGTATTTCGCCTACATGACCTGGCTGCCCCAGTTCCTGGTGGAGGCGCACGGGCTGTCGGAGGACTGGGCCACGATCGGTTATTCGGTCCCGGTGGTGATCCTGATCGTGGTCGGCCTGCTGACCTCCATCGCGATCCGCCGCGGCCTGCCCCTGGCGCCGATGTTCGTCGCCTCCATCATCCTGCAGGCGGCGGTGTGGTGGACCATCCCCTATACGACCACGCTGACCACCGGCATCGTCTCGCTGATCGCCTATGGGCTCGGCATCGGGGTGACACCGGTCTGCCTGTTCGCCCTGCCGAGCACCATCCTGGGATCGTCGCGGGCGGGGCCGGGCGCCTTCGCGGTGCTGATGACCGGGCGCAATCTCGGCGTGCTGATCGGGCCGATCCTGCTGCCGCAGATCCTGCTGGTGATGCAGGTCTGGGCCGACGTCACCTGGGTCTTCGCCGCCCTGACCACGCTCTGCGCGCTCGGCGCGTTGCTGCTCGGCCTCGGCCTGGCGCGGATGGGGCGCTATCGGCCGGATTGATACGGTTTCGTATCGATTGTCGAAGCGCCGTCCGCGCGCCATGAAAGGCGAGGCCTGCTGCGTTCTTGAGCGATCCCAAATCGGGTTTGGGATGACGGTTTGCTTAGGTATAGCGGCGCGAATTCTTCTTATGGAACAAGCCGATAGCCGCCGGTGTCCGTGACCAGGATCTCGGCCCGGGACGGGTCGGGCTCGATCTTCTGGCGCAGGCGGTAGACATGGGTCTCCAGCGTGTGGGTCGTGACCCCCGCGTTGTAGCCCCAGACCTCGTTGAGCAGGGTCTCGCGCCGGACCATGCGGTCGCCGGCCCGATACAGGTATTTCAGGATCGCCGTCTCCTTCTCGGTCAGGCGGATCTTGCGGTTCTTGGTCTCGTCCACCATCAGCTTGGCCGCCGGCTTGAAGGCGTAGGGGCCTATGGAGAAGACGGCATCGTCGCTCTGCTCGTGCTGGCGGAGCTGGGCGCGCATCCGGGCCAGCAGGACCGCCACCTTGAACGGCTTGGTCACGTAGTCGTTGGCCCCGGCGTCCAGGCCGAGGATGGTGTCGGCGTCGCTGTCCTGGGCCGTCAGCATGATCACCGGGGACTTCACCCCGGCCTTCCGCATCAGCCGGCACAGGTCGCGGCCGTCCATGTCGGGCAGGCCCACATCCAGCAGGATCAGGTCATAGGTGGCGGCTTTCGCCGCCTCCAGCCCTTCCGCACCGCTCCCCGCCTCGCTGGTGTCGAACTCCTCGTGTAGCTGAAGCTGCTCCGCCAGCGTCCCGCGCAGCGCCTCGTCGTCGTCCACCAGAAGAACCTTGCGTCCCGTCGTCATCGTCAATCCCATCCGGTTATGCTGCGGCATCGCCTTCCTGGGAAGCGAATGCCCGCGGGCCGATCAAGGTTACCTCAAATCATCGCGCGGCGCTCATTCCACCAGACCGGCGCTGACGCCCTCGACCTCCACGCCCTTCCAGAAGGCGACCCAGCCGGCGATCCGACGGGCCTTGCGCTTGGGCTCCAGGAAGCGCCAGGCGGCGTCCCGCTCCTCCCGGTCGCCCACGCGCACGGTGTAATAGGTGGCGATCCCGCGCCAGGGACAGCCGGTGCGGGTCGCGGTCTCCTCCAGGCAATCGAGGCGCACCGTCTCGGGCGGGAAATAGGCCACGCCCTCGATGGTGATCACCTCGTCGGCCTCGGCGATGATCTCGCCGTTGAAACGTGCCGTCGGCATCGGACCTCCGTGATTGGGCGTCAGAACCCGGGCGACAGCATCTGGCGCAGCATCGCCTGGCACAGCGGGTGATGCGGGTCGCCGAAGGCCTCCAGGGCGGTGAAATGGTTGCCGCCCGCCACATCCACCGACAGGGCCGGCTGGCCGGCGGCGTGCAGGGCCGCCACCAGCTCGTCGCGCTGGCGCAGGTATTCCGGCCCCTCCTCCATCCCAACCGTGGCGATCAGCGGCGGCAGGCGCGGGCCCCCCTTCTCCAGCCCGCGGGCGAGAACGATCGGGCTGAGCGGCGCCACGTCCTCGGGCTTCAGATGCAGGCTCTCGTTCAGATAGCACAGACGGATCGGCTCCAGATCGTGCAGGCCGGAGACCGAGCAGCCGCCCTTCAGCAGGTCGGGACGGCCCTTCGGCCCGCAGAGCATGGCGGCCAGATGGCCGCCGGCGGAGTGGCCGGCCACATGCAGCTTGTCCGCCCGGCCGCCGACCGTCTCCGCATTGGCGTGGATCCACTCGATCGCCGCGGTCACGTCGCCGACGATGTCGGCGATCGTCACCTCCGGGCAGAGCCGGTACTCCACCGAGACCAGGGTCACGTCGGCCGCCACATAGGTCGGCGCCAGGAAATGAACCAGACTCTTATCGCGGGTGTGCCAGTAGCCGCCATGGATGAAGGCCAGGATCGGCGCGTCGGGCCGGTGCGCCGGGAAAACGTCGATCTTCTGGCGATCGTGGGGGCCATAGGCCAGGTCCAGATCGCAGGAGAGCGCGTTGCGGGCCTCCTCGCCCCGGGCCATCCAGCGCTGGGCGATGCTCGCCACGTCGGGCACCTTGGCCTGGTTGTTGTACTGGGCGTCGAGCCCCGCCTGATCATAGGTCCCGAACACCGCCATCGCTTTCTCCCATACCGGCTTTTGCTTCCCCGACCTTCTAGCATCCGAGCGCGCCGGCGTCGTGAGGTCCATTCGTCTTGACCTGACGGGCGCGGCGATCAATATGCCGCCCATGCCAAACGACCGCGATCCTGCCGCGGGTGCCGCCGGTCCCGCACCCGTCCTCACCCAACCGTCCCCGGAAGCCACCGCCGGCGCGCGACCCTTCGTGCGCGCCACCGGCCAGCTCGCGGTCGACCGCGCCATCGCCGAGCTGCGCCGCGGCGGTCTGGTGGCGATCCGCGCCGGCCGCGATCTCGACCGGCTGGCGGTCGCCGCCGGCAGCGAGATGGCGACGCGCGAGCTGATGGGCCAGATGTCGGCCATCGCCGGCTCCGAGCCGCGGCTGGTGCTGACCCGCAACCGGGCGGCCGTGCTTGGCTCCGGCACCGATGCGCCGGCCGTGTCGATCGCGCTGGCGAATTCCCTCGACGTGGAGGCGGTGCTCGACCTGTCGGACCCGACCCGCAGTGCCGCCATACCGGCGGGCCTCACCGCCCTGCCCGAGCGCGCGGACACCCCGGCGACGGCGGCGGTGAAGCTGGTCAAGCTGGCCCGACTGCTGCCCAGCGCCCTGGTCGCCTCGGTCCATGGCATCTCGGCCTCGACCATGACCGCCTGGGCGCGCGAGCGGGCGCTGCTGGTGGTCGATGCGGGCGAGATCGAGCGTTTCGCCGAGACCAGCGCCCACCGGCTGATCCGCGCCGCCTCGGCCCGGGTGCCGCTGGCGGACGCCGAACTCTGCGAGCTGACCGCCTTCCGGCCGATGGACGGTGGCACCGAGCATGTGGCGATCCGCATCGGCGATCCGGACGGCGATGCCGGGCCGGTGCTGATCCGCATCCATTCCGCCTGCCTGACCGGCGACCTGCTGGGCAGCCTGCGCTGCGACTGCGGCGAGCAGCTGCGCGGCGCCATCCGCGAGATCGAGGAGGCCGGCGGCGGCGTCCTGCTCTACCTGGCCCAGGAAGGCCGGGATATCGGGCTGATCAACAAGCTGCGGGCCTATACTTTGCAGGATCTGGGCGCCGATACGGTGGACGCCAACACCACGCTCGGCTTCGACGATGACGAGCGGGTCTATTTCCCCGCCGCCGAGATGCTGCGCCAGCTCGGCATCGGCCGGGTGCGGCTGATGACCAACAACCCGTCGAAGGTGGAGCAGCTCGCCGCCTGTGGCGTCGAGGTGGTGGAGCGGGTCCCCCATATCTTCGCCTCCAACAGCCATAACGAACGGTATCTGGCGACCAAGGCGACCCGGTCCGGGCACCTTTTCTAGGCGGCTCCGCCGGCGCACGGCGAAAGATTCCGCCCCGGCAGGGCGCACCCGGCAGTCTCTGCCGCCGGTCCCCTTCCGCCTCTCCCGTACGGGCCGGAAAGCCCCGGAGTCCCTCACATCCGCACGATGCAGCACGTGGCACGGCGCTTGCTTTACTCCCGGGGACGGAGGAGTGTGCGATGAGCGTGACGGAAGCAACAGGCCAGGCGAACCCGAGCTGGTGGTCCCAGAAATGCCAGAGCGGCGAGGCCGATCCGTGTGATCCGGATACCGGCGGTACCAACAACTCGCTGGGCTTCGGCGATCTGCTGGACATGATCAATCCGCTGCAGCACATCCCGGTCGTCAGCACGATCTATCGGGAGCTGACCGGCGACACGATCTCCGAGCCGGCCCGCATGGCCGGTGGCGCCCTGTGGGGTGGACCCGCCGGCGTGATCGGCGCCCTGGCGAATTCCATCACCGCCGGGGAGACCGGCGGCGATATCGGCGAGACCGCCATGGCGATGCTGCGCGGCGAGCCGATCGAGCCGTCCGGCGAGGACGCCCCGACCGTGGTCGCCCAGGCGCCGGGTGCCGATCTGACCGATCCGCTGGTCGGCACATTGCCGGCCGGCCTGGCCCAGTTCGCCGCCGCCGGTCAGGCGGCCACCGATCCGGCCGCCGGTGCCGTCCCGGCAGCGACCCAGGCTTCCGGCCAGGTCGCCGCCCAGGAGTTCTCCGGCTCGGCCGCCAGCCGGCTCGACGCCTTCATCCAGCGCGCCAATGCCGTCCGTGCACCCGGACCGGGCCCCGCCCGCGGCCAGGCCGGTGACGGCCTGAACGTCCAGGTGACCCCGTCGGCGGCCTCCCTGAAGACGGCACCCGCGACCGAGTCTGCCGCTCAGATCCGGCAGACGGCCGCCCGCGCCTCCGCATCGGAGACCCCGGCGCCGCTGAAGCTGGCCAGCGACGGCAACACGGACGTGGCCAACTGGATGATGCGGGCCCTGGACCGGTACGAGTCCATGAAGACCCAGGAACAGTCCTAAAGCAGATCGCGATCAGATCGATCCAACGGATCGGATGATTCAGTCGTAGTCGCGCGCGCCGAAGATCGCGGTGCCGACCCGGACATGGGTGGCCCCCATCTCCACGGCGGTCTCGAAATCGCCGCTCATGCCCATGGAGAGGTTGGCGATGCCGTTGCGCTTGGCGATCTCGCGCAGCATGGCGAAGTGCAGGGCGGGGGTCTCGTCCACCGGCGGAATGCACATCAGGCCCACCACCCACAGGCCCAGATCATCGCGGCACTCGGCGATGAAGGCGTCGGCATCGGCGGGAGCGATCCCGGCCTTCTGCTCCTCCTCGCCGGTATTGACCTGGATGTAGCAGTCCAGCCGGCGGTCCTGCTTTTCCATCTCTTTGGCCAGCTCCCGGGCCAGTTTCGGCCGGTCGACGGTCTGGATCACGTCGAACAGCTCGACCGCCTCGCGCACCTTGTTGGTCTGCAGCGGCCCGATGAGGTGGAGCTCGATCCCCTCATAGCGGGTCCGGAACTCCGGCCATTTGCTCTTGGCCTCCTGCACCCGGTTCTCGCCGAAGACCCGCTGGCCGGCCATCAGCGCCGCCTCGACCCTTTCCAGCGGCTGGACCTTGCCGACCGCGATCAGGGTCACGGCCTGCGGATCGCGCTCCGCCGCGCCGGCCGCCTTGGCGATCGACGCGCGGACGGTGTCGATGTTATCGGCGATCTGCCGAACCAGATGCGGATCCACCGGGGCCGCGCTCATGTCTCATTCTCCGCGTAACCATATCGCTCAATCTCCGCCGACAGCCGCTCGGCGATCGGGTCCATCACGCTACCATAGCGCCGCCACCGGGCCAGTGCCGTGCGGTAGATCGGCTGGGTGACCTGGGCCGCGCTCGGCGTGGCCAGCACGCCGCGCCCGCGGGCATGTTCGTGAAACGCCAGCATCCCCGGCTCGAAGGGCAGGTCGAGAAACGCGGTGATGCGCCGCGCCTCGCGCTCCAGATCGGCGACCACATCCTCGTAACGCACTGTAATCGCGGGCGTTTCAACCGCCTCGACATAGCTCTGCCAGGCGGCGAACGTCGCCCGATACAGCGACGCCGCCCCCTCCAGGGTGGAAAACGCCGCCATCCAATCGTTCAGGGAGAAGTTCTGCATGAAGCAGGACAGGACGACGTCGCAGGGGTGGCGCAGCGCGAGAATGAACCGCGCGCCGGGAAAGACCTGCCGGATCAGCGCCACATGCGCCATGTTCAGCGGCATCTTGTCGACCGTGTAGCGCACGCCGTTCCGCCGGGTATGACGCGATAGACGGGAGCGGTAGTGCTCGGCCAGGGCCGCTGTTTCCTTGGATGTCAGAACCGGTAGGTCTTCCGGGTAGCGCCGACCGGACGAGACGAGATCGGCGATCATCGCGGCCACCAGCGGCCGTTCCTCGATGACCTCGATCTGCGGATGGGCGTCGAGCACCTGGTCGAGCAGGGTCGTGCCGGAGCGCGGAAAGCCGACGACGAAGAGCAGGTCCGATCCGTCTTCGCCCTCACCGACCGGCGGGCCGGCCCGGTGCAGCCCGGTCAGGGCCTCGAGCTGGGCCAGCGCCCGGGCCGGATCGCGGCGCGGCCGGGCGGTCTCCATCTGCCGGGCATTGGCCTCGGCGAAGGCGGCATAGGCCGCGTCCGTGCGCCGGGCCGCCTCCAGGGACCGCGCCCGCTCGAACAGCATCAGATGGCGCAGCGCCCCGGGGCAGCGGCCGATCCAGGCATCGACCAGCGCCAGGGAGGCCTCGGACTCACCGCGCCGGCGGGCGACGGAGGCCAGGACCAGGGCAGCCGAGGCGGTGTCCGGTGCGGCGGCCAGCGCCCGGCGCGCCCAACGCTCCGCCCCGTCGAGATCGGCCGCGTTCTCGGCGATCTCGGCCAGCAGCATCAGGGCCGAGCCCTGGCCGGGGGCGGCGAGGATGGCCCGTTCAGCCGCCTTGCGCGCCTGCGCCCCGTCGCCTGCCGCGCGGTGGGTAGCCGCCATCTGGCGCAGCAACACGCTCTCCAGAGGCCGGCGGGCGAGATGGGCGGACAGCAGGTCGACGGCCCGGTCGTGCTGGTCGAGCTGTCCGTAGAGACCGGCGAGCCCGACCACCGCCTCGCTTCCCGCACCCGTCTCGACCGCGCCGGCCAACTTGGCGACGGCGGCGTCGAACCGGCCGAGGCGCCGCAGGGCGGTGCCGTGGTTGGTCAGGACGGCCGGATCCCCGCCGGCGTCCTGGCCGGCGAGCCGCTCATAGGCGGCGACCGCCTCCTCCAGACGGTCGGCGGACAGGGCCGCATCGCCGGTCAGCTTGAGGACCGCGGGATTGGAACGCGCCTGGGCGGGCAGCCGGGACAGCATCCCATAGGCGCCGTCGGGATCGTCCAGGGCCAGGCGGACCTGGGCATGGTTGACGAGGATCTGCGGGTCGCCGGGCTGGCGCCGGGCGGCGGCCGTCAGCAGCCGGTCGGCGGCGGCGAAACCGCCGGTCCCGGCCTCCAGCATTGCCAGGCGGAACAGGGCCGCCACTGGGACGGCCGGGTGCTTCACCAGGATGTCGTGGACGCGCCGGGCCGGTGCGGGATCGCCGGAGGAGAGCGCGGTCTCCAGCGCGGTCCTGGCCTTGGGCGGGAGCGGGCCGGCCATGGCGTCAGACCGTCGGCTTGCCGTTCTTGTCGATGTATTTCAGCTCGCGCAGCACGTCGCCATGCACGTCGACGAGCTGGGCGACCTGGTCTTCCGACAGGCTCCTGCGCCAGCCGCCGACCTTGCCTTCGCGGAAGAAGGTCTGGTCCGCCCGAACCCGCTCCCGGAACCCGCGCTGCTTCTCCTGGCGGGAGACTTCCTCGAAATTGCTGAACCGGATCGCCTTCTTGATCCGCTCCGGGCCCGCCGGGATCTTCAGGAACTTCACGATGCGGGAGAATTCCTTGAACGGCCTGGCCCGCAGGTCCTCGTAGCGCAGCACCAGCGGCTCGAAGCCCGCCACGCCGCGGGTCCAGCTCAGGTAATGTTCGCCCCAGGGGCCGAGATACTGGACGATCGCCGCCCCCGTGGTCGGGGTATGCATGCTGTCGCGGCACAGCCCGTCGACCACCTGCTCCATCGTGCCGTCGTAATGGGCGGCGAAGGAGACCGCGACGTCAAACACGTTTCGCACGACATAGATCGCGCCCATCGTGTGTTCCATGCTGATCAGCGGGACGTCGCCGACGAAGCCGATCCGGTTATGGGTCTTGACGATCGCGGTTTCCGGCCGGGCCGCGAGCGTCTGCTGCAGGAGCGGCCGCAGCCGGTCGAGCTCCTCGTCCGACATCCCGTCGATCGGGCGATCGGTCAGGGACTGGTAGAGGTCGCGCTGGGCGTCGCCGAACGCGACCACGTTGAGCTCGTTGATCGAGACCGGGGTTGTGCCGTTGCGGAACAGGTTCTCCAGGAAGATCCGGACCCAGGTGTTGCCCGATTTCGGATAGGACGCGAGCCAGAGAATGCCGCCGGACATGGCTCAGACCTGCACCGGGAAGATGACCTTGTTCTGGATCAGCGCCTGGATCAGCGCCCGACCGGCCTCGCCCCGCTGGCCATGGGCCTCGGAGAGCCGGGACAGCCAGAACTCCTCGCGCTCCAGGATCCAGGCGAGCATGGGACGGTCACCGGCGGTGAGCTGGAAGGTGGTGCCGCGATGGCTGACGGTCAGCGCTTCGCCCGCCTCCTGGAGCACCGGTGCGTAGCGCGAGACGAAGAAATAGCCGTCGGCCTCGCGGTCCGGGAACCGGTAGTCGGCGACCTTGTCGAAGATCCGGTCCTTCTGGAAGTTGGCCACGAACTCGTGGAACGCCGGATCGGCCAACACCTTGTTGACGGTCTGGCCGATGCCCTGGAGATAGGCGGCCAGCGCGCCGCGATCCTCGAAATGCGGCAGGCGCTTGCGGAAATACTCCTGGCCCTGCATTTCGCGGGCGATCATCTCCAGCACCGCGACGCCGACCGCCGGGGTCGAGCCGAAGGACAGATGCAGCGACGCCGTGTCGGTGGCCAGCGCATCGTGATAGAGGCCGCGGGGCAGATAGAGAATGTCGCCCGGCCGCGTCGTGACCTGCTGCGCCAGCTTGCCCTTCATGCGGTCATGCTGCTCGGCGGTGAAGTCGCTCGGGCGGCTGCCCGGCACGAAGGATGCCTCGGGGAACCGGCCCTCGTAGAGGTTCCAGGTCTTCTCGCCCTCGATCTGCAGGGCGAAGACGTCCATGCAGTCGAAATGGGAGGCGTAGCCCCGCACCGCCTTCCAGGAGCAGTAGGCGTTGCAGGAGGTGTTCGCCCCGGTGAGCCGCTCCAGCGCCCGGGAGACCGAGGCGACCTGCGGATCGATGCCCTCCAGGAAGTCTAGGACGAAGGTCGCGCCCTTCTGCAGCAGGGCGGTCACCTTGCCCCGGTCCGGGCGCAGGCCGGGCTCGCCCTGGCGTCCGTGCCCGGGCCGGCAGTACTGGGCGGCGGGCAGCACCCTGCCGTCCAGCGCCATCTCGATGGTGTTGCTGTCCCACAGCTTGGGCCGGGCCAGCAGATCGTTCATCCGCGACCAGGAGAAGACAGTGCCGATATCGCCGACGGCGCCGGCTTCGTAATACGGGGCCTTGTCGAAATACTGGTCGAGGAACCGCTCGCGGTCGATCGCGCGGAACAGCCGGTCGAAGGAAACGTCGGTCATCGGAGCCCTGGGGTCGGTCGCGGGTCAGAGGTGATGGCCAACCGATAGCCTATCCGGGCGCAAAAAAGAAGGGAGCCGCCCGAAGGCGGCTCCCCCGAAATCTGACTGTCTTCTGGATTAGAAGGACAGACGGATACCGGTAACGACGTAGGTGGCTTCGATCTCGTCGGAGCCGGCCGAACCTTCGTCCTGGAACTCGGCGTAGCCGAGGGTCGCCACGGCGGTGACGCCCGGGCCCAGAGCATACTTGCCGGACAGGTGGTAGGTGTCCTGCTCGGAGCTGTTCTCGACTTCGCCATGGAAGTAGCTCAGGCTCACGCCGAACGGACCGGTCTCGTAGGAGACGCCGAGGTTGTAGGCCTGACCTTCGGTCGCGCCGTCCTCAGCCGCGTAGGACGCGCCGATGCCAAAACCGCCAACGCCGACGGTCACGCCAGCGCTCCAGCTCTCCGGCTCGTCGGTGCCGGAAGCGGACTCGAGGAAGGTGCCGTAGCCACCGGACACGCCGAGGGACACGCCGGAGAACTCACCGGAGTAGTTGGCACCGAAGGTCACCATGTCGGAGACGCCGGTGTTGCGGTTAACCGGAGAGTTGTCGTCCTGCAGGTTGTCCGGAGAGTAGGACGCACCGAGCTGGAAGCCAGCGAAACGCGGGGTGTAGTAGGTCAGCTTCTCGGAGTCGTTCGCACGGCCCGGCTCGACATAGGTCGAACCCAGAACGCCGCGGAAGTAGCCGGAGCCGGAGACGTTGCTGCCGGAGAGAGCAGCCCAGTCACCCTGGTCGCCGGAGTTGATGCTGATACCGAAATCGCTCGGGGCGTAATGCATCTTGTACATCGCCGAGTTTTCGGAGCCCAGGTTGATCTCACCGAAGGAGCCCTTCATGATCAGGTAGGACTCGTCGATCTGGTCAGAGCTGTTGCTGTTGGCCTCGAGCTGGACGTTGATACCGAACTCGATACCGTTGTCCAGGGTCGTGGAGCCCTTGAAGTGAATTTCGGAGTCGGACTTGACGTCGAAGCCGTCAACGTCGCGGCCGGTGGAGTCGTCGACCGACGTGTAGCCGAACCACTGCTCCATGTAACCGCCAACCGAAACCTGCAGCTTTTCAGCGGCCATGGCGGACGGTGCGGCAATCAGGCCGGCGGCAACGAGGGCCGTCGAGCCGAGAAGAACCTTCTTCATTCCCCATCTCCCGAGTTCGAGGTGTTTTAGGGTCCTCGGTCCATCTGGAAAAAGCGAAACAGCACGCCCGCAATCCCTGACCGATGGCCAATTGCTACAGGGCTCTACGGACCACCGTCAACTCGGCTGAGGCCGCTTCGAGTGCAAAACTGTCTCAATGTGGCGGATATGTCACAACGCGGATGCGGGCATCGCGGCCCATTCCGGCCCCGTCAGGCGAGGATTTATGCGGCGGTTTGCGTTGCTTTGCCCGAGCGGAAGGCCGCATCGTGCGGCGATCATTGCGCCGGGCGCTCTGCATAGGTAAAGAGGTGGCTGCGAACTTTGGACAAGATTGTGATGGCCGGTTCTCGATCGACTTTGATGAATGGCGTTGGGGCAGGCGTGCTGTGCCTCCTGGCCCTGTCCGCCTGCGGTACGGACGTCCCCGTGGAGTACGAGTACCCCACGACGGGTCCCAACGGCCTTCCGACCTATGAGAAGCCGGAAAGCCTGGCGGGGCCCAGCGGGCTTGACCTCTTCTCCCTCGGTCAGGGCGATCAGGGCAACCAGGGCGGGATCGGCGTCGCGGTCAATGCCTTCCTGTGGCGGGCGTCGCTTGACACGCTCTCCTTCCTGCCGCTGGCCTCGGCCGATCCGTTCGGCGGTGTGATCATCACCGACTGGTACAATCCGCCGGAGAGCCCGAACGAGCGGTTCAAGGTGACCGTCTATATCCTGGACCGCGCCCTGCGGTCGGATGGCATTCGCGCGAACGTGTTCCGGCAGACGCGGACCAATAGCGGCGAATGGCGCGACGCCGCGGTGGACGAGAGCCTGGGCAAGGACCTTGAGAACACGATCCTCACCCGCGCCCGCCAGATCCGCATTCAGCAGGCATCGCAGTAGACAGCCCGAGCCGGTGCCGCGCGTGACCGTGGCCCCACGCCACCAGTAAGAGAGCAGCACGTCATGGCGCGCTACAACGTCAAGGAAACCGAGGCCCGGTGGCAGTCGCGCTGGGCGAAGGACGGGTGCTTCGAGGTCGAAGCCGATCCCTCCAAACCGAAATACTACGTGCTGGAGATGTTCCCCTATCCGTCGGGGCGCATCCATATGGGCCATGTCCGCAACTATACCCTCGGCGACGTGGTGGCGCGGTACAAGATGGCGCGCGGCTTCAACGTGCTGCACCCGATGGGCTGGGACGCCTTCGGCCTGCCGGCGGAGAACGCGGCGATCGAGCGCGGCGTGCACCCGCACAAGTGGACCCATGAGAACATCGACGCCATGCGCGAGCAGCTCAAGGGCATGGGCCTGAGCTACGACTGGCGCCGCGAGATCGCGACCTGCGATCCGAGCTACTACCGCCACGAACAGAAGATGTTCCTGGATTTCGTGAAGGCCGGGCTCGCCTACCGCAAGGAGAGCTGGGTCAACTGGGATCCGGTCGAGAACACCGTGCTGGCCAACGAGCAGGTGATCGACGGCAAGGGCTGGCGCTCCGGCGCTCCGGTCGAGAAGCGCAAGCTGAACCAGTGGTTCCTGAAGATCACCGAATATGCCGAGGACCTGCTCGGCGCGCTGGAAGGCCTGGAAGGCCGCTGGCCGGACAAGGTCCGGCTGATGCAGCACAACTGGATCGGCCGCTCCGAGGGGGCGCGGGTCCGCTTCCAGCTCGTCGGCCGCGACGACAGCCTCGAGGTGTTCACCACCCGTCCGGACACCCTGTTCGGCGCCAGCTTCTGTGCGGTGTCGGCCAACCACCCGCTGGCGGCCGAGCTGGCCGAGGGCAATGCTGACCTGCAGGCCTTCATCGCCGAGTGCAACCGCATGGGCACCAGCGAGGCGGATATCGAGACCGCCGAGAAGCGCGGCTACCGCACGACCCTGGAGGTCGAGCATCCGTTCGTGCCGGGCAAGACCCTGCCGGTCTACGTCGCCAATTTCGTGCTGATGGAATACGGCACGGGCGCCATCTTCGGCTGTCCGGCCCATGACCAGCGCGACCTGGACTTCGCCCGCAAATACGACCTCCCGGTGCTGCCGGTGGTGCTGCCGCCGGAGACCGATCCGGCCGCCTTCGCCGTGGCCGACGAGGCCTATACGGGTCCGGGCAAGATCTTCAATTCCGATTTCCTGGACGGCATGGACATCGAGGCGGCCAAGTCCGAGGTCGCCGGCCGCCTGGAGCAGATCGGCCGCGGCGAGCGGACCACCACCTGGCGCCTGCGCGACTGGGGTGTCTCGCGCCAGCGCTACTGGGGCTGCCCGGTGCCGATGATCCATTGCGAGAGCTGCGGCGTCGTCCCGGTGCCGGAGGACCAGCTCCCCGTCGAGCTGCCGGCCGATGTCGAGTTCGACAGCCCGGGCAACCCGCTGGACCGGCATCCGACCTGGAAGCACACCACCTGCCCGACCTGCGGCGGAAAAGCCCGGCGCGAGACCGATACGTTCGACACCTTCTTTGAATCGTCCTGGTACTTCGCGCGCTTCACCGATGCCAAGGGCGAGATCGCCTTCGACCGCGACGCCGCCGATTACTGGCTGCCGGTCGACCAGTATATCGGCGGTGTCGAGCACGCCGTGCTCCACCTGCTCTACGCCCGCTTCTTCACCCGCGCCCTGAGGGATTGCGGCTACCTCTCCATCGCCGAGCCCTTCGCCGGCCTGGTCACCCAGGGCATGGTCTGCCACGAGACCTACCGGGCGGACGGCCGCTGGCTCTATCCGGACGAGATCACCAAGAACGACAACGGCGACTGGGTCACCCTCGAGGGCGGCAAGCCGGTGACCGTCGGCCGCGTCGAGAAGATGTCCAAGTCCAAGCGCAACACGGTGGACCCGGCGAACATCATCGGCAGCTACGGCGCCGATACCGCCCGGCTGTTCATGCTGTCCGACAGCCCGCCGGAGCGCGACCTGGAATGGACCGAGGCCGGGGTGGACGGTGCCTGGCGCTACATCAACCGGGTGTGGCGCGAGATCACCGAGTGCGTGGTCGCCCTGCCCGACGCCGGCGCGCCGAAGCCGGCCGAGCTGTCCGCCGAGGCGGAAGCCGTCTACCGGGCCTGCCACAAGACGATCCTGGCGGTCGCCGACAGCATCGAGCGGTTCCGCTTCAACAGCGCGGTCGCCCAGGTGCGCGAGCTGTCGAACCAGATCTTCGCCCTGTCCGGCAAGGGTGCGGGCGAGGCCTGGGCCCTGCGGTTCGGCTTCGAGACCCTGGTCCGGCTGATGGCGCCGATGACCCCGCATCTCTGCGAGGAACTGTGGCGCCAGCTCGGCCATGACAGCATGCTGGCGACGGCCGCCTGGCCGGAGGCCGATGCGGGCCTGGCGGAGAACGACACCGTCACCATCGCCATCCAGGTCAACGGCAAGCTGCGGGCGACCATCGAGATGGCCAAGGACAGCTCCAAGGACGCGATGATCGAACAGGCGCTGGAACAGCCGAACGTGATCAAGCTGCTGGAGGGCAAGAGCCCCCGCAAGGTGATCGCGGTGCCCAACAAGATCGTCAACGTGGTGGCCTGAGCGGTGGCGCGGCCGATGCGGACAACCGCCCGGACATCAGCCCTGCGCGCCGCCGCCCTCGCTCTCCTGCTGACCGGCGGGGCCCTGTCGGGCTGCGGCTTCCAGCCGCTCTATGCCAAGAACCCGACCGAAAGCACGGTCTACAACCAGGGCTTCCCCCAGGTCGATATCGGCCCGATCAACGACCGGCTCGGCCAGATCCTGCGCAACGAGCTGGTCGACCGGATCAATCCGCGCGGCGTCGCCCGCACCCCGGCCTATCGCCTCGACGTTTCCGCCATGGAGCGCCGGTCGGATATCGTGATCCTGCGGGATTCCACCGCCACCTTCGCCAAGTTCATCGTCGAAGTGAACTGGAGCCTGCTCGACCTGCAGAGCAACGAGGTCGTGACCAAGGGGCGGAACGAACGCACCTCCAGCTTCTCCATCAGCTCGTCGGAATACGCGATCCTGCAGGCCGAGAAGGATGCCCGGCAGCGGGCCGCGACCGAGCTCGCCGAGGATATCCGCCTGCGGCTCGCCCTCTACTTCAACCGCACCGGCGGGTGACCCGGCCATGAAGGTCGCGGCCAACGGTGTCGAGCGGTTCGTCAAGGACCCGCCGCCGGGGGTCCGGGCGGTCCTGGTCTACGGGCCCGATACCGGCAAGGTCCTGGAGTTCGCCAAGCGCATCGCGCGGACCGCCGTCGAGAACCTGGACGACCCGTTCAATGTCTGCGAGCTGGACGGCGACGACGCCAGCAGCGATCCGGCGCGTCTCTCCGACGAGATGCATGCCCGCTCCCTGATGGGGGGCCGGCGCCTGGTGCGGCTGCGCAACGCCACCGACAAGACCAGCGATGCCGTCGTCAACGCGCTCGACGGCGATACCGGCGACACCCTTCTCGTGATCGAAGGCGGCGACCTGAAGCCGTCGGGGGGCCTGCGCAAGCTGTTCGAGGCCAAACGCGAAGATATCGCCGCCCTTGCCTGCTATGCGGATACCGGGCGTGATCTGGCAACTATGGTGCGGGAAACACTGTCAGCCGGAGGCGTCAAAATAGAGCCGGATGCCGAGCGGTTCCTGGTCGAGCACCTCGGAAGTGACCGCATGGCGAGCCGAATGGAGGTTGAAAAGCTCACCCTTTTGGCGGGAGAAGGTCAGACCATCGACCTCGATCTGGTTGTTTCCGCCATCGGCGATAGCGCAGCACTTGATATTGACGCCCTGATTGCCGCCGCTGCCGAGGGACGGCCCGATGCCATCCTGTCCGGGCTCGACCGCGCCTTCCGTCAGGGCGAGGCGTCGGTGCGGATCATCCGGATGGCGATCACCTACTTCCAGCGCCTCCATCTCGCCCGTGCCCGGATGGCCGATGGGCGCAATCCGGCCGACGCGGTAAAGTCGCTACGGCCGCCGGTCTTCTTCCGAACCGCCGACGCCATGGCCCGGCAGCTCCAGCGCTGGGACCTGCGCAGCCTGGCCTCTGCCCTCGCCCGGCTCGGCGAAGCGGAGATCCGCTGCAAGACGACGGGCTATCCGGACGAGGCCGAATGCGGCCAGGCGATGATCGATGTCGCGCGCCTGGCGGTGATGGCGGGACGCCGCGCGGGCGCCCGGCACTGACCCTCAGGACCTCAGGGCGTCGCGCACCGCATCGGTGAACAGTCGCAGCTCGGCATACCGGTCCGGCAACGGGGCCGGCACATGGGGAAGCTGGGGGAAGGCCGACAGGGTGACGATCGCCAGCCGTTCCGCCCGGTCGAGGAAGATCCGCTGGCCCGCGAAGCCATGGGCCTGAGCGCTGCCGTCCTCGCCGATCCACCAGCTATAGCCGTAGCCCTTCAGCCGTGAGCTCCGGATCGAGCCGAAATCCTGATCCTGCGGCCCGAACAGGAAGGCCGGCGACAGGGCGGCGTCTACCCAGCCCTCCGGCAGGAGTCTGCGACCCGCGATCACCCCGTCGTCGAGCACGACCTGGGCGAACCGGCCGAAATCCCGCAGGGCCATCCCGGCCCGGCTGCCGCCGATCTCGTTCCCGCCGGGCATATCCAAGGTATAGAAGGCGTCGAATTCCATCCCCGCCGGCTGCCAGATCCGCTCCGACAGGTAGTCGGCCAGGGGCCGGCCCAGGGCAGCCGCCAGGACCCGGCCGAGGAGATAGGTATCGCCGGTGTTGTAGTGCCAGCGCGTCCCCGGCGCCGCCGCCCGCCTCAACCCGCGCAGAAGCGTGATCACCCCATCCGGCGTCCCCTCGGCCAGGTGACGGCTGTACCGGTTCACGTGCGAGTCCGGGTCGGCATAGACCTCGTCCCAGGCCAGGCCGGACGACATGGTCAGCAGGTGCCGCAGGGTGACGCCTTCATATGTGCTCCCGCCGATGGCCGGCAGATAGCGTTCGACCGGGTCGTCCAGGCTGTCGATCGCGCCGTCCCGGAGGCAGGCGCCGACCAGCATCCCGGTGACCGACTTGACGGTCGACATGGTGCTCCACCTGTCGCCTTCGCCCAGGCCGAGGCCATAGCGCTCCAGGACGATGTGGCCGTCCTTCAGGACAAGAAGCCCGGCGACGACGTTGTGGCCCATGAACGTGTCGATCCCCCGCTCGACCCCGCCGCTCACATACCGAAGATCCAGCGCCGGGCCGTAGGGCATCGCCCGCCCTACCCCGCTCGCCGCCACCGGGCGGGAGTGGAACAGCCGGTCGACGATGCGATACCCGTAGGACTGGAACTGGGGCGGCCAGTAGAGGAACTCGGAGGCCGGCGGAAGATGTGGCTGGGGAGCGGCGATCGGGCGATCCGTCACGGCAGCGGCCTTAAAGCTGGATGATGAGCAATGAACCGATCAATGAATTGAATTATAGGGGATATTTGCCCTGAAATACTGAGCGGAATCAGCCCTGAACCTTCAGGTCTTGGGCACGAGCGGGTCGTCCTCGTCATCCTCGTCGTCGAAATCCCAGTTCGTGTGACCGGGATCCTCGTCTTCCGAACCGGTGTCCTCGTCGGCCCCATCCTCTCCCACATCCTCGTCGGAGGTTTCCGGGACAGGGACGGACCGTGGGGCCCGGCCGGTCGGATCGACGGCATCGGTCAGATCGACCTCGCCCGGCAGCGGCGCGGCCCATTCGTCCCCGTCCGCCTGATCCGTATCCCCGTCGGCACCGTCATCGGACAGGCCGAAGGACCCCTCGGACCGGGCCGGACGGGCCGACAGACGCTCCACGATCAGGTCAAGTTGGTCCAGATCCCGGTAGCGCAACGTGACACTACCGGACCCGTTATGGGCGTTATGATTGATCGCTACCACAAGACCTGTGCGGTCCGACAGGTCCTGCTCCAGGATACGGGTATCCGCATCCTTCTGCTTCGGCGCGGCGGGGGTCGGTGGCGGCGCCTTCTCGCGCTGAACCAGGCGCTCGGTGTCGCGGACGTTCAGCTTACGGGTCACCACCTCGCGGGCCAGGGCGGCCGGATCCTCGGCCGAGAGCAGCGCCCGGGCATGGCCGGCGGTGAGCTGGCCATCCTCCAGCAGGGCGCGGACCTCTTCGGGCAGGTTCAGCAGCCGCAGGGTATTGGCCACATGGCTGCGGCTCTTGCCGACGGCCCGGGCGATGTCGTCCTGGGAGTGGCTGTATTCCTCGATCAGCCGGCGATAGCCCTCGGCCTCTTCCAGGGGCGTGAGGTCGCGCCGCTGGACGTTCTCGACGATGGCGATCTCCATCGCCGTCTGGTCGTCGAACTCCCGGATGAGGACCGGAACTTCATGGAGCTGGGCGAGCTGGGCCGCCCGCCAGCGCCGTTCGCCGGCGATGATCTGGTACTTGTCGCCGTCCGGCGCGCGGCGCACCAGGATCGGCTGGATCACCCCCTGCTCGCGCACGCTCTCGGCAAGCTCGCGCAGGTCCTCCTGGTCGAACCGCCGGCGCGGCTGGAACGGTCCGGGGGCGAGCTGCTCGACCGGAAGCGCCCGGGACTGGCGCAGGCGGTCGAGCTGGACCTGTTCGTCCTCGTCCTCCCCCAGAAGGGCGGACAGGCCGCGGCCCAGCTTGTTGCTGCGTCGTTTGCCGGTATCGTCGCTCATCTCACCTCAGCAGGCTGGACTGCGGGGGGGCTGGCTCGGCGCCAGGGATGTCAGCGGCCCTCAGGCGGCGACCGCGTTCGCCGCCAGGGAGGATTCCCGGGCCAGGACTTCGCGCGCCAGGGAGATATACGCCCGCGAGCCGCTGCAGGCCATGTCGTAGACGATGACCGGCTTGCCGTAGGACGGCGCCTCGGAGACCCGGACGTTGCGCGGGATCATGGTGCGGTAGACCACGTCGCCGAAATACTCGCGCACATCGGCCGCCACCTGATCCGACAGGTTGTTGCGGCGGTCGTACATGGTCAGCACCACGCCCTGGATCTCCAGGCCGGGGTTCAGCGCCTTGCGCACCCGCTCCACCGTCCGCACCAGCTGGGAGAGACCCTCCAGCGCGTAGAACTCGCACTGCAGCGGCACCAGCACCGCGTCGGCGGCCACCAGCGCATTCAGGGTCAGCAGGCCGAGCGACGGCGGGCAGTCGATCAGGATGTAGTCGTAGGGCGAGGTCGCCGCGTGGCGGACGACCGCCTCGCGCAGGCGGAACTCGCGATGGTCCATGTCGACCAGTTCGATCTCCGCGCCGGAGAGGTCGGTGGAGGCCGGCACCACCTCGAGCCCCGGCACCGGCGTCTCGATCGCCGCCTCGGCGATCGTCGCCTCGCCGATCAGCACGGCGTAGGAATCCGCGTCGCGTCCCTTGCGCGGCACGCCGAACCCGGTGGATGCGTTGCCCTGGGGGTCGAGGTCGATGACCAGGACCTTCTTCTTGCAGGCCGCCATGGCGGTGGCCAGGTTGACCGCCGTGGTCGTCTTTCCGACGCCGCCTTTCTGGTTCACGATCGCCAGGATCCGCGGTGCCACTACCTGGTTGGTCTGTCCGTCAAGCACGGCTCACCTCCTCCAGCTTCAGCACGACCCCCCGAGAGTCAGAAATGCTGGGAGCCTTGGTGACAGCCATTTTCCAGGTGTTTTGTGCGGTAGTCAACTCGGCGTCTGCCTGCTCCCCTTTCAGGAACAGAAATACCGTTTTCCCGTCGGCATATGGCTCGGCGTAGCGCAGCAGCTTGTCGACCGGCGCCAGGGCCCGCGCGGTGATAATACCGGCGCGAATCGGGCGTAGTGATTCGATTCGACAGGCCTCCAGGGTCGGTTTCACCCCGGTCATGCGGGCCACTTCCTGCAGGAAGGCAACCTTGCGCCGATCGGATTCGACCATGGTGATGTCGTCTCGGCCGAGAATCGACAGGACCAGACCGGGAAACCCTGCCCCCGACCCGAAATCGAGAACCGGCCCGGGCAGGTCTTTCATGTGGGACAGAAGCTGCGCGGAATCGAGGAAGTGGCGGGACCAGAGGCCCGGCAGGGTCGCCGGCGCCACCAGATTGATCTTCGCCTGCCACTTCTCGAGCAGCTCGGCATAGGTTTCCAGGGCTCTGCGCCGGTCGTCGCTCAGGGAAAGGCGCTGCTGAAGCTCGGCGGGGGTCTCGCGGCGGACTTTTTGTCGGTCTTTTTCACGTGACGCAGCAGCGCGACCGTCGCCGCGGGCGTCATTCCGGGCAACCGACTCGCCTGACCGAGGGTGCGGGGCCGCTCGCGCGTCAGGAGCGCCCGAATTTCCGTCGAAAGCGAGCCGATGGACTCCGGATTCAGGTCGTCCGGCAGCTCCAGCGCCTCGTCCCGACGGTAGGCACGGATGTCGGCCTCCTGCCGATCGAGATATCCGGCGTATTTCGCCTCGGTCGCGATCTGCTCGGCGGTGGATTCCGGGATCTGACTCAGCTTTTCGGGCCAGGCGGCGACCAATCTGTTCCACGTGACGTCCGGATAGGACAGCAGATCGAGAGCCGAGCGGCGTTTGCCGTCCTGATTGACCGCGAATCCGAGTTTGGAGAGCACCTGGGGCGAGCCGCCGAGGGTCTCCAGTGTTTCACGTGAAACACACATCAGGGTCTGGCGGGCCTCGAAGGCGTCGCGCCGCACCGACCCGACGAGGCCGACGCGCTGTCCCATCGGGGTCAGGCGAAGATCGGCGTTGTCCGCGCGGAGCCGAAGCCGGTACTCGGCGCGGGAGGTAAACATACGGTAGGGCTCGGGCGCGCCACGGGACACAAGATCATCGATCATGACCCCGATATACCCGTCTGCTCTGTCTATATATAGTGCGTCATCCGAGCCGCTCGCTACCAGAGTAGCGTTGGTAGCAGCGACCAGTCCCTGGGCGGCGGCCTCCTCATACCCGGTCGTTCCGTTGATCTGACCGGCCAGATACAGGCCCGGCAGCGCCCTCACCTCCAGGCTTCGGGACAGCGCACGGGGGTCCACGTAATCATATTCGATGGCATAGCCGTATTGCAGAATGCGCGCCCGCTCGAGGCCCGGGATGGATGCCACGACCTGATCCTGGACATCGCGGGGCATCGAGGTGGAGATGCCGTTCGGATAGACGGTCGGATCGTCCAGGCCTTCCGGTTCCAAAAAGATCTGGTGCGTCTCCTTGTCGGCGAAACGGACGATCTTGTCCTCGATCGACGGGCAATAGCGCGGACCGGTGCTGCCGATCTGGCCGCTATACATCGGCGCGCGGTCCAGGTTCGCCCGGATCGCCGCATGGGTCGCCGCGTTCGTATAGGTGATGTGGCAGGGGATCTGCGGAACGGTGATCCGCTCCGTCAGCGTCGAGAACGGCTCCGGCGGGTCGTCGCCCGGCTGAACCTCCAGGCTGTCCCAGTCGATCGTCGTGCCGTCGAGACGCGGCGGCGTGCCGGTCTTCAGCCGGCCCAGCGGCAGGCCGAGCCGTTCCAGGGTCAGGGCGAGGCCGATCGCCGGCGCATCGCCGACCCGGCCGGCCGGCCGGCGCTCCTCGCCCAGATGGATCTCGCCCCGCAGGAACGTGCCCGTCGTCAGCACGACGGCCGCCGCGGTCAGCGCGCGCCCATCGGCCAGGATCACCCCCGCGCAGCGCCCGTCCTTGACGATCAGATCGTCGACGCCGCCCTCGACAATCGACAAGGAGTCGAACTCGGCCAGGATCTCCTGAATGGCCGTGCGATACAGCGCCCGGTCGGCCTGGGCCCGCGGGCCCCGGACGGCGGGACCCTTGGAGCGGTTCAGCATCCGGAACTGGATCCCCGAGCGATCAATCGCCCGGCCCATGATGCCGTCCAGGGCGTCGATCTCGCGAACCAGATGCCCCTTCCCAAGCCCGCCGATCGCCGGGTTGCAGGACATCACGCCGATCGTGTCGCGCCGATGGGTGACCAGCGCCGTGCGCGCGCCCATGCGGGCGGCCGCGGCCGCCGCTTCCGAGCCGGCGTGGCCTCCGCCGACGACGATGATGTCAAAGGAGTTCATGGCCACCAGATACGCAGCCCTGCCGCCGCTGTCAAAGGTCGCGCGCGATCTCGCCGGCATCGAGCCTGTTTCACGTGAAACGGCCGGACGATGACCAAGCTATTTTCCCAGGCAGAACTCGCCGAAGATCCGGTCGAGGATCTCCTCCACATCCACCCGGCCCAGGATCCGGCCCAGGGACGCGGCGGCGATCCGCAGATCCTCCGCCGCGATCTCCAGCGGCGCGCCGCTCTCCAGCGCAGCGCTGCCCCGGCCCACCGCCTCGCGCGCCATCACGACCGCATCGCGATGCCGCGCCCGGGTCAGCGCCACCGAGCCGACCCGGTCCATCCACTGCGCCATGGCCGTCTCCAGCGCCTGGAAGAAAGCCGGGGCGCCTTCCCCCGTCCAGGTGGACAGACCGATCCAGGGCTCCGGAACCGCGCCATCGACCAAATCGATCTTGGTGGCGACGGGCAGCACGTTGTCCCGCTCCAGATAGGCCCCCATGGCGGCACGGCCGGCTTCGCCCTGCGTCGCATCGGCCAGGACCAGGGACAGATCGGCCGCCTCGGCCCGGGCCAGGGCCCGGCGGACCCCTTCCGCCTCGATCTCGTCGGGGGTTTCGCGCAGTCCCGCGGTATCCGCTACCGTGGCCGCATACCCGTTGATATCGAGGTGAACCTCGACCACGTCCCGGGTCGTACCGGCCGTCGCACTCACAATCGCAACATCCCGTTTCGCCAACCAGTTAAGCAGGGAGGACTTGCCTGCATTCGGCACTCCCACGATGGCGATCCGCAGCCCCTCGCGCACCCGCTCGGCCCGACTACCATCCGCCAGGGCCATGGCCATCTCCGCGTCCAGCGAGGACAGGGCGTCGACGATCTCCCGATGCAGGGTCTCGGGCAGATCCTCGTCCGGAAAATCGATGAACGCCTCCAACCGGGCCATGGCGGCGACCAGTGTCTCGCGCCAGCCCTCCAGCGCGGCCGCCAGACCGCCCGTCGCCTGGGCAATCGCCTGGCGCCGCTGCGCGTCGGTCTCGGCATCCACCAAGTCGAGGATGCCTTCCGCCGTCGTGAGGTCGATCCGGTCGTTGAGGAAAGCCCGCCGGGTGAACTCCCCCGGATCGGCGAGGCGCAGACCGGGCAGGACGGAGAGCCGGTCGCAGACCGCCGCCACCACGGCCCGGCCGCCATGCAGATGCAGCTCCACCAGATCCTCGCCCGTGGCACTGGCGGGGCCGAGAAAGGCCACCACCATGGCCTCGTCCAGGACCTCTCCCCTGCTGGAGTCCTGCAGGACTCGCAGGGACAACCGCCGCGCCGGCGGCACGTCGCCCGCGAGGTCGCGCAGGGCGTCGAGCGCCGTCGGCCCGGAGATCCGCACGATTGCCAGGGCCGCCCGGCCGGGTGCCGTGGCCGGTGCGAAGATGGTATCCTGCTCCACCGTGTCAGCCTTATGCTGTCGATCCCGCGCCCGTCTTATCAGGCCCGTCCCCATGCCCGCCAGCGAACTCGACACCCCGGTCGGCCGCCTGCGCGCCGTCAGCGACGGCGAGGCCCTGGTGCGCGTCATCTGGATCGGCCGCGGCGACGGCCCTGCCCCGGAAGAGGATGCCGTTTCACGTGAAACGGTCCGCCAGCTCGACGCCTATTTCCACCACGGGCTGACGGTCTTCGACCTGCCCCTGCGGTTCCGCGGCGGCTCGCCTTTCGAGCGCAGCGTCTGGGAGGCGATGCGGGCGATCCCCTTCGGCGTGACCTGGACCTATGGCGACCTGGCCGAGCGGGTCGGCGGGGTGGCCCGGGCCGTGGGCGGCGCCTGCGGGCGCAACCCGATCCCGGTCGTCGTTCCCTGCCACCGCGTGGTCGGGTCCAGCGGCAAGCTGGTCGGGTTTTCAGGCGGGGCCGGCGTGGAGAGCAAGCGCCAGCTTCTGGATCTGGAGCGGGGCCAGACCTCGCTGTTCTGAGCCTCGCCGGTTTCGCCGATCCGGCGCGTTGTTCGCACCGGCCCTGCCCTGCTACGGTCGCGCCCAGACAAACCGGATCCTGAACAAGCCGGCCCCTCAAGCGAGACCAAGGGAGATCCCATGTCCACCGTTACCGTGACCGCCGCCGATGGCGGCAGCTTCAGCGCCTATGTCGCCAAGCCCTCGGCCATGCCGGCCGCCGCCGTGGTCGTCATCCAGGAGATCTTCGGCGTAAACCAGGTCATGCGCGACCTGACCGACGCCTATGCGGCCCAGGGCTATCTCGCCATCTGTCCGGACCTGTTCTGGCGCATCGAGCCGGGCATCGACATCACCGACAAGACCGAGGCCGAGTGGCAGAAGGCGTTCGACCTGTTCGGCAAGTTCGACGTCGACCTCGGGGTCAAGGACCTGATCGCCACCCTGAAGCACGTGCGCGGCATGGACGGCTGCAACGGCAAGGCCGGTTCCGTGGGCTATTGCCTCGGCGGCAAGCTCGCCTACCTCATGGCGACCCGCTCGGACGCGGACGCCAATGTGAGCTTCTACGGCGTCGGTCTGGACGAGCTGATCGGCGAGGCGGACAAGATCAGCAAGCCCTATCTGTGCCATGTGGCCGAGAAGGACGGGTTCGTGCCGCCGGAAGCCCAGGAGACCTTCGTGCCCGTACTGGAGGCCAACACACACGCCACGGTCCATGTCTACAAGGGCCAGGACCATGCCTTCGCCCGGGTCGGCGGACAGCATTACGACAAGGCGTCCGCCGACCTGGCCAATGGCCGCACGGCGGAGTTCTTCAAGACCCATCTGAGCTGAGAATTCCCGCGCCTTCGGGCAAGGGACTGGTGCCCGCGAGGACGGTTCACGCCTCGCGGCACCTGGCGTAGCCAAGCAAAACAAGAACAGGGAAGAGGGAGATCATCCCATGGTAAAAGCGATCCGCATGCATGAGCAGGGCGGCCCCGAGGTGATGAAGCTCGAGGATGTCGACCTGCCGAAGCCGGCCGCCGGCCAGGTGCAGATCAAGCACAGCGTCATCGGCCTGAACTACATCGACACCTATCACCGCTCCGGCCTCTACCCCCTGCCCCTGCCCTCGGGCATCGGCATGGAAGCCTCCGGCACGATCGAAGCGCTCGGCGACGGCGTGACCGACTTCAAGGTCGGCGACCGCGTCGCCTATGCCGCCCCGCCGCCGGGCTCCTATGCCGAGGCGCGGAACCTGGAGGCGACCAAGGTCGTGAAGGTTCCGGACAGCGTCAGCGACAAGCTCGCCGCCGCCATGATGCTCCAGGGCATGACCGTGCAGTACCTGATCCGGCAGATCTACAAGGTGGGTCCGGGCGACACGATCCTGATCCATGCCGCCGCCGGCGGCGTCGGCCTGATCCTCTGCCAGTGGGCCAAGCATCTGGGGGCCACGGTCATCGGCACGGTCAGCTCCGACGAGAAGGCCGAGCTGGCCAAGAAGAACGGCTGCGACCATCCGATCATCTACACCCGGGAGAACTTCGTGGACCGGGTGATCGAGATCACCGACGGCAAGAAGGTCCCGGTCGTCTATGACTCGATCGGCAAGGACACCTGGCCCATGAGCCTCGACTGCATCGCGCCCACCGGCATGATGGTGAGCTTCGGCCAGGCCTCGGGCCCGATCCCGCCGGTCGATCTCGGCATCTTCGCCGCCAAGGGCTCCCTGAAGTTCACGCGCCCGACCCTGATGACCTACACGGCCACCAAGGACCTGCTCGCCGCCTGCGCGGCCGATCTGTTCGATGTGGTCGGCAAGGGTGCCGTCAGTGTCGCGATCAACCAGGAATATGCCCTGGCCGACGCGGTCCAGGCGCATATCGACCTGGAAGGCCGCAAGACCACCGGCTCCACCGTTCTGTTGCCGTAACGAGCGGCCAAGTGTTTCACGTGAAACACGGAGTCCCGGCGTCCTGACCTTCGGAAGCCGCCATCGACCCCAGCGTCGGTGGCGGCTTTTCTCTTTCCGGACGGAGCCCCGCCATGAAAAAGGATGCGTTCGACGCCTTCTGTTCCTCGCTCCCCGCCACGTTCCACGTGGTGCAATGGGGCGGGGCCACGGTCTGGAAGGTCGGGACCGGAGAGCAGTCCAAGGTCTTCGCCATCGCCGGCTGGGGCGACGGCGCCCGCCCGGCCTATACGTTCAAGGTCTCGCCAATCGCCTACGAGATGCTCCGCGAAGAACCGGGGCTGCGCCCGGCGCCCTATCTGGCCTCACGCGGCATGAAATGGATCCAGCAGTACGGGTCGCCGGGGCTCGGCGAGGCGGACCTGAAGGCCTATCTGGCGGAATCCCACCGGCTGGCGTCCCGCAATCTCACGAAGAAACTGCAGCGCACGCTCGGGCTCAACCCGGCGTGAGGCTCAGCTTGCCGGCGGTGTGTCGGCCGCCGGGACCGCGTTCGGGTTGACCCCGACCGGCAGCAGCAGCCACATCCGGCCGCTCGCCGCCATGGCCCCCGCCCGGTCACCCGCGGCATCGCCGGAACCCCAGAAGAAGTCGCCGCGGATCGGCCCGCGGATGGCCCCGCCGGTATCCTGGGCGATCATCAGGCGCCGCAGCCCGCCGCCGTAATCGATATCCACCCAGATCGGCACGCCCATCGCATGCTTGGTGCGGTCGACGGCCAGGGACCGCTCGGCGGTCAGCGCCACGCCCTGGGCACCGATCGGCCCGTCCCCGGTCAGCTCGCGGAAGAAGATGTAGGAAGGGTTCAGGTTCATCACCGACTGCATCTGGCCCGGATGGGCGTCGAGCCAGGTGCGGATCGCCTGCATCGACATCTCCTCCTTCGGCACATGCCCCTCGCTGATCAGGTGGCGGCCGATGGGGAAGTAGATGTGCCCGTTATGCCCGTCATAGCCCACCCGGGTGCGGCTGCCGTCCGGCAGGCGGATCAGGCCGGAGCCCTGGATATGCAGGAAGAAGGCATCGATCGGATCGGCCAGCCAGACGATGGGCTGCACCTTGCCGTCCAGGGAGCCGGCGTCGATCTCCGCCCGGCTGTCATAGGGTTTCAGGCGGAACCCCTCCAGCCGGCCGGCGATCCGCTCGCCCTTCATGCTGTCGCGGAAATCGCCCAGATCGACCAGGACCAGGTCGCCCGGCCGGGGGTAGAGCGGCACGTCGTAGGTGGCGTTGGGGCGGCGTGCCCCGCGCAGTTCCGGCTCGTAATATCCGGTGAAGAGGTCGTCCTTCGGCGCGGCGTCGGAGGCCTGCCAGACCGTGAATTGTTCCTCGAAGACGGCACGCGCGGCCGCCGTGTCGCCGGGCTGCAACCGCTCCATCGCGTTACAGGCGGCCCGCCAGTCGCCCACCGTGCCGAAACGGGGTCCGGGATTCAGAGGGGTGGAATCGTCACTCCGCAGCATCCGCGAACAGGACTTGCGCATGGCGGGCACGGCCGCGGCCACGTCGTCCTGCGACCATCCGGGCAGGTCGGAGAAGCCGGCACGCTCCAGAAGCAGCGTGCCGCCATCGGGGGTCTCGGGCGGCTGATCGGCCGAACAGGCGGCCAGGACGCCGAGCAGCAGCGAGGCCGCGAGCGCCCGCAGGCCGGACTTATTCCTCGGGGACACGGGCGGCGACCAGCTCCCAGTTCGGGTCGCTGGACCGGACATCCCGCTCGAAGGTCCAGATGTCGGTGATGACCTCGATCTTGTCGGGATCGCCGTCGACCACGGCGCCGGCGGAATCCCGGGTCACCTTCACCTGCTCGGTCACGAACTCGACGGTCACACGGGCCTCGTGGCCGTCCAGCTCGGCAGCGGTGATCTCAGTCGAGCGGAAGCTGACGATGGTGGTTTCCTGGGTCTCGTTGGCCTGCTCGCGTTCCTCGATCGCCTGGACGAACCCACCGTAGAGCGGGCCGGAGATCAAGGATTTCAGGGTGTCGACGTCGCCGGCGGCATAGGCCTGGACGATCATCTCGAACGCGCCGCGGGCGCCGCCGACGAATTCCTTGTCGTCGAAACTGTCATCGGCCAGCTTGATCCGCATCAGACTGGCGGTCAGCGGGTCGCGCTCGTCGATCTCGACGGCTTCCTTGCCGGCGCGGTCGGGCAGGGAAATGACTTTATCCTGCTCGCTCTCATTGGCGGGCGGCGGCGCGCTGAACGGATCGGGGCGCTGCTTTTCATTTCCCGTGCGACGGCCGAGTACGCTGCGGAGCTTCAAGATCAGAAACCCAGCGATCATCGCGTAGAGGATGATTTCGAAGAGAGGAAAACTGGATCCCATGCCTGTTGCGCCCTCCGGGTGGACCAAGCCGCACCCGCCCGTTTAGAGTGCCCGCCCCGGACAGCGGTCGCCACGGCGGTCGCGGCGCCGGAGCATCCGACGAGATGCGGGCATCGCTTCGACGGCCATCGGGATACCATCCCGACGCCTCCGGTGTAGATAGGGCCTTGATATCCGAAGGGCAAGCATGGGCTTAGTCATTCTCCTGATTCTGATCGGCGTGCCGGCGGTCGAGCTCTGGCTTCTCATCGAAGTCGGCAGCGAAATCGGCGCCGCGGCGACCATCGCGCTGATCATCCTGACCGCCGTTCTGGGGACGCTGCTGTTCCGGATCCAGGGTCTCGCCACCCTCCAGCGGCTGCGCGGCCATATCGACCGGGGCGAGACGCCGGCGGTGGAGGTGGTCTCCGGCTTCGGGCTGCTGTTCGCCGGGCTGCTGCTGCTGATCCCGGGCTTCGCGACCGACGCGCTCGGCTTCCTGCTGTTCATCCCGCCCCTGCGGCGCTGGCTGGCCGGGTTGATCATCGGCTATATCGTCGCGCGGGGCGGCACCACGGTCTTCGTGAACCTGCGCGGCGGGCCGGGCGGACCGGGCCCCCATGGACCGGGACCCCGCGGGCCGGGCGGCCGGGGCGACATCATCGACGGCGAGTACGAGGACCTGTCCGACCGCGGGCCGACGGACAGCAAGCAGGAAGATACGCCATCCGACAGCACGCGCCCTCCCCTCGACCGCCCCCGGGACTGACCGACCATGTACCTGCTGCGCCACGGCGAGAGTGAGTTCAACGTCCACTTCTCCCGGACCCGGATCGATCCGGGCATCGAGGATCCCGCCCTGACCGATACCGGCCGGGCCCAGGCCGCCGCCGCGGCCGAGCATCTCGAGGGCCGCTCGATCCGACGGGTGGTGGCCAGCCCCTACCGGCGTGCCCTGCAGACCGCGGAGATCGTGGCCGGGCGGCTCGGCCTGCCGATCGAGATCGAGCCGCTGGTGCGCGAGCGCTGCTGGTTCGTCTGCGATGTCGGCACCCCGACCTCCCGCCTGCGCGCCGACTGGCCCGCCATCTCCTTCGGCGACCTGGCCGAGCGGTGGTGGCCGGAGGGCGGGGAGAACGAGGAGGAGCTGAGCGTGCGCTGCACCGCCTTCCGCGAGAAGCTGGATGCCGCGGAGCGCTGGGACGACACGGTCTTCGTCACCCATTGGGCGTTCATCCGCGGCCTGACCGGCATGACGGTGCCGAACGGAACGCTGCTGGCCCTCGACCGGTCCCTGGCCGCCACTATTGTCCACACCTCCCAGTCGTGATAGCGAAGCCGCAACCTATTCTGTCCGCTGACGGACCCTAGACCCGGGATTTTTCATGTCCGACACCCCTCTCGCCACCGAGCCCCAGCCGATGCAGGCGACGTCGATGCCGCTGCAGATCAATGCGCAGTACATCAAGGACTTCTCCTTCGAGAACCCGCGCGCACCGTCCAGCCTGCGTCCGCAGAGCTCGCAGCCGCGGATCGACGTGAATGTCGACGTCCAGGCATCCAAGGTCTCCAAGGACGAGGAGCTGTTCGAGGTGGTCCTGAAGATCACCGCGAGCGCAAAGGTTGAGGAAGACCCGCTGTTTCTCGCGGACCTGACCTATGCCGGCCTGTTCCGGCTGCAGTCGATGGACGAGGACTCGCTTCACGCGGTGCTGCTGGTGGAATGCCCGCGCCTGCTGTTCCCGTTCGCCCGGGCGATCGTGGCCGATGCCACCCGCGACGGCGGCTTCCCGCCGCTGCTGATCCAGCCGGTGGACTTCGCGTCCATGTACCGGCAGAGCAAGGAATCCTCGATCGGCGCGCCGGTGGCCTCCGCCTGATCGGCCCGAACCCGGTCTCAGTCCGCGCTGCCGGCGGTCCAGATCGGGTTCTTGATCTTCTCCAGGAAGGCGGCATGGGCTGCCGCCTCCTCCGCGCTCGGCGCATGGGGCCGGGGCTCGCGATAGACCCGCTCGATCTTCTCGACGGTCTTCGCAGCACCGCCGGCGCTCGACGTCCCCTTGCCGTCCTCGGCCGGCGGCGCCATCAGGTCCGGCTGCCGGCCGCCGATCAGCTCCAGATAGACCGAGGCGAGCAGATCGGCGTCGATCAGCGCGCCGTGGAGCGAGCGGTTCGAATTGTCGATCTCGAACCGGCGGCACAGGGCGTCCAGGCTGACCTGGGCGCCCGGATACTTGCGGCGGGCCAGCGCGACCGTGTCCAGCGCCCGGTCCATCGGGATCGGCGGCCGGCCCAGAAGCTGAAGTTCCTTATTGAGAAACTTCATGTCGAAGCTGGCGTTGTGGATCACCAGGGTCGCGTCGCCCAGGAACGCCATCACCTCGTCCACCAGGGCGCCGAAGGTCGGATGGCCCGACAGGAACTCCGCCGACAGGCCGTGCACCCGGAAGGCCTCCTCCGGCATGTCGCGTTCGGGGTTGAAGTAATGGTGCAGGGTGCGCCCGGTGGGAACGTGGTTGATCAGCTCGAGGCAGCCGATTTCTACGACCCGGTCCCCGGTCTCGGGGTCCAGGCCCGTCGTCTCCGTATCGAGCACGATTTCCCGCATGCGATCCTCTTTCCCTCGGCGCGGTCCCGCCGGAGCCGCGCCACCAGCCGCTTGACCGAGCGCATGGTATAGGCCCGTCCGAGGCCGGTGTGAATCACCCGGTCGGCCCGGCAGCGCTTCTCGGCATCCGGCATCTGCTTGGCCAGGATACTTGCCAGGCGCTCCCGCGTCATCCCGGGGCGGGCCAGAACCCGCTGGCGCTGGATGAAGCCCGGGGCGCTGACCACCGCGACCAGGTCGCACAGGGTGTGGGAGCTGCCTTCCAGCAGCAGCGGGACGTCCAGCACGACGATCGGACGGCGGTGCCGGCGGCACTGGCGCAGGAAGCGGCGGGTCCGCGCCCCGACCCGCGGATGCACGATCGACTCAAGCCGGCGCAGGGCGGCGGGATCGCCGAACACCCGCGCGCCAAGAGCCGCCCGGTCCACCGCGCCGTCGCGCACCGCCTCCGGGAAAGCGGCGGCGATGTCGTTCACGGCCTCCCCGCCCCGGCGCATGGTCGCGTGGACGGCGGCGTCGGAATCATGCAGCGGAATGCCCAGCCGCCGGAACATGACCGCCGTCGTGCTCTTGCCCATGCCGATCGAGCCGGTCAGGCCGATGACGATCATCGGGCCAGCACACCATGGGTCCGCAGGAACTCCAGCAGCTGAAGCAGCGGCAGACCGAGGACGGTGAAATAGTCCCCCTCCACCCCGGTGAAGAGCTGCGCCCCCAACCCTTCAAGCTGGTAGGCGCCGACCGAGGCAAAGACGTCCTCCCCGACCACGTCCAGATAGTGCTGGATGAAATCGTCCGAGAGTGGCCGCATCCGCATGGTCACGCTGTCCATGGCGTGCCAGATCCGGCTGCCCGCCCGGGCCACGACGACCGCCGTCACCAGGCGATGTGTCTTGCCGGAAAGGGCCCTCAGCGTCGCCTCGGCGTGGTCGCGGTCCACCGGCTTCTCGAACCATACCCCGCCGCAATCCAGCATCTGGTCGGAGCCGATGACCAGCGCGTCGGGATGCTTGCGGGAGATGGCGACGGCCTTCAGCTCGGCCAGGACCGTGGCGACATCCTCGGTGGTGGCGTTCTCCGCGCGCAGGGAATCCCGCACCGACCCCTCGTCCACGCCCGGCACGTCGATGGTGAACGGCACGCCCCCGTTGCGCAGGAGCTCGGCCCGGAACCGGCTGCCCGAGGCCAGGACAACCGAGGTCGTGGCCGCATTGGCGCCCAGGAGCTGGGGCTGCCCGGCCTCAGCCATTGCCGTTCTCCCGCGCTTCCAGATGCTGCAGCACCGCCGCCGAGGTCTCTTCGATCGATCGCCGGGTCACGTCGATGATCGGCCAGCCGTTGCGCGTGAACATGCGGCGGGCCTCGGCCACTTCCTTACGCACCTGCTCCATCGCCACGTAGTCGGTCTCCTCGCGCTGCTTGAGCATCAGCACCCGGTTTCGGCGGACCTGGATCAGCCGGGCCGGGTCGGTGGTGAAGGCGACCACGAGCGGTCGCTTCAGGTGGAAGATCTCGTCCGGCGGCGGCACGTCCGGCACGATTGGCACATTCGCCGTCTTGTAGCCGCGGTTGGCGAGATAGAGCGAGGTCGGCGTCTTGGAAGTCCGCGACACGCCGACGATGACGATATCCGCCTCCTCCAGGTCGTGCACCTGCTGGCCGTCATCATGGGCCAGCGTGTAGTCCATCGCCTCGATGCGGTTGAAATAGGCGGCATCCATCTCGTGCTGGCGGCCGGGCCGGGGATGGGACTCCCGGCCCATGTAGTTGGCGAGCGTCATCACGATCGGGTCGAGCACGGGCAGGCACGGCACCTCGATCCGCCGGCAGGCCTCCTCCAGCCGGCGCCGCAGCTCCGGATCCACCAGGGTGAACAGGACCGGGCCCGGATTGGCCTCCACCCCGGCGATCACCTTGTCCAGGTAGCTGCCGGTGCGCACCAGGGACCACACATGCTCCTTGGCGCGCACATCCTCGAACTGCACCAGGCAGGCGCGGGCGATCTGGTGGTTGGTTTCGCCGGTCGCGTCGGACACCAGATGGAGATGGAGAAGGTCGACGGTACTCATCCACCGACGCCCTGGGGAGAACTGCCGTGAGACGGGGGATAAGTCGGGCCGAAACCGAAGGCGTCGAAATTGCTCAAGGGTCACCTCGATTCACTGCCCCCATCTGTCCGGGGGTGGACAAGTTTATCGGGGCGGCGGGACAACGTCACCGCCCGCGCACTTGACCAGACTGTCCCCGTTATCCCCATGATTCAATTCCGTCGTGGAAGCCTGGGAAACCGGAGGACGCCGCTCGGTTTTCACGGGATCCCTCCCCATGGGTGCGGCCGGAATCCCGTCGCCGACAAGTCTGTGGATGACCGGTGGACCGGATTTGATCCCCAGGTTTCAGCCCCCCAACCACTTCAACTCCCTATCTTTTAAAAAGAGTAATGAGGTAGAGAAGTTGTGCAGAAAAACAGGGAGCGAAGCATGTCGGGCATCCCGTTGTTGGACACGCTGAACGGCAAGGTCGGGTCACGGCCGCCGGTATGGCTGATGCGCCAGGCCGGACGGTATCTGCCGGAGTACAAGGAAACGCGGAAACTGGCCGGCGGTTTCGTCGATCTGTGCCTGAACCCGGAACTGGCCTGCGAGGTGACGATGCAGCCGATCCGGCGCTTCGGCTTCGACGCAGCGATCCTGTTCTCCGACATCCTGATCGTCCCCTACGGCGTCGGCCGTCGCCTCGAGTTCCAGGAGGGCCGGGGCCCGATCCTCGATCCGATCGAGAGCGAGGCGGAGATCCCGACCTTCGATGCCGACGCCTTCCATGCCCGGGTCGGCAATGTCTACGAGACCGTCGCCCGCCTGCATGAAGCGTTGCCCAAGGAGGTGGCGCTGATCGGGTTCGCCGGCAGCCCCTGGACGGTCGCCTCCTATATGGTCGAGGGCGGCAGCAGCCGGGATTACGCCAAGCTCAAGGGCTGGGCCTATGGCCGGCCGGAAGGCTTCCGCAAGCTGATGGACCTGCTGGTCGATGCCACGGTCGCCTATCTCGACCGCCAGGTGGCGGCCGGCGCCCAGGTGGTGAAGCTGTTCGACAGCTGGGCCGGCGCGGCCCCGGAGAGCGTCTTCCGCCATGCGGTGATCGAACCGACCGCCGAGATCGTGCGCCGCCTGAAGGCGCTGCATCCGCAGATCAAGGTCATCGGCTTCGCCCGTGGTGCCGGTGCCCTCACCCGGGACTATGCCTCGGCCACCGGGATCGACGCGCTGGCGCTGGACAGCACCATTCCGCTCGCCATGGCCTGCGCGCTCCAGGCCGAGATCCCGGTCCAGGGCAACCTCGACCCGATCGCCCTGGTGACCGGCGGCGACGCCCTGAAGGCGGAGACCGACCGGATCCTCGAGGCGCTGTCCGGCGGGCCGTTCATCTTCAACCTCGGCCATGGCATCGTGCCGCAGACCCCGCCAGAGCATGTGTCGGCCCTGCTCAAGCAGATCCGGGGCTAGGCACTATGGACGCCTACGGGATCGTCAAGGCGCTGCATGTGATCAGCGTCATCGCCTGGATGGCGGGGCTGCTCTACCTGCCGCGGCTGTTCGTCTACCACGCCGCGGAGGCCCCGGGCTCGGCCACCTCGGAGACCTTCAAGGTCATGGAACGCCGGCTGTACCGGGCGATCATGAACCCGGCGATGATGGCGACCTGGATCTTCGGCCTCACGATGCTGTGGATGACCCCGGGCTGGCTGCAGGACGGCTGGATGCATGCCAAGCTGTTCCTCGTGCTGGTCCTGACCGCCTCGCACCACATGATGGGACGGTGGCGGAAGGCCTTCGCGGCGGATGGAAATGAAAAATCGACCCGGTACTTCCGAATCGCCAACGAGATCCCCACATTACTGATGATCGTGGTCGTCTTCCTGGTGATCACGAAGCCGTTTTGAGACCTGTCGTACGGTTAACGCCGTTGACACCGACCTGAGGGTCGGGTAAGGCCTGTTTCCGGTCGCCGGGCGCGACCGCTTTTCTCCGGAACATTGCATGTGTTGCAGACGGCCCCCGTACGGTTGGGCTTATGGGTAAAACGAAACCCCTTTGCGTCGGGCGTGTTCCGGTCCCTTCCCTGAAGGCAATCCACAGCAGATGAATCTTCAAGAACTCAAAGCGAAAACCCCCGCCGATCTCCTCGCCTACGCCGAGGAGCTTGAAGTTGAAAACGCGAGCACGCTGCGCAAGCAGGACATGATGTTCGCGATCCTCAAGCAGCTGGCGGATAACGACGTTCCGATCTCCGGCCAGGGTGTGCTCGAGATCCTGCCGGACGGGTTCGGCTTCCTGCGCGCGCCGGAATCCAACTACCTGCCGGGTCCGGACGACATCTACGTGTCGCCGAGCCAGGTGCGCCGCTTCGGCCTGCGCACGGGCGACACGGTCGAGGGCCAGATCCGCGCGCCGAAGGACGGCGAGCGCTATTTCGCCCTGCTCAAGGTCAACCAGATCAATTTCGAGGATCCCGAGGCGGTCCGTCACCGGATCAACTTCGACAACCTGACCCCGCTGTTCCCGAACGAGAAGCTGAAGCTCGAGACCGAGTTCAAGCCGGAGAACAAGGACTTCACCTCCCGGGTGATCGACCTGATCGCGCCGCTCGGCAAGGGACAGCGCGCGCTGATGGTGGCGCCGCCGCGCACCGGTAAGACCGTGATGCTGCAGAACGTCGCCCACGCCATCTCCGAGGGCAATCCGGAGGTCTACCTCATCGTCCTGCTCATCGACGAGCGGCCGGAGGAAGTGACCGACATGGTGCGCTCGGTGAAGGGAGAGGTGATCTCCTCCACCTTCGACGAGCCGGCCTCGCGCCACGTCCAGGTCACCGAGATGGTGATCGAGAAGGCCAAGCGCCTGGTCGAGCACAAGCGCGACGTGGTCATCCTGCTGGACTCCATCACCCGCCTGGCCCGCGCCTACAACACGGTGGTGCCGTCCTCGGGCAAGGTGCTGACCGGCGGTGTCGACGCCAACGCCCTGCAGCGTCCGAAGCGCTTCTTCGGTGCGGCCCGCAACATCGAGGAGGGCGGCTCGCTGACGATCATCGCGACCGCGCTGATCGATACCGGCTCGCGCATGGACGAGGTGATCTTCGAGGAGTTCAAGGGTACCGGTAACTCCGAAGTCATCCTCGACCGCAAGCTGTCCGACAAGCGCACCTTCCCGGCGATCGACATCACCAAGTCGGGTACGCGTAAGGAAGAGCTGCTGGTCGACAAGGCGACCCTGTCGAAGATGTGGGTCCTGCGCCGTATCCTCATGCAGATGGGCACGGTCGACGGCATGGAGTTCCTGCTCGACAAGCTCAAGCACTCCAAGACCAACCAGGATTTCTTCGACCAGATGAATTCCTGAGGAGCGGGGAGGCGTCGGCTTCCCCCGTCGTCCCAACCATCTTGCCGTCATCCTGATGCAAATCAGGATCATAATTCTGGCGCGTCAGAGCGTCTCAGGCAGGATCCTGACGTGCGTCAGGATGACGGATGGGTGTGTTTACCCACCCATCTACCCATCCCTCCGCTCTTCGACGTTCCTCCCGCACTCCAGCGACTGAACCGGGCAAGCACGCAGCCCTTTTGGCCCTTCACCGTCGTCCTGACGAAAGTCAGGACCAAGCTACCAGCGAACCGCCCATCTCGCGGCATGGTCCTGATTTACATCAGGACGACGCCCAGGTCATTCGCATAGGTCTACTCCCCCGCCGCACCTTGCCGCTCCCCCGCCCGCGTGATAGCTCAAATGTCTGACCGTTCACCGCACGCGAAGGGGCGTCGATGGCCCAGGGTGACACTACAGATACCGGCCCGCAGTCCGCCGCTCCGGCCAGATCCCCCAAGGTCGGGCTGTTCGTCACCTGCCTGGTCGACATGTTCCGGCCGTCCATCGGCTTCGCCACCCTGAAGCTGCTGGAGGATGCCGGCTGCACCGTGATCGTCCCGGCGGAGCAGACCTGCTGCGGCCAGCCGGCGTTCAATTCCGGCGACAACAAGGACACCCGCGCCGTCGCCGCCCAGGTCATCGACGCGTTCGAGGGCGTGGACTACGTGGTCGCCCCCTCCGGGTCCTGCGCCGGCATGATCCGCGAGCATTATCCCGAGCTGTTCGCCGACGACCCTTCCATGGCCCAGCGCGCCCAGCACATCGCGAAACGGACCTACGAACTGACCTCCTTCCTGGTCGACGTGCTCGGAGTCACCCGGGTGGACACGTCCTTGGACACCACCGTCACCTATCACGACAGCTGCTCGGGCCTGCGCGAGCTCGAGGTGAAGGCCCAGCCGCGCCGCCTGCTGGCCGGGGTGAAGGGGCTGAGCCTCACCGAGCTGCCGGGCGCGGAGGTGTGCTGCGGCTTCGGCGGGACCTTCTGCGTCAAATATCCGGAAATCTCCGACAAGATGGTCACCAACAAGGCTGAGGAGATCGTCGCCACCGGGGCGGAGACCCTGCTGGCGGGGGATCTCGGCTGCCTGCTGAACATGGCCGGCAAGCTGAAGCGCCTGGGCGCGTCCACAAAGGTACGCCACGTGGCCGAGGTGCTGGCCGGGATGACCGACACGCCGGCCATTGGCGACCCGGCCAGTTCTGTTTCGGGTGAGGAGCGCTAGCCATGCAGTCCACGTCGAAGAACTTCAAGGACAACGCCCATAAGGCGCTGAACGACGCGACCCTGCAGCGCGCGTTGCTGAACGTGAAGTCCGGCTTCCAGGAGAACCGGGCCCGCACCGTCGCCGGATTGCCGGAATTCGAGCAGCTCCGCGACGCCGGGCGCGACATCAAGAACCACGTGCTGGCGAACCTGGACTTCTACCTGGAGCGGTTCGAGGAGAACGTCACCGCCAATGGCGGCCACGTGCACTGGTGCCGCACCCCGGCCGAGGCGCGCGAGACGATCCTGGAGATCTGCCGCCGGCGCGAGGCGAAGACCGTCACCAAGGGCAAGTCCATGGTGGCCGAGGAGATCGGCCTCAACGACTATCTGGAGAAGAACGGCGTCGAGCCGGTGGAAACCGATCTGGGCGAGTACATCATCCAGCTCCGCCACGAGCCGCCGAGCCACATCATCGCCCCGGCCATCCATGTGACCCGCGAGCAGATCGCCGAGGATTTCCGCCGGGAGCACAAGGACCTCGACCCGAACCGCCGGCTGGAAATCCCGCAGGACTTCACCGATGAGGCCCGGGCCAAGCTGCGCGAGCGCTATTTCGCCGCCGATGTCGGCATCACCGGCGCGAACTTCCTCATCGCCGAGACCGGCTCCACGGTCATCGTGACCAACGAGGGCAACGGTGACATGACCCAGCTCCTGGGCAAGGCGCATGTGGTCATCGCCAGCCTGGAGAAGATCGTCCCCACCCTGGAGGACGCCTCCACCATCCTGCGCCTGCTCGCCCGCTCGGCGACGGGGCAGGAGATGTCGGTCTACACGTCCTTCTCCACCGGGCCGCGCCGCTCGGAGGACATGGACGGGCCGGAGGAATTCCATGTGGTCCTGCTGGACAACGGCCGCAGCGCCATGCTGGGCACCGAGTTCCAGGACATGCTGCGCTGCATCCGCTGTGCCGCCTGCATGAACCACTGCCCGGTCTATGCCGCGGTCGGCGGCCATGCCTATGGCTGGGTCTATCCCGGTCCGATGGGTTCGGTGCTGACCCCGTCGCTGATCGGAGTGGAGGAGGCCGGCCACCTGCCGAATGCCTCCACCTTCTGCGGTCGCTGCGAGAGCGTGTGCCCGATGCGCATCCCGCTACCGAAGATGATGCGTCACTACCGCCAGCGCGAATACGAAAAAGGCCTTTCGCCTCAAAAGGCTAGGGCCGGTCTGTCGGTATGGTCCTACTTCGCTACGCGCCCGAAGCTGTATCGTCTCGCCACCCGTCTCGCCTCGGGGCTGCTGGGCCGGCTCGGTAAGGTTAACGGGCGGTTAACCAGTCTGCCGCTGGCGAGCGGCTGGACTTCGGTGCGCGACATGCCCGCCCCGGAGGGCAAGACCTTCCACGACCTCTACCGCGAGCGCCAAGCGGCCAACCGAGGCAAGGCATGACCGCGCGCGACGACATCCTCGGCTCGATCCGCAAGTCGCTGGGTCGCGAGGCCCTGTCCGGCGAGCCGGCGGCGCAGCTTCGCCAGCGCCTGGCCCAGCCCAAACGCAACCTGATCCCCGACCGCACGGCGGGACGCGACACCAATGGGTTGACGGCGCTGTTCGCCGACAAGGCGCGGGAATTCGCCTGCACCGTGGACGAGGTGGACTCCCTCGACGCGGTGCCGGAAGCCGTCCGCGCCTATCTGTCCCGCGAGAACCTGCCGGCCCGTGTCGTGCAGGCACCCGCCTTTTCCGACGGGCTCGACTGGTCGACGACGCCGACCCTGGAGATCAAGACCGGCACCGCCGATGGGTCGGAGGACACCAGCGTCACGCCGGTCTTCGCCGCGGTGGCCGAGACCGGCACGCTGATGCTGACCTCCGACGCGACCACGCCGACCGGGCTGAATTTCCTGCCGGAAAACCATATCGCCGTGGTCCGCCGCAGCCAGGTGGTCGGCCCGCTGGAGGATGCCTGGTCGCGGTTTCGAGCGGCGCGCGCCAAGGCTGACAGCGCCGGTCCCGGGGACGGCTTCACCATGCCGCGCACGGTGAACCTGATCACCGGCCCGTCGCGCACCGGCGATATCGAGCAGAAGATCCAGATGGGCGCCCACGGGCCGCGCCGGCTGCACGTCATCATCGTCGCCGACTGAGGCGCGGGAGGGCCGGCGTGCGCAAACCCCGGCGCCCCACCACGGACGAATTGGACCTGTTCGGCAAGGTCCTCAAGGACGCCACCCGGATCGAGAGCGACCGCCATGCGGAGCATGCGGTGGCCCCGGACCCGCTGCCCGATCCGGCACCTGAAAAACCCGCAACCCTGCAGAAACCTGCAGGACACAGGCGTGCCGCCTCGCCGCCGCCGCCCCAGGCCGTGCCGGAGATCGTGCCGTCGGACCTGCAGGATCACGCCCATGGTGGCGCCCCCGGCATGGACCGGCGGCTGCAGCTCCGCCTGAAGCGCGGCCAGCTTCCCATCGAGGCGCGGATCGATTTGCACGGGCTGACCCGGGAGAAGGCCCATGTGGCGCTGAACGGCTTCCTCGCCCGGCAGGAGGCGCTGGGAAGGCGCTGCGTGCTGGTGATCACTGGCAAGGGGCGGCCGGACTGGCAGAGACCGGCCTGGGGCCACGAGGAGCGCGAGATCGGCGTGATCCGCCGGGCACTGCCGGGCTGGCTCGGCGACTATCCGAACAAGGACCGCATCCTCGCCTTCACCCCGGCTCAGCCGCAGGACGGCGGCAAGGGGGCATGGTACGTGCTGCTGCGCCGGCGCCGGGACCGCACCCGGGGCGGAAAGGACGAGCTGTGACGCCGCTCGGCCGCCGTCTGCGGGATCTGCGCGAGGCCCGCGGCCTGACCCTGGCGGTCATGGCCGCCGAGCTCGGGGTGTCGGCCGCCTATCTCTCGGCGGTCGAGCATGGCAAGCGGGCGCGGCCCCGCTCCGGCTTCCTGGAGCTGGTGAACGCCTGCCTGAACCTGGACTGGGAGGAGGCGGAGGAGCTGCGCCGCCTGTCGGAAATCTCCCGCCCCCGCGTGGTGCTCGACACCGGCGGCCTCAGCCCCAAGGCGACGGAACTCGCCAACCTCCTGGCCGTGCGCATCCGGGAGTTGGACGACAGCCGGATCGACACGTTGCTGGCCGAACTGCGGGATCCGTAGGATGAAAGGACGCTCATTCCGATGTCGGAACGAGCGTCTTCGTCACAGGATGAACCGGCTCAGATCGGCGTTCTTGGCCAGCTCGCCGACCCGTTCCTTCACCATGGCGGCGTCCACGGTCACGGTCTGGCCGCCGCGGTCGGAGGCGGTGAAGCTCACCTCCTCCAGCAGCTTCTCCAGCACCGTGTGCAGCCGGCGCGCACCCAGGTTCTCCACCGACCGGTTGATCTCCACCGCCATGTCGGCCAAGGCCTCGATGGCGTCGTCGGTGAAGTCCAGCGTCAGGTCCTCGGTGCCCATCAGCGCCTTGTACTGGGTCACCAGGCTCGCTTCCGGCTCGGTCAGGATGCGGCGGAAATCGTCCCGGGTCAGCGCCTTGAGTTCCACGCGGATCGGCAGGCGGCCCTGCAGCTCCGGCAGCAGGTCCGAGGGCTTGGCCAGGTGGAAGGCGCCCGAGGCGATGAAGAGGATGAAGTCGGTCTTCACCGGCCCGTGCTTGGTGGCGACGGTGGTGCCTTCAATGAGCGGCAGCAGGTCGCGCTGCACGCCCTCGCGGCTTACGTCACCGCTGCTGCGCTCCTCCGAGCGGGCGATCTTGTCGACCTCGTCCAGGAAAACGATGCCGTTCTGCTCGACCAGCTCGATCGCCTCGCGGGTGACCGCCTCCTCGTCCAGCAGCTTGTCGGCCTCCTGGCGCACCAGGACCTCGTAGCTGTCCGGAACCGACATGCGCTTGCGCTTGCTCTGGCCGCCGAAGGCCTTGCCCAGCATGTCGTTCAGGTTCATCACGCCGAGCTGACCGCCGGGCATGCCCGGAATGTCGAAGGTCGGCATGCCGGCGGGGCCGCCGCTGCTGTTGACGTCGATCTCGATCTCGCGCTCGGCGAGCTGGCCCTCCCGCAGCATCTTGCGGAACTTCTGCCGGGTCTCGGTGCTGGCGCTGTCGCCGACCAGGGCGTCGATCACCCGCTCCTCGGCCTGCAGTTCCGCCTTGGCATGGACCTCCTTGCGCATCCGCTCGCGGGTCATGGCGATGGCGGATTCCAGCAGGTCGCGGATGATCGACTCCACGTCGCGGCCGACATAGCCGACCTCGGTGAACTTGGTCGCCTCCACCTTCAGGAACGGCGCGTTGGCCAGCTTGGCGAGGCGGCGGGCGATCTCGGTCTTGCCCACGCCGGTCGGGCCGATCATCAGGATGTTCTTCGGCAGGATCTCCTCGCGCAGCCCCTCGTCGAGCTGGCGGCGGCGCCAGCGGTTGCGCAGGGCGATGGCGACGGCGCGCTTGGCGTCATGCTGGCCGATGATGAACCGGTCGAGCTCGGAGACGATCTCTCGGGGGGAAAAGTCGGTCATAGGCTTTCGACGGTCAGGTTGTCGTTGGTGTAGATGCAGATATCGGCGGCGATCGCCATGGCGCGCCGGGCGATGGCCTCCGCGTCCATGTCATCCCGGTCGGCCAGCGCCCGGGCGGCGGCCAGTGCGTAGGAACCGCCCGACCCGATGCCGATCAGCCCGTCCTCCGGCTCCAGCACGTCGCCGGTGCCGGTCAGCACCAGGGAGACGTCGGTATCCACCACCGCCATCATCGCCTCCAGCCGGCGCAGGTAGCGGTCGGTGCGCCAGTCCTTGGCGAGATCGACACAGGCGCGGGTGAGCTGGCCCGGATGCTGCTCCAGCTTGGCTTCCAGCCGCTCGAACAGGGTGAAGGCGTCGGCCGTTGCTCCGGCGAAACCGGCGATCACGCTGCCGCCGGACAGCCGGCGCACCTTGCGCGCGCTCGCCTTCATCACGGTATGGCCGAAGGTCACCTGCCCGTCGCCGGCGACGACGACGCGACCGCCCTTCCGCACGGCCAGGATCGTCGTGCCGTGCCACTGGGTCGGATCGTCACTCATGGGGTTCTGCCTTATTCCGATGGTCAGGCGAATGTAATGTCCGGCGCGCGCGGTTCAAGCAAGAGCCCCGGCACCCCTGCCGGGCGGGCGTCGTGGGCGCCTTGGGCTGGCACGGCGGCGGCCTTCCTGCTAAACAGCCGCCATTCTCCAGGGAGGGTGGTATGGCCCGCACGGCGCGCGTGGAGCGCAACACCAATGAGACCCGCATTTCCGCCTCCGTCGATCTGGACGGATCCGGCGTCTATGACGTGGCGACCGGGATCGGGTTCCTCGACCATATGCTGGAGCAGCTCTCGCGCCATTCCCTGATCGACCTGACCGTGAAGGCCGAGGGCGATCTGCATATCGACGATCACCACACCACCGAGGATTCCGGCTACGCGGTCGGTTCCGCCATCGCCCAGGCGCTTGGCGAGCGGCGGGGCATCACCCGCTACGGCTCCTGCCTGCTGCCGATGGACGAGGCGCTGACCCGCGTTGCCATCGACCTGTCGGGCCGGCCGTTCCTGTCCTGGGGCGTGGACTTCCCGACCCAGAAGGTCGGCACCTTCGACACCGAGCTGTTCAAGGAATGGTTCCGCGCCTTTGCCCAGGCGTCCGGCGCCACCCTGCATGTGGACAACCTGAAGGGCGAGAACAGCCACCATATCGTGGAGACCTGTTTCAAGGGTCTGGCCCGCGCCCTGCGCGAGGCGGTGGAGATCGATCCGCGCAAGGCCGACGCCGTGCCGTCGACCAAGGGCGCGCTGCGGAGCGACTGAGGCGGCCATGCAGACCATCGCGATCATCGATTACGGGTCGGGGAACCTCCGCTCGGCGGCGAAGGCTTTCGAGCGGTCGTCCCGGGAGTCCGGTGTGGCCGCCGACATCAAGGTCACCGACGACCTGGGCATCATCGCCAAGGCCGACCGCATCGTGCTGCCCGGCGTGGGCGCCTTCGCCGACTGCCGGGCCGGGGTCGAGCGGGTCCAGGGGCTGCGCGACACGCTGGAGGCGCGGGTGATCCGCGAGGCGGTGCCGTTCCTGGGCATCTGCGTCGGCATGCAGCTCATGGCCAAGGCCGGGTTCGAGCACCTGACCACCGAAGGCTTCGGCTGGATCGACGGCGAGGTGCATCGCATCGAGCCGGCGGACGAGGCGGACGGCCGCCCGCGCAAAGTCCCCCATATGGGCTGGAACGTGCTGAGCGTGCAGGGCGGCCACCACCCGGTGCTGGCCGGGCTGGAGGACGGGCACCATGCCTATTTCGTCCATTCCTACGCCATGCGCCTCGACCAGGCGGACCAGCAGCTCGCCACCGCCGATTACGGCGGGCCGATCTGCGCCGTGGTCGGCCGGGACAACATGGTCGGAACCCAGTTCCACCCCGAGAAGAGCCAGGCGACCGGCCTGCGACTCATCGCCAACTTCATCGGATGGACGCCATGACTGGCGATCAGACTCAGTTCGCCCCGACGCCGGTGACCTCGGTCGAGCACCTGACCGAGCTGTCGGTGGGCGACCTGCACGACCTCTGCGACGCGGCCGAGGCGGCGATCATCGACGGCGGCGGCTTCGGCTGGCTGACCCCGCCGCCGCGCGAGACCCTGGAGGCGTATTGGCGCGGTACCCTGCTGATCCCCGACCGCGACCTGTTCGTCGGCCGGCTCGACGGGGTGATCGCCGGCTCGTCCCAGCTCCACCGGCCGCCGCGCAACAACGAGGCGCAGAGCTTCGCCTGCAACTTCACCACCTCCTTCGTCGCCCCCTGGGCGCGTGGGCACGGGCTGGCGCGCGACCTGACCCAGATCGCCGAGAACCACGCCCGCTCCCTCGGCTTCGAGGTGATGAACCTGGACGTGCGCGAGACCCAGCGGGCGGCGATCCGGCTGTACGAGGCGCTCGGCTTCCAGAAGTTCGGCGAGCACCCCTATTACGCCCGGACCCGCGACGGGTTCGTGCGCGGCCTGTACTACTTCAAGAACCTGTCGGTCACCGGCCCGTCCGGGACGAATGAGGGCGGTACCTCGTGATCCTCTACCCTGCCATCGACCTGAAGGGCGGCGAATGCGTCCGCCTGCTGCGCGGCGAGATGACCGCCGCGACCGTCTACAACCCCGACCCGGCGAGCCAGGCCAAGGCGTTCCAGGATTCCGGCTGCGCCTGGATCCATGTGGTCGACCTGGACGGCGCCTTCGCCGGCGTGGCGGTGAACGGCGTCGCCGTGCGCTCGATCCTGTCGGCGGTGGACGTGCCGGTGCAGCTCGGCGGCGGCATCCGAAGCCGCGCCCATATCGACACCTGGCTCGAGGCCGGGATCAGCCGGGTCATCCTCGGCACGGTGGCGCTGCGCGATCCCGAACTGGTGATCGCCGCCTGCCGCGACCATCCGGGCAAGATCGCCGTCGGCATCGATGCTCGTGGCGGCAAGGTCGCGGTGGAGGGCTGGGCCGAGACCTCCGAGATCACCGCCACCGACCTGGCGCTCAAGTTCGAGGATGCGGGCGTGGCCGCCATCATCTTCACCGATATCGACCGGGACGGCGCCCTGCAGGGCCCGAACCTGGACGCGACCGGGGCGCTGGCCCGCGCCCTGTCGACACCGGTGATCGCCTCGGGCGGGGTGTCCTCGCTGGACGACCTGAGGGCGATCGCCAAGCTCGACAAGGACGGCGTGGCCGGGGCCATTGTCGGCCGGGCGCTCTATGACGGCCGGGTCGACGTGGTCGGCGCGGTGCGCGCGCTTGCCGGGGAGGCCGCGTGATGCTCAAGGTCCGCGTCATTCCCTGCCTCGACGTCAAGGACGGACGGGTGGTCAAGGGCGTCAACTTCGTCGACCTGATCGATGCCGGCGACCCGGTGGAGCAGGCCAAGCTCTACGATGCCGAAGGGGCGGACGAGCTCTGCTTCCTCGACATCACCGCCAGCCACGAGAACCGCGACACCATCTTCGACGTGATCGCCCGCACCGCCGAGCAGTGCTTCATGCCGCTGACGGTCGGCGGCGGCGTGCGCACGGTCGAGGATATCCGCAAGCTGCTGCTGGCCGGGGCCGACAAGGTGTCGATCAACACCGCCGCGGTGACCAATCCGGACTTCGTGCGCCAGGCCGCGCACAAGTTCGGCAGCCAGTGCATCACCGTCGCGGTCGACGCCAAGAGCGTGGGCGACGGCAAGTTCGAGGTCTTCACCCATGGCGGCCGCAACGCCACCGGGCTCGACGCCGTTGCGTGGGCGCAACAAATGGCCGAGTACGGGGCGGGCGAGATCCTGCTGACCTCCATGGACCGTGACGGGACCAAGCAGGGCTTCAACATTCCACTGACCCGGGCGATCTCCGATGCCGTGCCGGTGCCGGTGATCGCGTCCGGCGGCGTGGGGACCCTCGACCACCTGGTGGAAGGCGTGCGGGACGGCCATGCCAGCGCGGTGCTCGCCGCCTCGATCTTCCATTTCGGCACCTACCGCATCAGCGAGGCCAAGGACGCCATGGCCGCCGCCGGTCTCGCCATGCGCCAGGGGGACTGACCGCCCATGGCCGATCACATTCTCGACCGTCTGGCCGCCACCATCGCGGCGCGAAAAGGCGCCGATCCGGAGACCAGCTACACCGCGAAGCTGCTGGCCAAGGGCCCGGTGAAATCGGCCCAGAAGGTCGGCGAGGAAGCGGTTGAGGTGGCGATCGAGGCCGCCCTCGGGAATCCCGACGCCCTGGCCTCGGAGAGTGCCGACCTGCTGTATCACCTGCTGGTGCTGTGGACGGCGGCGGGGGTGACCCCGGACCAGGTCTGGGCCAAGCTCGAGGCGCGGGAGGGGACCTCCGGCCTCGCCGAGAAGGCGGCCCGCGGACAAGCCAACGGAGAGGGTGAATGAGCTACGATCCGAACAACATCTTCGCCAAGATCCTGCGCGGCGAGATCCCGAACGACACGGTCTACGAGGACGAGCACGTCCTGGCGTTCCGGGACATCCAGCCCCAGACCCCGACCCATGTCCTGATCATCCCCAAGGGCGCCTATGTCTCCTTCGCCGACTTCTCCGAGAAGGCGAGCGACGCGGAGATCGCGGCCTTCGTGCGGGCGGCCGGCAAGATCGCCCGGGACCTCGGGATCGTGGAGAACGGCTACCGGATCCTGTCGAACCACGGCCGAGACGCGAACCAGGAAGTCCCCCACTTCCACCTGCACATGTTCGCCGGCCAGAATCTCGGCCGGATCATCAAGCCGGTCTGAGGCGCCCGGTCCGGAGGATAGAGGCCGGAGCATATCTGGGGCCTTTGGCTGAAATGGGCTGACGATCTTGTGAAAGGTTGTCACCCATTATGCTTAACAATCTGAAAGTTTTGACAAATTTGGCCTGCAGGTTCATAATCCGGGACCAGTGGGGACTTTCCGACAGTGTCGGGAACTTGAGATTCCACCAGACGTAGTCCTTTTCTTCTGCGCGAGGTCGCCGGCGGCGCCTCGCGATCGGCCTTGGGGTTCGTATGCAGCGGGCAAACGATCTCGATTGGGATGTGGCGGAATCGATCCGCAAGCACGCGCTCTTCCTGAAGCACACGACGGGCGGCGTGCAGGCGGATTTCCGGCATAAGACGCTGCGCGGCGCGATGCTGGCGGGAACCGACCTGCGCCAGGGCCTGTTCCACGGCACCGACCTGCGCGGCGCGAGCTTCGCCGGCTCCAACCTCAGCGCCACCCAGTTCTCGACCGCCAAGCTCGAACAGTGCGATTTCGCCGGCGCCAAGCTGGTGAAGGCCGATCTGCGCGGCGCCAACCTGAAGGGCGCCAAGCTGATGACGGCGGATCTGACCGATGCCGACCTGCGGCCGGCGCGGATCCAGGACCTGAACCGCACCATCGAGCAGAACGCCAACCTGGCCCGGGCCGATCTGTCCGAGGCGACGGTCGTGCGCACCGACCTGACCGGCGCCAACATGTCCGGGGTGACCGCCGTCAACACCGCCTTCCAGAGCGCGGTGCTGCGCAACGTGAACCTGAACAAGGCCGACCTGTCGAAGAGCTCGTTCCAGGGCACCGACATGCGCGGGTCGAACCTGCGCGGCGTGAACTTCGCCGACTCCGTCCTGACCGATACCGACCTCACCGGCTCGGACCTGCGCTCCTGCAACCTGGACGGGGCCGATCTCGGCGGCGCCAACCTGACGGACTGCAAGATCGCCACCGGCCTGGAGACCATGGCGCCGGACGTGCAGCACAAGGTGGTCCAGCATTTCCTGTGGATCAGCTCGGGCGGCAAGAAGGGCGAGCGGGGCTCGTTCCGGGGCATGGACCTGGCGGGGATCGACTTCTCCGGCGCCGACCTGTCGGCCGCCGATTTCGAGGGGGCCAATCTCGCCGGCGCGAACATGAAGCAATGCTCGTTCCGCTTCGCCCAGATGGCCGGGGCGAAACTGCCGCGCGCCGACCTGACCGGGGCCGACCTGCGGGGTGCCGGGCTGAAGGCGGCGGTGCTGGACGGCGCCACCCTGACCCAGGCCCGGCTCACCCCGATGCAGATCCTGAAGCCGAAGACCCTGGAGCTGCTGCGCGAATGGCCGGCCGATCTCTCCGGCGCGTCCCTGGCCGGCGCGGTCGCCCACAAGGCCGACTTCACCCAGGCGGTGCTGGACGGGGCGCTGTTCCACCACGCCGACCTGACCGGCGCCAAGCTCGACCGCGAGGCCATGAAGAGCGCCGATATGGAAGGGGCCGTCGGCATCGCCCGGCAGACCCTCAGCGCGGCGGAATAGCGCCGCCCTCGTTTCCACCCCGATCGCCGAAATCCGATGCCGGCCCTCCCATAGGCTGCGTGGCGCACGGCTTGGTGCGCCGGCGCAAGGGAGGTCGGCCCATGGGGGCGCGGGTGACGACGGTGGCGTTCCGCGGCATCGAGACGGTGGAGGTGGATGTCCAGGTCCATGTCGGCGGCGGCGGCATGGGGGCCGTCAGCCTGGTCGGGCTGGCCGACAAGGCGGTGACCGAGAGCCGCGAACGGGTGGTCGCCGCCCTGTCGGCCCTGGGCCTGGCCCTGCCCTACAAGCGCATCACCGTGAACCTCGCACCCGCCGACCTGCCCAAGGAGGGCGGGCATTTCGACCTGCCCATCGCGCTCGGCATCCTGGTGGCGATCGGGGCGCTGTCGGTGGAGGACGTGGCCGACCGGATCGTGCTGGGCGAGCTGGCGCTGGACGGTCGGATCTCGCCGGTGGCCGGCGTCCTGCCGGCGGCGGTGGCGGCGGCGGGCAGCGGGCGGCGCGGGGTGATCTGCCCGGCGGCCTGCGGTCCCGAGGCGCGCTGGGCCGAGGGCATCGAGGTGATCGCCGCCCCGGACCTGCTGTCGTTGCTCAACCACCTGCGCGGCATCCAGGTCCTGCCCGAGCCGGCCGACGGGGTGGTCGAGGCGGAACCGCACTATCCGGACCTCAAGGACGTGAAGGGCCAGGAGACCGCCAAGCGGGCGCTGGAGGTGGTGGCGGCGGGCAACCACAACCTGCTCATGATCGGCCCGCCGGGTGCGGGCAAGTCGATGATGGCCGCCCGGCTCCCCGGCCTGCTGCCGCCCCTGACCCCCGCCGAGGCGCTGGAGGTGTCGATGATCCGCTCGGTGGCCGGTGTGCTGCGCGAGGGCCGGATCGAGCGCAGCCGGCCTTTCCGGGATCCGCATCATTCCAGTTCGGCCCCGGCGCTGATCGGCGGCGGCATCCGGGCGAAGCCGGGGGAAGTGTCGCTCGCCCATCGCGGGGTGCTGTTCCTGGACGAGCTGGCCGAGTTCCCCCGCCCGGTGCTGGACGCCCTCCGCCAGCCGATCGAGACCGGCGAGGCGGTGATCGCCCGGGCCAACCACCACGTCACCTATCCGGCCCGCTTCCAGCTCGTCGCCGCCATGAACCCCTGCCGCTGCGGCCATATGGCCGATCCGGGCCGGGCCTGCGGGCGGGCGCCGCGCTGCGGCGGCGACTACCAGAACCGGCTGTCCGGCCCGCTGCTCGACCGTTTCGATCTGGCAATAGAGGTGCAGGCGGTCTCCGCCGCCGACCTCTCCCTGCCGCCGCCGGCCGAAGGCAGCGCCGCCGTCGCCGCCCGGGTCGCCGCGGCAAGGGCGGTGCAGACCGAGCGGTACCGGCGCCTTGACCCGACCGGGACCGTGCGCACCAATGCCGATGCCAATGGCGAGCTGCTGACCGCCGTGGCCGAGCCCGATCCGCCGGGCCGCGACCTCATGCGGCGGGCGGCGGAGAAGCTGCAGCTCTCGGCCCGCGGCTATCACCGGGTGCTCAAGGTCGCCCGCACCCTGGCCGATCTCGACCGGGCCGACACCGTGACCCGGATCCATGTGGCCGAGGCGCTGGCCTATCGCGGCCGCGCGGGGTAGCCGCCGGCCCTTGGCTTCGCCGGCCCTTGACTTCCGGCGGTCCGGGCCACCTTTGTCGCCGGGTCGGCGCGCCCTGACACGCATTCTGGGAGGCGATACGGGCGATGCTCGCGTCGAGTTCGGAGATCTCGAAACTGCTGGCCCGGGTGGCCGGCGGCGACCGCCAGGCCTTCGCTCAGATTTATGCCGCCACCGCCCCGAAACTCTACGGCATCATCCTGCGTATCTTGCGGCGCAGGGACGAGGCCGACGAGGTGGTGCAGGACGTGTATGTGAAGATCTGGCAGCGGGCGGGCGATTTCGATCCGGCCCGCGCCTCCCCCATCACCTGGATGGCGACCATCGCCCGCAACCGCGCCCTGGACGAGGCGCGGCGGTCCCGGGTCGCCACCGTCTCCGACGACGGCATCCTGGACCGGGTTCCCGATCCGGCCCGCTCGGCCCTGGGCGCGGTGGAGGCGGCCGAGGAACGCCGCCGGCTGGAGATCTGCCTGGACAGGCTGGAGGGGGACCGTGGGAGCCTGGTGCGGCTGGCCTATCTCGACGGGCTGTCGCGCCAGGAGCTGGCGGACCGGTTCGGCCAGCCCGTCGGAACGATCAAGACCTGGCTGCACCGCAGCCTGAAGCAGCTCAGGGACTGTCTCGGCGCATGAGGGATCGCGAGGACATCGATCTGGTGGCGGCGGACTACGTGCTCGGCACGCTGGAGCCGCAGGAGCGGGTCGCCGTCGAGGCCCGGCGGACCCGGGAGCCGGAGCTCGACGCGGCAATTGTGGCGTGGGAGCAGCGCCTGGCGCCGATGCTGGACGAGGTGGAGCCGGTGGCGCCACCACCGGGCCTGTTCCCGGCGATCCAGGCGGCCATCGATACCGCGGCGACACCGGGCGCCGTGACCGAGCTGGCCGCCCTGCGCCGTCGGCTCGGCCGCTGGCGTGCGGCGGCCCTCGGAGCCGGCGCGCTCGCCGCCTGCCTCACCGGCGTGCTGCTGGTCCGCGAGGTGATCCTGCCGCCGCCCCAGACCTTCGTGGCGGTGTTCCATGACGGCGATACCCAGCCCCGCTTCCTGCTGTCGGTCGACCTGGAGAGCCGGGCGCTCACCATCCGTCCGGTCACCGCCGAGCCGGTGCAGGACCGCACCTACCAGCTCTGGATCGTCGGCGAGGGGATCTCCTCCACCCCGCAATCCCTCGGCCTGCTGGAGGACGTCTCCGGCCCGACCCGCAAGCGGTTGAAGCAGTACGACCCGGCCGTGCTGCGCCAGGCGACCTTCGGCATCAGTCTGGAGCCGCCCGGCGGCTCGCCCACCGGCCAGCCGACCGGCCCGGCCCTGCACGGCACGCTGATCCCCGCCGACGAGTGATCCCGAAAAAATCCGGTCGCCTCTGAAACCCGCCGCCGGATCCTCCGTATCTGCGGGCGGCTTCGATGGAAGCCGGCGCCGGTTCCCCACGCCCGGCGCGCCCGAGAACAGACGCACGAGGAGTCACGACATGACCGCCACTTTCGCGAAACACAGCCTGCTCGCCTCCGTCCTCTTCACCGGCCTGACCCTGGGTGCGGCCCAGGCGATGGAGCATGCCGACGTCAAGGTATCCGGCCAGTCGGTGGCCGAAGGTTCGGTGACCGCCGAGCAGGTGATGGCGCCCGAGAACGGCTGGCTCGTCGTTCACCGCACCGGCGCCGACCACAAGCCCGGCCCGGTCGTCGGCTACGCGCCGCTGAAGAAGGGCGAGAACGCCCACGTCACCGCCCTCCTGTCGGAGCCGGTGAAGTCGGGCGAGATGCTGATGCTCATGGTGCACAGCGAGGCCGGCGGCTCGAAGGCCGGCATCTTCGAATACACGCTCGGCGCAAAGGAAGACGGCCCGATCAAGCCGGACGGCAAGCTGGTCATGACCGTGATCACCGCAGAATGACACGCAGGCGTTGAATAACATATTATTCGACTCTGAGTAGCACTTTACTCATACTCCCTCCCGGTTCACGGATCGGGAGGGAGACATGGCACGGGTTGCAGCAGTCCTGGCGCTGTTTTGGGCGCTGCTCTGGGCGGCGGCCGCGACGCCCGCCGCCGCACAATACCTGGTCACCGAGCCCTGCATGGGGCCCTGCCCCCAGGGAACCGGGACCCTGGCCAATCAGGTGATCGTGCGCCCCGCCTATACCCTGTCCAATAACCCGGTCACCAAGTTCGCCGACTGGATCGCCTATGCGGTGGATGCCCGGAATTTCGGGCCGAGCCGTCCGCGCGACTGGCGGGCCGATCCGGACCTGCCGGCGAGCGCCACCCTGGAGCCGGACGACTACCGGGACGCGGCCGCCACCCTGAAGACCGACCGCGGCCACCAGGCGCCGCTCGCCTCCTTCGCCGGGATGGAGAGCTGGGCGACCACCAACTACCTCTCCAACATCACCCCGCAGGCGCGCGCCCTGAACCAGGGGCCCTGGGTCCGGCTGGAGACCGCCGTGCGCAGCCTCGCCAGCAGGTCGGGCGCCGCGGTGCATGTGGTCACCGGCCCGCTCTACGAGCGGCCGATGCCGCCGCTCCCCCGGGCCGACGAGCCCCACACCATCCCGTCCGGCTATTTCAAGATCGTGGTCCTCGGCCGCGGCCGCTCGGTCACCGCCTTCATCATGGACCAGACGCTGGAGCGCAACGCCGACTTCTGCGCGACCCGGGTGGCGATGTATGAGGTGGAAGCCCGCACCCGGCTGATCTTCTTCCCGGGCAGCGAGGCGATCGGCGACCCGGCCGAGGCGGTCGCGGCGCTGGGGTGCTGAGGGTCCGGACGGCCTACAGCTTCTCCTCGATCGCGTCCCACAGCATGGCCGGGACGTCGATGTCGTCGAAGCGGCTCAGCTCCTGGATGCCGGTCGGCGAGGTCACGTTGATTTCGGTCAGGTAACGACCGATCACGTCGATGCCGACGAAGATCTGACCGCGGCGTTTCAGTTCCGGGCCGATGATCTCGCAGATCTCGTGGTCGCGCTTGGTCATCTCGCATTTCACCGCGCGGCCGCCGACATGCATGTTGGAGCGGGCCTCGCCGTCGGCCGGGATGCGGTTTATGGCGCCGACACCCTTGCCGTCGACCAGGATCACCCGCTTGTCGCCCTGGCGGACCTCCGGCAGGTAGGTCTGCACGATGATCGGCTCGCGGAACATCTGGGTGAAGATCTCCAGCAGCGAGTTCAGGTTCTCGTCGTCCGGCTTGATGTGGAACACGCCGGCCCCGCCATTGCCGAACAGCGGCTTGACGATGATGTCCTTGTGCTCCTTGCGGAACGCCTTGATCTCCTCGGGATCGTGGGTGATCAGGGTCGGCGGCATCACGTCTTCGAAATGGGTGACGAAGAGCTTCTCCGGCGCGTTGCGCACATGGGCCGGGTCGTTCACCACCAGGGTCTTGGGGTGGATATGCTCCAGCACGTGGGTGGCGGTGATGTAGGACATGTCGAAGGGCGGGTCCTGGCGCATCAGGACCACGTCCACATCGGCCAGGTTCATCACCGCGCGCTCGCCCAGGGTGAAGTGGTCGCCCCGGGTCCGGCGCACGTCCAGCTCGGCCGCCCGGGCGGTGACCTTGCGGTCGCGGAAGCTCAGGTGCTTGGGGAGATAGTGGTAGAGCTTGTGCCCGCGCTTCTTCGCCTCCAGCGCGAGGGCGAAGGTGCTGTCGCCGTCGATGTTGACCGCTTCCATCGGGTCCATCTGGATCGCGACCTCAAGGCCCATGGCTCTCTCCCGTCTCACTCTTGCTGGGTGTGGTTGCGCGGTGCTGCGTCGCGCGACAATCGACCGGCGCGGCGGTCAGTTCAAGCGGGTTTGTATCGACGCCAGGAACCGCTCCATCTCCGTGCGGTCCTCAATCGCGCCGTAGCCGGCGGCCAGGTATCCCTTGACCGCCTTGGCCGCGCCCAGGATCGCGCCGCCCTCCGCCAGGATCGCCGCCTCCTCCATCACCAGGGAGGCCATGTCCGGCGCCAGGCGGCGCATGCGGCCGAGCACGGCGAGCCCGCCCTCGATGTCGTTGCTCTGCAGCCGGCGCAGCTTGATGTTGTTCTGCAGCCGTAACAGAACCAAACGGTCGGGGACGTCCTGGTGGTGCTCGGCGCTCAGGTCCTCGCCCGCCCCCATATGGCGCAGCAGGCTGCGCATGGTGCCGGCATCCATCGCCCGGCCGCCGTGGAACGGGTCGAGGATATGGCGCCCCCCCGGCCCGTCGACCCGGATCAGGAAATGCGCGGGGAAGCTCAGGCCGGCGGCGTCCCAGCCGGCCGCCCGGGCGGCGTGGCAGTACAGGATGCCTAGGGCGACGGGCAGGCCGCGCCGGCGGTCGATCACCGCGGCGAGATCGGCGTTGATCATGTCCTCGTAGCTGTCGGTGTCGCCGGCATAGCCGAATTCGTCGGCCAGCAGGGACGGCAGGGTCTCCGACGGATTGCTGCCGGCCAGACCGGCGGCCCGGGCGGCGATCTCCTCCAGATGGGCAAGCCCGGCCGAGACGTCCCGTTCCGGGCGGGCCAGGACCGACAGGGCGAGGGCCAGCCGGGCCATGTCGAGCCGGGCGCCGGGATCCGTCCTGCAGGCCGCCGCCGCGTCGTCCAGCAGAGCCCCGGCCGTCTTGACGGTCAGTGCGGTCTGCGAAACGGAGGTCACTGCTGCTGCACCGTCACGTAGTCCACGACCCCGCGCACATAGGGGATGTTGCGGGCATGGCCGATCGCCCGGCCGAGCTCGGCCTGGGAGCGGGCGATGCCCATGATGTAGACGGTCTGGTTCACCACCTCGATCGAGTAGTTGATGGAGGCGATCTGGTCGTCGGCCAGCAGCTTGACCCGCAGCTCGGTGCCGATGCGGGTGTCGCGGCCGAAATCGGTCAGCGAGGACTGGTCGGTCACCTGCAGCTCGTTGATCACCTCGACCACCCCGTCGGCGCTCCAGGCGAGACGGGTCGCGGTCACCCGGTCCTCCGGATCCTCCACCGTGCCGGTCAGCAGCACCCGGCCCTGGTCCACCGTGAAGGACACGTTGGAGAACAGGTCGTAGTTGGTCTCGAAGAACTTGGCGTTGAGCTGCAGGCGGATGCGGCCGTCATCGACGGAGCGGGTGAAGCCCTTCTCGGTCTGGGCGGCGGTGGCACCGGCCGCACCGGCGCCGACGGCGACCCCGACGGGCGAGCAGCCGGCCAGCGGCACCGCGAGGACGGCCAGGAGGGCCAGGGCGGTCCCGAGGCGGGCGCGCGACACGGAACGTCGGCCCTGAAAACGGGGGGCCGGGGGGATTCGGCGAAGGGGCTGCTGGTGCATCGATCCGTACTCCGGTGGCGTCGGTTCCATACTTAGGTGTTTCGCGACCGTCCGTCACCGGTTGTCCGGTCAGCGGCGGTCGCGGTGGACGTCGATCAGATGGATCGGCAGGCGCCAGGGGCGCACGATCACCAGGTCCAGCCGCCGGCCGAGGCCGGACAGGGCCGGATCGCGGCCGGCGACCATCTCCAGCGACCGGGCGATGCGCAGCCGCTGGCGGGCGGAGACGGCGTCGACCGCCGCCTGGGGACTGCGCCTGGCCTTGACCTCGACGGCGACCAGGACGTCGCCGCGGCGCACCAGCAGGTCGATCTCCCCGGCGGGGGTCCGGGCGCGCCGGGCCAGGATCCGGTATCCTTTCAGCCGCAGCCAGAGGGCCGCCCAGGTCTCCGCCGCCAGGCCCCAGGAATAGGCCTGCCGCCGCCGGCGCAGGCCGGCTGCCGCGATCCTGTCATCTTCCTGTGCTTGTCTGGCGGAACTGCCGCTCCTGTCGCCACATTTACTTGGCGGCGCGCGTCGATTAGCGTCGGCCACGGGCTGACCGGCCAGTTTCTTGGAACCTGCGGGTTTCGACCAAAGCGAGGGAAAGCTGCATGATGAGGTTCCGGGCACGGCAGGTGGGGCTTTCCGCGACGTTCGCCGTCATGGTTGCAGTTCTGGCCGCATGTTCAAGCGCAAAGCAGCCGGAGATGCCGAGCGAGCGGGTCGAGACCGCGCCGCCGCCCAAGGCCGCCGAGGCGCCGCCGCCCTCCAGCCTCGATCTGCAGCCGAGCCAGCCGGTCCCCGGGGGTGTCGCGATCCCCGACCAGGCGGGGCCGCCGAAGGTGGCGCTGCTGCTGCCGCTGACCGGCCGGGCCGCGGCGGTGGGCAAGGCCCTGCGCAACGCCGCCGAGCTCGCCCTGTTCGACATCGCGACCGAGGATTTCGCGCTGGCCTTCTACGACACCGCCTCCAGCCCGCAGACCGCCGCCGCCGCCGCCCGCAGCGCCATCAATGAAGGTGCCGACATGATCATCGGGCCGCTGTTCGCGGACTCCGCCCGGTCGGTCGGACCCGTCGCCCAGGCGGCGAACGTGCCGGTGCTGTCCTTCTCCAACGACCGCTCCGCCGCCGGCAACGGCGTGTGGGTGCTGGGACTGCTGCCGAGCGAGCAGGTGGAGCGGGTGGTGCGCTATGCGGCGAGCAACGGCTACAGCCGGATCGGCGTCCTGGCGCCGTCCAATGCCTACGGCTTCGAGGCGATGCAGGCCGCCCGGGACACCGCGGCCCGCACCGGCGCCACCATCAGCCGGATGCGCTCCTATACGCCGGGGGATTCGACCTCCCTGTCGGAGACGGTGAAGAGCTTCGCCGCCGGCGGCGAGGGCGGGTATGACGCGGTGCTCGTCCCGGAAGGCGGGCAGAACATCCTGAACCTCGCCCCGCTGATGGCCTATTACGACATCGACCCGAACAAGGTGAAGTACCTGGGCACCGCGCTCTGGGCCGATCCGTCCCTGGGCCGCGAGCCGACCCTGGTGGGCGGCTGGTTCGCCGCCCCGGATCCGGCCGGCCGCAAGCCGTTCGTCGACCGCTACCGCTCCGTCCACGGCACCGCCCCCCACGGCCTGGCGTCGCTCGCCTATGACGCGGTGGGTCTGGCGGCGGTGCTGTCGCGGCAGCCGGGCGGCGACGGCTTCTCGGTGGAGAACCTGACCCAGCCTTCCGGCTTCAACGGCGCCGACGGGCTGTTCCGCCTGCTGATCGACGGCACCAACCAGCGCGGGCTCGCCGTGCTGCGGCTGACCGCCAACGGCTTCGAGCGGGTCGACCCGGCACCGACCAGCTTCTCCGCTGCAATCAACTGAGCGCGATCCCCTGTGCCGGATCACCCGCCCGGCAGCGGGCGGACGTTCTGCAGCAGGCGTGAGGTGACCGCGTCCAGCCGGGCGCGGCCCTCGGCGGTGGCGCGCAGATCGGCGCCGTCGATCGTCAGGAACCCGGCCTCGACCAGGCCGTCCAGCGTCCTGGGATCGAACAGGTCGGCCGGTGCTGCGCCGAACAGGTGGCGGAACCGCTCGCCGGTCAGCCCCTCGTCGATCCGCAGGCACATCAGCACCGCCTCCATCACCGCCTCGTCGGTCGGGATCGCCGCGTCGTCCACCAGGGCGTGGCCGTCCCGCGCCACCCGCTCCAGCCAGATCTTCGGCGCCCGGTGGGTGCGGGTCGCGGTCTTGGTCGATCCGGGCCGCCCGTCCGACAGCCGTCCATGGGCGCCGGGGCCGATGCCCAGATAGTCCTGATACCGCCAGTAGACCAAGTTGTGCCGGCATTCCCGGCCGGGCCGGGCGTGGTTCGACACCTCGTAGGCCGGCAGCCCGGCGGCGCCCAGGATCTCCTGGGTCGCGTCGTACAGGTCGGCGGCCCCGTCCTCGTCGGGCAGGGCGAACTCGCCCCTTGCGTGGCGGGCGTAGAACGGCGTCGTCGGCTCGATGGTGAGCTGGTAGAGCGACAGGTGCTCCGGCTCCAGGGCGAGCGCCCGCTCAAGTTCCGCCGTCCAGGTGGCCAGGTCCTGCTCCGGCCGGGCATAGATCAGGTCGAAGGACACGTTGTCGAACTGCGCCCGCACCGCCTCCAGCGCGGCCAGGGCCTCGGCGGCGGAATGCTCCCGGCCCAGGAATTTCAGCGCGGCATCGTCCATCGCCTGCACGCCCAGGGAGACGCGGGTGATCCCGGCCGCTCGGAACGCCGCCATCTTCGCCGCCTCCACCGAGGTGGGGTTGGCCTCCAGGGTGATCTCGATATCGTTGTTAAACCGGAACAGCTTCCGCGCCGCCTCGATCACGTCGGCGGCGGTCTCCGGCTCCATCAGCGAGGGGGTGCCGCCGCCGAAGAACAGGCTGACCAGCCGCCGATCTCCGTCCGGCCCGCCGCCGACCCGGGGTGCCAGGGCCTCCAGCTCGCGCACCAGCAGGTCGCGCCACAGGGCGTGGTCGACGCTGTCCGAGACATGGCTGTTGAAGTCGCAATAGGGGCATTTCGCCCGGCAGAACGGCCAATGGACGTAGAGGCCCAGCGGGTCGCGATCAGTCGCCAGCGAGTCCGCCATCGAAGCACCGCGCCACGAGCTGGGCGAAGGCGTCCGCCCGGTGGCTCACCGAGTGTTTCCAGTCGGCATCGCCCTCGCCGAAGGTCTTGGTGTCGCCCTCGGGGACGAACATTGGGTCGTAGCCGAAGCCCTTCTCCCCGCGCGGCGGCCAGACCGCCGTGCCGTGGACATAGCCCTCCACGCTCTCGCAATGCCCGTCGGGCCAGGCGAGGGTCAGCGCACAGGTGAACCAGGCCCTCGTATCCTCCGACCCGCTCTCCACCATCTTGGCGTGGACTAGTTCCATCGCGATCGAGAAATCCTTGCTCGGCCCGGCCCAGCGGGCGGAGTAGATGCCCGGATCGCCGTCCAGGGCCGCCACGCAGAACCCGGAATCGTCCGCCAGGGCCGGCTTGCCCGACGCGGTCGCCGCCGCCAGGGCCTTCAACTCCGCATTCGCGATGAAGGTGGTCCCGGTCTCCTCCGGCTCGGGCAGGCCGAGGTCGCCGGCCGAGACCACGGTCATGCCGTAGGGCGCCAGCAGCTCGCCGATCTCCCGCACCTTGCCGGGATTGTGGGTGGCGAGCACCAGGGTCTCGCCGGCCAGCTTGCGGGGCGCCATCCGGACCGTCTCCTCAGCTCACCGCGGCCTGCTGCAGGGCGGCCAGCTCGTCGGTGCCCTTGCGGGCGAGCCGCAGCAGCTCCATGAACGCGGATTCCTGGAACGGGTCGCCCTCGGCCGTCGCCTGAACTTCCACGAGCCCGCCGCCGGCGGTCAGCACGAAATTGGCGTCGGCGTCGCAGTCGCTGTCCTCGGCATAGTCGAGGTCGAGGACGGGCACGCCCTTGTAGATGCCGCAGGAGATCGCCGTGACCCGGTCGACCAGAGGGTCGCTCTTCACCGCGCCGAACCGCTTCAGGGTGGCGATCGCCTGGTGCAGGGCGACCCAGGAGCCGGTGATCGCCGCCGTGCGGGTGCCGCCATCGGCCTGCAGCACGTCGCAGTCGATGCGGATCTGGCGCTCGCCCAGGGCGGCGAGGTCGGTGACCGCGCGCAGGGAGCGGCCGATCAGGCGCTGGATCTCCTGGGTGCGGCCGGACTGCTTGCCGCGGGCGGCCTCGCGGTCGGTGCGGGTATGGGTGGAGCGCGGCAGCATGCCGTATTCGGCGGTGACCCAGCCCTTGCCGCCGCCCTTCAGCCACGGCGGCACCCGCTCTTCCACGGTCGCGGTGCACAGCACATGGGTGTCGCCGAAGCGGGCGAGGCAGGAGCCTTCCGCGTGCTTGGCGAAGCCCGGCTCGAGCACCACCCTGCGCAGCTCGTCGACGGCGCGGCCGGAGGGCCGGGAGCCGGTCTGGCTTTGGTCGGATGCCATGAAGTCGCCTTTCGTTGCGGAGGCCCCGGACGGAGGCCCTGGTAAAAAATCTGCGCGAACCTAGTGATCCAGGCCCGGGACGTCCAGTGCCGTGGACCGGTTTCGCCGGGTCGGCGACACACGTTGACCGGCCGCGTAGCGCTTCCTAGATTTTCGTCTACCATGACCGGTATGCAGAGAGAGCCCTTTGACGGCACGACGATGCCGTCCACCACCCTGGCGCAGCTCAACGAGCGCTCGCGCCGGATCTTCATGCATGTTGTCGACGCCTATGTGGAGACCGGCGAGCCGGTGGGCTCGCGCACCCTGTCGCGCAAACAGGGGCTGGTGCTCTCCCCGGCGACGATCCGCAACGTGATGGCCGATCTGGAGGAGGCCGGGCTGCTGTTCTCGCCCCATACCTCCGCCGGACGCCTGCCGACCGACGCGGGGCTGCGCATGTTCGTCGACGGGCTGCTCGAGGTCGGCGGCGATCTCGGCCCGGAGGAGCGCGAGAGCATCGACGGCCAGTGTGCCGCCGCCGGCCGCAGCGTGGCCGAGATGCTGGAGGAGGCGTCCTCGGCGCTGGCCGGCCTGACCCGCTGCGCCGGGCTGGTGGTCTCGCCGAAGAACGAGGGCTCCCTGCGCCATATAGAATTCGTGCCGCTGGGCAACCAGCGCGCCCTGGTGGTGCTGGTCAGCGAGACCGGGCTGGTGGAGAACCGGGTGGTGGAGCTGCCCGCCGGCCTGCCGCCCTCGGCCCTGGTCGAGGCGACCAACTACCTGAACACGCGGCTCAGCGGCCGTACCCTGAGCGAGGCGATGGCGCAGATCGAGGAGGAGATCGTCCAGCGCAAGGCCGAGCTGGACGACCTGACCTCCCGCGTGGTGCAGGCCGGGCTCGCCACCTGGGGCGGCGGGCCGGGCGCCTCCACCCTGATCCTGCGCGGCCAGTCGGCGCTGCTGCACGACGTGACCGCGCTGGAGGATCTGGAGCGCATCCGCGGGCTGTTCGAGCAGCTGGAGGAGAAGGAGAGCACCCTGCGCCTGCTGGACGCCACAGGTGCCGCCGACGGGGTGCAGATCTTCATCGGTGCGGAGAACCAGCTTTTCCGCAACACCGGCTGCTCGATGATCATCGCACCCTATCACGACCAGAAGCGCTCGGTCGTTGGCGCGATCGGGGTGATCGGGCCGACCCGGATGAATTACGCCCGGATCATCCCGATGGTGGACTACACCTCCAAGCTGATCAGCCGCCTGCTGGGCTAGCCGCTTGCCCCGGGCGGCGCCGGTTCCGGCCCCATTGCAGCGATTCGGGTTTTCATCGCCGCACAGGCGCCTTACATAGCGGGCGTCACACAGTCCCCGATCTTCGGACGTGCCGAGAGTTCAACCGCAGGATACGAGTAGCGATCATGGCGAACGACCAGAACAAGCCCGCCGGCCCGCAACCCGTCAACGACCAGCAGGCGTCGGGCGAGACCCCGTACGATGCCGCGGCCGAGGCGTCCCTTGCCGAGAGCCTGGGGCTGTCCGAGGAGGGCCTGCTCGACACGGAGGGCGGTCACGCCGATGCGCGCGACGTGCGGATCGCCGAGCTCGAGGAGCAGGTCGCCCAGCTCAAGGACCAGGCCCTGCGGGCGCTCGCCGATGCGGAGAACCTGCGCCGGCGCACCGACCGCGAGAAGGAGCAGTGGCGCAAATTCGCGTCGGCCGACCTCGCCAAGGATCTGCTGAACGCGGTGGACAACCTGCGGCGCGCCCTGGAATCCGCCCCGGCCGACCGGGAATCCCTGGACGATGCGGTGAAGAACGTCATCGTCGGCGTGGAGATGACCGAGAAGGAGGTCCTGGCGGCCTTCGACAAGCACAAGATCCAGCGGATCAACCCGCTCGGCGAGAAGTTCGACTACAACCTGCACCAGGCGATGTTCGAGGTGGAGGATCCGTCGAAGGCGCCGGGCACGGTGGTCCAGGTGCTGGCGCCGGGCTATGTGCTGCACGACCGGCTGCTGCGCGCCGCCATGGTCGGCGTGTCCAAGGGCGGCAAGCCGGAAGACCACGAGCGGGTCGATACCACCGCGTGAGGCCGGGAGCGCCGGGCGCTCCCCCTAGCTCTCTTCCTCACTAACACCTCACCCACTCCCCGGATTTATTCCGGGGCAAGCCCATCCGCCGCGTGGTGGTCAGAGGCTCAACTCGGTCGGTCACGCCTGATCGAGCGCTGCCCCGGAATAAATCCGGGGAGAGGGACAGAGAGTGTTTGCCTCACCGAGCGGCTCCCCCACCCGGCGGGAACAGGAAGTCGCCCTCCGGGTCATGGGCCCGCAGCTTGCGCTTGGCGGTTTCCGGGCGCCCCACCGCGTAGCAGTAAAGGCACCCGTGCGGGCAGGAATCGTAGGCGCCGATGTCGCGGCTCTCCGCGCAGAGGCAGCCAGGCCGGTTGCCCTTCTCCCGCCCGGCGATCGCCCCGCCCGCGATGTCCGACAGCCGGGCCCTGTCGATGCAGGCGGCCGGCTCCAGCCCGGGCGACAGCAGCTCCGGCTGGGCGCAGAGCGTCGGACGGATGCCGTGATCGGCGGCGATCTCCGCCAGCCGCGCCAGCAGGGCCCGCTTCTCCTCCGGCTCCGGGTCGCGCCAGGCGATGCCGGACTCCCGCGCCAGCCGACCGAGATTGGCGCCGGTCTTGCGATAGATCGTCGCGAAGGACAGCACCACCTCGTCCACCGACCCGGACAGGGCGGCGGCGAGCCGCCGGAGCGACTCCTCGTGGAATTCCGGCGGCGTGACGTCGGTGATCAGCACCGGGTCGTAGCGCCAGACCACGCTGCGCGGGCCGAAATGCCGCGCCATCTCGCGGATCTGGGCGACCGCCCGTTCCGGATCGATCACCGAGCGCTCCAGCGACCGCGGATAGCCGGTGACGGTGACCTGGACCATGAACGGCCGCCGCCGGGTCGCCAGCGCCTCCAGCGTGTCGAGGAACGGCTCGGCATTGCGGGTCCAGAACACGAAGGCCTCGGCACCCTCCGGGGTCAGATCGACGGTGAAGGGCTTGCCGCCATAGGGGTTCGCCACCCGCGCATAGCCGGCGGCGAGCCGATTGCGGAACCAGGAACCGTAGAAGGCGGGGATGTCGGTCTTGTAGCTGGCGGAGACGATCATGGTAAACGCCAACTTGGGCCGCGAATCAGGCTCCGGCAACGCTTGCGTCGGCGAATGGCCCCACTATATACGGTTCAATCCTGAAATTGTCCCCCATGGGGGCGCCGACGGCGCTTTCGAGGCCAATGGCGTCTGCCGCTGAAGAGAGGATCGCATGAGCAAGGTAATCGGTATTGATCTCGGCACGACGAACTCGTGCGTCGCCGTCATGGACGGCTCGACTTCCAAGGTCATCGAGAATGCCGAGGGCGCGCGCACCACGCCCTCGATGGTCGCTTTCGCCGACGGTGGCGAGCGGCTGGTCGGCCAGGCCGCCAAGCGCCAGGCCGTCACCAACCCGGAAAAGACGCTGTTCGCGATCAAGCGCCTGCTCGGCCGCCGCGCGGACGATGCCGCGTCGAAGAAGTTCAACGATCTGGTCCCCTACAAGGTCGTCCCCGGCGACAACGGCGACGCGTGGGTCGAGATCGACGGTCAGAAGTACAGCCCGGCGCAGATCTCCGCGATGATCCTCGGCAAGCTGAAGGAGGACGCGGAGGCCTATCTGGGCGAGAGCGTTACCCAGGCGGTCATCACCGTCCCGGCCTATTTCAACGACGCCCAGCGCCAGGCGACCAAGGACGCCGGCAAGATCGCCGGCCTCGAGGTCCTCCGCATCATCAACGAGCCGACCGCGGCCTCCCTGGCCTACGGTCTGGACAAGAAGTCCTCCGGCACTATCGCGGTCTATGACCTCGGCGGCGGTACGTTCGACGTGTCCGTGCTGGAGATCGGCGACGGCGTGTTCGAGGTGAAGTCGACCAACGGAGACACCTTCCTCGGCGGTGAGGACTTCGACCAGCGGCTGATCGACTACCTGGCCGACGAGTTCAAGAAGGAGAACGGGATCGACCTGCGCTCCGACCGCCTGGCGCTGCAGCGTCTGAAGGAGGCGGCCGAGAAGGCGAAGATCGAGCTGTCCTCCTCGCAGCAGACCGAGGTGAACCTGCCGTTCATCACGGCCGACCAGTCCGGTCCGAAGCACCTGAACATCAAGGTCACCCGCGCCAAGCTGGAAGCCCTGGTGGACGACCTGGTTCAGCGCACGATCGCGCCGTGCAAGGCCGCGCTGAAGGATGCCGGCCTGTCCGCCGGCGAGATCGACGAGGTGATCCTGGTCGGCGGCATGACCCGCATGCCGAAGATCATCGAGACGGTGAAGAGCTTCTTCGGCAAGGATCCGAACCGCGGCGTGAACCCGGACGAGGTCGTCGCTTCCGGTGCGGCGATCCAGGCCGGCGTGCTGAAGGGCGAGGTCAAGGACGTCCTGCTGCTCGACGTGACCCCGCTGTCGCTCGGCATCGAGACCCTGGGCGGCGTGTTCACCCGACTGATCGACCGCAACACGACGATCCCGACCAAGAAGAGCCAGACCTTCTCGACCGCCGAGGACAACCAGACCGCGGTGACCATCCGGGTCTTCCAGGGCGAGCGCGAGATGGCGGCCGACAACAAGATGCTCGGCCAGTTCGATCTGGTCGGTATCCCGCCGGCACCGCGCGGCGTGCCGCAGGTGGAAGTGACCTTCGACATCGACGCCAACGGCATCGTCAACGTGTCCGCCAAGGACAAGGCCACCGGCAAGGAGCAGCAGATCCGCATCCAGGCCTCCGGCGGTCTGTCCGACAGCGACATCGAGCAGATGATCAAGGACGCCGAGGCGAATGCGGCCGGCGACAAGAAGCGTCGCGAGCTGATCGAGGCGCGCAACCAGGCGGACAACGCCATCCACGCCACGGAGAAGACCCTCGCCGACTATGGCGACAAGGTCGATCCGGCGGACAAGTCGGCGGTCGAGTCGGACCTCGCGGCCCTGAAGACCGCGATGGACGGCGACGATGTCGAGGACATCCAGGCCAAGCTTCAGGCGCTGCAGCAGTCGTCCATGAAGCTGGGCGAGGCGATGTACAAGGCCCAGCAGGAGGCCGGTGCCGCCGAGGGCGGGGCCGAGGCCGGTTCCGGCGGTCAGTCGGACTCCTCCGGCGGTGCCGACGATGTGGTCGACGCCGACTTCGAGGAAGTCGACGACCAGGATCGCAACAAGTCGGCCTGATCCAGATCAGGCGAATGCACGTGGCCCGGCACCATCCTCACCGATCGGTGCCGGGCGCTCCGGTCTGCGCAGACCGGGGCTTCTCAGGGGCACGGGCAGCGACGACACTAGCGCGATACCGGGGGCGGTGACGATCGATGGCGAAGCGCGACTATTACGAGGTCCTGGGCGTTGACCGGAACGCCGACAAGGACACCCTGAAAAAGGCGTATCGCAAGCTTGCGATGCAGTTCCATCCCGACCGCAACCACGGCAACGCGGAAGCGGAACTCAAGTTCAAGGAACTCAACGAGGCCTACGACGTCCTGAAGGACGACGAGAAGAAGGCCGCCTATGATCGTTTCGGTCACGCAGCGTTCGAGGGCGGCGGTCCGCGCCCGGGCGGTGCCGGCGGCTTCGAGGGCTTCTCCGGCGGCTTCGCCGACATCTTCGAGGAGATGTTCGGCGACTTCATGGGCGGCGGCGGCCGCCGGGGGGCGAGCCCCGGCCGCGGGTCCGACCTGCGCTACAACATGACGGTCAGCCTGGAGGACGCGTTCAACGGCAAACAGGCCGAGATCCGCGTCCCGACCTCGGTGACCTGCGACGTCTGCGACGGGGCCGGCGCCGAGAAGGGGTCGAAGCCGATCCCCTGTCCAACCTGCGGCGGGCGCGGCAAGACCCGCACCCAGCAGGGCTTCTTCACCATCGAGCGGACCTGTGCGGCCTGCGGCGGTGTCGGCCAGGTGATCGAGAACCCCTGCAAGGCCTGCAACGGCGCGGGGCGCCAGCGCAAGGAGAAGACCCTGTCGGTCAACATCCCCGCCGGCGTGGAGGACGGAACCCGCATCCGCCTGCAGGGCGAAGGCGAGGCCGGCATGCGCGGCGCGCCGCCGGGCGACCTGTATCTGTTCCTCAACATCCAGCCGCACCCGATCTTCCAGCGCGAAGGCGCCGACATCTACTGCCGGGTCCCGCTGGAGATGGTCACCGCGTCCCTGGGCGGTGCCATCGAGGTGCCGACCATCGAGGGCAAGCGGGCCAAGGTCTCCGTGCCCGCCGGCACCCAGACCGGCCGGCAGTTCCGGCTGCGCGGCAAGGGCATGTCCGTGCTGCGGTCGCCGTCGCGGGGCGACATGTATGTGGAGGTCGCCGTCGAGACGCCGGTCAACCTGACCGACCGTCAGCGCGAGCTGCTGGAGGAATTCCAGAAGGACAGCGGCGTGGAGAAGACCAGTCCGCAGAGCCACGGCTTCTTCGACAAGGTGAAGGAGCTGTGGGAGGACCTGCGCGACTAGCCCCGGCGGCGCCGTACCATCTCCCAAAACCGGGTACTACCCCAAGGAAACCGCGGGTTTCCGGGGTAGTACCGTCACCCCTCAGAATCCGCCCGACTTTTCCCGGTTGATCGCGGTGACCATCGCCCGGCCCTCGCGCTCCATGAAGGCGATCGCCGCGCCGGTCATGGCCATGGCATAGCGGATCGTGAAGCGCTGTCCTTCGGTCATCTCGGCACTGGGAAGACCCCGCAGACGGCGCTGTTCCTGCCGGAGTCCTGCGAGACGCTCGTCCACGATACGATTGACGTCGTCCATCTCCACCAGATGGGCGAAGAACATGGCGGTCAGGAAGGGCGAGCGCAGGACCTCCTCGCCGGAGGCGGCGGAGACCGAGGAGACGAGGGCCTGGCGGCCGATCTCGGTCAGGCGGAAGACCCGCTTCTCCAGGGAGACGTCGCCCGGCCCCACGACCTCGATCTCACCCTTTGCTACCGCCTTCGCGAGGGCCGGATAGATGGCGCCGAGGCTCGCATGGGCGAAGTGACCGAACCAGTCCTCCACGGCCTTGCGTATGCCGTATCCGCTGGTGTCCCCGAAACTGAGAACGCCGAGGCAGAGCGTGCGCACATCCACGATTTTTCTCCATTTAATTAGACTATCAAACTGAATTTGTGTTTAACACCATACAAATAGAAATGCGATAGTCTGATCGCCGCGCAGGGCTGACAATACGCAGATAAGCCGTATTCTGCGCGGCGCAATGGCCGGAAGGGAGAAGGATCGATGGCACTGGCAGTGGGCGTCTTCGGGAGTACCGGACGCATGGGTCGGATGGTCACCAAAGCCGTCACCGAAGCGGACGGGATGACCGTGAAAAAAGCCGCCGATCGTGCCGGTAGTGCCCATCTCGGTGCCGATATCGGCGACCTCGCCGGGGTCGGACCGCTCGGCGTCGCCGTGACCGACGATGTGGACGCCGTTCTGGGCGTCGATGTGGCCATCGACTTCACCCTGCCCGAGGCGACCCTCGCCCATGCCGCCCGCGCGGCGGCGATGGGCACGCCGCTCGTGATCGGAACCACCGGACTCTCGAACGAGCAGGAGGCGATCCTCGCCGAGCACGCCAAATCGACCGCCATCGTCTATGCGCCGAACATGAGCCTGGGGGTCAACCTGCTGCTGGCCGTGGTCGAGCAGGTCTCCGCCGCCCTGGACGAGGCCTGGGACATCGAGATCGTCGAGATGCACCACAACCGGAAGGTCGACGCGCCCTCCGGCACCGCGCTCGGACTCGGCCGGGCCGCCGCCAAGGGACGGGGGCGCAGCTTCGACGACGTCGCCGTGCTCTCCCGCGAGGGACACACGGGCCCGCGGGAGCAAGGTCAGATCGGTTTCGCAACGTTAAGGGGCGGCGACGTGATCGGCGATCATACGGTGATCTTCGCCGGTGCGGGCGAACGCGTGGAGATCGGCCACAAGGCCAGCGGCCGCGACGTCTTCGCCGCCGGGGCCGTGCGGGCCGCCCGCTGGGTCGCCGGACGCGCGCCGGGGCTCTACACCATGCGCGACGTGCTCGGCATCACCTGAGCCGGTCAGTTCGTATCCGAAATGGTGAGATGCGGCGGCAGGGCCGCGCGGCGCAACCCGTCGCGCAGGACTGCCGCCAGCCCGTCCTTCTCCTCCTGACCCAGGAAGGCGCCGATCTCCAGCCAGCGGCCCCGGGAATGCAGGGTCAGACGGCCGGCGCGTCGCGGCCGGGCCTCCAGATCGACCCGGAGCCAGGCCGACGGCAGCACATAGCGCCGGCGGCGGCCCCTGGCGTCGATCTTCACGATCTCCAGCTCGCCATCAACCAGCCGGATCGTCTCGTAGGCGCGGCCGGCCCGATAGTTCAGGCGGAAGGCGAGATAGATCACCGCCACGTCGAGGCCGAGAAAGCCGACGATCGGCCAGGCGCCGACCAGGAAGAAGATCAGCCCGACGGTGAAGGAGATCCCGGCGATCGCCGCCATCAGGATCAGGAACCCGTGGGGCGTCAGGGATCGATGCGGATACAGAACGAGATCCAGAACAGGCTTGTCCTCCGGCTGCGCTCCCGCGATGGCATCGGTCTCTTCCATGGCCCCAGATTAGCGCCGCGGCCCCGGGTGCGGTCAATCGGGCACGGCCATGTGGGCGATTGCGGCCCGGTGTCGCGGCGGCTAAACAGGGTCATGGCCCGCGCGATGACCAAAGCCCAGATCGAGACCTTCTTCGCCACGCTCCAGGCAGAGAATCCGGAGCCCCAGGGCGAGCTCGACTGGATCAACCCCTTCACCCTGCTGGTCGCCGTCGTACTCTCGGCCCAGGCGACGGATATCGGCGTCAACAAGGCGATGAAGAAGCTGTTCCCGGTCGCCGACACGCCGGAGAAGATGCTGGCGCTGGGCGAGGCCGGGGTGAAGGAGCACATCAAGACGATCGGCCTGTTCAACGCCAAGGCCAAGAACGTCATCGCGCTTTGCGAACAGCTGATCGCGAAGCACGGCAGCGCGGTGCCGCGCGACCGCGAGGCGCTGGAGGCCCTGCCGGGCGTCGGCCGCAAGACCGCCAACGTTGTGCTGAACATCGCCTTCGGGGAGCCGACCATCGCCGTCGACACCCATCTGTTCCGGGTCGCCAACCGCACCGGCCTCGCCGCCGGCAAGACGCCGCTGGCGGTGGAGAAGGCGCTGCTGAAGAAGGTTCCGCCGGCCTATCTGCGGCACGCCCATCACTGGCTGATCCTGCACGGCCGCTACATCTGCAAGGCGCGCAAGCCCCGCTGTCCGGACTGCAAGGTCGCGGCGGTCTGCAACTTCAAGGATAAGACGGCCGCGGCCTGACGCAGCCGGCCCGGCTCAGCTCTCCGCCTCGACCGTGTGCTGCTTCCACAGCTCGTCGAGGCAGCCCTGCATGTCGGCCGCACGCGGGCCGTGGATGGTGCGGGCCTCCATATGGACCAGCGCCGGGCCGATCTCGGAGCGGTACCAGAACAGATCCATCACGCAGGTGCGGGCGGTGTACTGCCAGACCGTGGCGCCGCCGTCCTGGCGCACGAAGGCCGGCCGGCCGATCAGCCGCTCGACCCCGGTCGGATCCAGGGCGCGCAGGGACCGCTCGTCCCGCAGGGCGACCGGCCGCGGCCGCATGGTCCGCCCGGTCGCCGCCGGGACCGGTGCGGCGCCGCGGGCCACCGACGTCGCGGCCAGGGCCGGCGACGCGGTCGGCGCCGGCGTTGTCGTTGCGCATCCGGAAAGGAAGACCGCGCCCGTCAGGGCAAGGGCGCAGAGGCGGCGCCCGGCGACAGGATCCATTCGCAGATCACTCTTCGGTCAGGGGGCTGATATCGCCCTTGATCACGCCGCCAAGCTCGACTTCCAGCTTGGTGAACCGAACCTTGCCCTCGAGCACCCCGGTGGCCTTCACCGTCAGGGTGCCGCGGACCGACAGCTCGCCCTCGAAGCGGCCGGCTATGATCGCTTCTTCTATCGTCACCTTGCCCTTGTACAGCCCGGTCTCGGTGACCTCGAGGGACTGGCTGTGCTCCAGGGTAGCCTGGACGGTGCCTTCCACCACCAGGGAGTCGCAGGCCGTGATCTCGCCGGAGAGCGAGATGTCCTTGCCGACCAGGAGGCGCTTGCTCTCCTCGTTGCCGCGCGGCGCGTTCGGACGGCGCGGCGGCGCGCCGGGAATGTCGGCGGCGGAGCGGCGAGGAATCTCGGGCACGAAGCCCTGGCCGGGGGAACGCGGGGGGGTCGAAGCGGACATGGCCGAACCTTTCGAGTCGGAAGCGGCGGACGAGGGGGAGGTGGTCGAGGCGTCCGGACGCACGGTGTCGGAGTCCGGCGACCCCGACACGCTGTCCGCGCGCTCAGACAGGCTGCCGAGGGGGGTGGATATCGCGTTGTCGTCGGTGCCGGAGCCGGGCTTCTGCGATACGCCCGCATCCATTACCGGTTCGACATTTCCGTCTCGCGGCATTTCGGATGCTCTGCGACGCCGGAACATGGCTGATCTCCTAACTGAGCGCTTTCGGCTAAGCGGTTGCCCCGCCGATATTATCGCGGAACGGTTCGGCGCCGCAACCGTTCATGTTCGTGGACGGCAAAAGCGGTTGCCACCACGGGAGTTGTGAGGTTCAGCACCGGGATGGTGGAGAGGGCCGCGATCAGCACACCCCCCAGAAAGATCGATGTCCGATTCGCGTTCCGGAACGCCCGCATGGACATCCGGTCGAGGGTCCGCTGCCCCACCATCTCGGCGTATTCCCGGCCCAGCAGGTAGCCGTTGAGCCCGTAGAACACGATCAGGTTCAGGCCCGGCAGCACGAAATACAGCGGCAGGGCCAGGATGTTCAGTCCGATCGACAGGAAGGCGAAGCGCAGACCGTCGCCCAGCACCTCGCCCAGGGGCACCTCCCGCGGCTGCGGCGCGTCCGGATAGTGGACCGACATGACCGCATCGGCCACCCGGTCGGCGAACAGTCCGCTGACCAGCTGAACCGAGCCGGGAAAGAAGATCAGGGCGAAGATGAACGTGCCGACCGCCCCAAGCCAGACCAGCAGGCTGTCCAGCCACTCGGTCCCGGTCTGGGCCAGGGCGTTCAGCCCGTAGCCGACGCCGATGGTGAGGGCGACGATGAGCGCGAGGCTGGCGCCGATCGACAGGATCAGCACCGTCCGAAGGCGGGGATCGCCGAGCTGACCCAGGGTCAGGGATATGGATGTGAACATCGCCGTCTCGCTTGGCCGTCTCGGATGGATACGTCGCCCCGGCGCTTGAAACCACGAAGCCGCCCGCTATTCAAGGGCGCAGCACGGCCGGTGACGCCGGATCCCCGCAAACAGGCCGGGGTTCCGATCGCCGGGGTTGATCGGTTCGGCCAGACCACTAGTGTGCTGGCGAGGCCGTTTCCAAGAACTCCTGGAGATTTGAATGACCAAGAGCCTGGATGTCGTCGCCATCGGCAACGCCATCGTCGACGTCATTTCCCGCTGCGACGACGCCTTCCTGGCGACGGAGAAGGTGGAGAAAGGCGCGATGACCCTGATCGACGCCGAGCGGTCGGAATCCCTCTACGCCGCCATGGGGCCGGGCGTGGAGATGTCCGGCGGCTCGGCCGGCAACACCGCCGCCGGCCTGGCCGCCCTGGGCAGCCGCACCGGCTATATCGGCAAGGTCCGCGATGACGGGCTGGGCAAGGTGTTCCGCCACGACATCACCGCCCAGGGCGTGCGCTTCGACACGCCGGCCGCGCCGGACGGCCCGCCGACCGCGCGCTGCCTGGTGCTGGTGACGCCGGATGCCCAGCGGTCCATGAGCACCTTTCTCGGCGCCTGCGTGAACCTGACCCCGGACGACATCTCCGAGGAGCTGATCGCCGATGCCGAGGTGGTCTACCTGGAGGGCTATCTCTGGGACCAGCCCGAGGCGAAGAAGGCCTTCATCAAGGCGGCCGAGATCGCCCACCGCGCCGGCGGCAAGGTCGCCCTGTCCCTGTCGGACTCGTTCTGCGTCGACCGGCACCGGGCCGACTTCAAGGAACTGGTGAAGCACCATGTGGACATCCTCTTCGCCAACGAGGCGGAGTCCCTGTCCCTGTTCGAGACCGACAGGTTCGACGACGTGCTTCAGGCGGTTCGTTTCGAGGTCGAGACGGCGGCCCTGACCCGCAGCGAGAAGGGCGCGGTCGTGGTCCATCGCGACGAGGTCCATGTGCTCGACGCCGAGCCGGTCGACCGGGTGGTGGACACCACGGGTGCCGGCGACCTCTATGCCGCCGGCTTCCTGCACGGCTATACCGCCGGCAAGGACATCGTGACCTGCGGGCGGATGGGGGCGATCTGCGCCTCGGAGATCATCAGCCATGTGGGGGCCCGACCCGAGGCCGACCTGAAGAAGCTGGTCGCCGAAAAGCTCGGCTGAGCCCTTACGACGAACGCGCGCCGGATCCGGGCTTGGCCGGGTCCGGCAGCACCCACATCAGCACCAGCAGCAGCGGCAGGCCCAGCAGGGCGAGGCCGGCGGTGATGGTGAAGAACAGCGCCCAGTCCCCGCCCAGACTGTCGACGATCACCCCGGCCGACGACGCGAACCAGATCCGCGCCAGGTTGCCCAGCGAGTTCAGCAGGGCGTACTGGGTGGCGGAGAAGGCCGTGTTGCAGAGCCCGGCGAGATAGGCGACGAAGGCGACGGTCGCCAGGCCGCCGGTGAAGTTGTCGGCGATCACCGCGAGGGCGAAGACCTCCATGTCCTGCCCCGCGCTGGCGAGATACGCATAGGCGAGGTTGGTCGCCGCGGCGGCGAGCCCGCCGGCCAGCAGGGCGCGGAACACCCCGGCCATGCGCACCAGGATGCCGCCGGCGAAGACGCCCAGGCAGACCGCGGCCAGGCCGAACACCTTGGTCACGTCGGCGATCTGGGTCAGCTCGAAGCCCAGCTCCCGGTAGAACACGAAGGACATGCGGCCGAGCAGGGCATCGCCGAACTTGAACACGAAGACGAAGACCAGGATCAGCAGCCACCAGTCGCGGCGCATGAACTCGGTGAACGGGTCGATCAGCGCCTGGCGCAGCCAGACCGCCGCCCGCTGGGTCGCCGGCGCGTCGCGGTCCGACACGCTTTCGGGCAGCGGGTCGCGCGGCTCCGGTTCGGGCGCCAGCAGGGTGGCGGCCACGGCGATCAGCAGGGTGCAGGCGAGGATCAGGTAGGTAGCGTTCCAGCCCAGGCTGGCGGCGAGGTAGAGCCCGCCCGCGCCGCCGACCAGGGTGCCGCCCAGATGCCAGCCCCAGATCGCCACGGCCGACCCCGCCCCGAACTCGTCGGGCTTCAGGATGTCGACCCGGTAGGCGTCGATCACGATGTCCTGGGTCGCCGAGACGAAGGCGACGAAGACGCAGGCCAGGGCCACCAGGGAGACATCGGCGGTCGGGTCGGTCAGGCCGAGGAAGGCGATGGCCACGATCAGCAGGAGCTGGGTCAGCAGGGCCCAGCCGCGACGCCGGCCAAGCCGGTCGGTCAGTCCGGGCAGCCGCATCCGGTCGACCAGCGGCGCCCACAGGAAGTTGATGGCATAGGCGGTGGTGGCGAGGCTGAACAGGCCGACGCTGGAGCGCGAGAAGCCGGCATCGGTCAGCCAGATCGACAGGTTGGAATAGACCAGCGGCGCCGGCAGCCCGGAGGCGAAGCCGAAGACGAGGATGATCAGCATCCGGCGGTCGAGATAGACCCGGATGCCGTCGGTCCAGGAGGTGCGTTCAGCCGCCATACCGATCAGGTATCTGAGTCGCCGCGGCTTGCACAGTCACAATACGCGCAAGGCGCGCGGCGAGCCCGGTGCGGCGATCAGGCCGCGGCGTTGGCGTCGAGCGCGTAGCCGGCCGAGCGCACCGTGCGGATCATGTCGTCGTCATTGTCGCTGTTCAGCGCCTTGCGCAGGCGGCGGATATGGACGTCGACCGTGCGCGGCTCGACATAGACGTCCGGACCCCAGACCGTGTCGAGCAGCTGCTCGCGCGAGAACACCCGGCCCGGATGCTCCAGGAAATGGCGCAGCAGGCGGAACTCGGTCGGCCCGAGATGGATGTCGCGCTCGCTGCGCTTCACCCGGTGGGCGGCCAGGTCCATGGTCAGGTCGGCGAAGCGCAGGATCTCGTCCTCGGTGGACGGCCGCGCCCGGCGCATCACCGCGCGGACCCGGGCGATCAGCTCGGCCGGGCTGAACGGCTTGGTGATGTAGTCGTCGGCACCCGAGTTCAGGCCGCGGATCCGGTCGCCTTCCTCGCCGCGGGCGGTGAGCATGATGATCGGGATGTTCTTCAGGTCCGGCGCGCGGCGCAGGCGGCGGCAGGCCTCGATGCCCGAGAGCAGGGGCAGCATCCAGTCCAGCAGGATCAGGTCGGGACGGCGTTCCGCGGCGACCAGCATGGCTTCCTCGCCGTCGCCCGCGTCGATGACGCGGAAGCCTTCGCGTTCCAAATTGTAGCGCAGCAGGGTGACGATCGGCGCTTCATCCTCGACGATCAGGATCAGTGGTTTCATGGGCTGGGTCACTCGCTATCACGATCCATCGGAAAGCTCCTCCGGCTTGACGACGGCGAAGCTGCTGTTGTCCCCCTTCGGCCGGGTGCCCTGCAGGCGGCGGCCGGTCTCCTCGAAATAGACGGTCTCCGCGATGTTGGTCGCGTGATCGCCGATCCGCTCGATGTTCTTGGCGACGAAGAGCAGATGCGCGCAGGCGGTGATGTTGCGCGGATCCTCCATCATGTAGGTCAACAGCTCCCGGAACAGGCTGGTGTACATCTGGTCGATCTCTTCGTCGCGCTGCCAGGCCACCATGGCCCGCTCGACGTCGCGCTGGTTATAGGCGTCCAGCACGTCGGTGATGATCCGGTGGGTCAGCCGGCCCATGCGGGCGATGCCGTTGATCGGCCCGACCTCCGGCAGCTGGGACAGGGCCGAGGCGCGCTTGGCCACGTTGGTGGCGTAGTCGCCCATGCGCTCCAGGTCGTGGGAGATCTTCAGGGCCGACAGGATCTGGCGCAGGTCGTGGGCCACCGGCTGGCGCAGGGCCAGCATGCGCAGGGTCAGCGCCTCGACCTGGTCCTCCAGGTCGTCGATGTCCTTGTCGGCCTCAATGCAGCGGCCGGCCAGCGCGTCGTCGCGCTTGGCGATTGCCTGGACGGCGTTGGCGAGCTGGGCTTCCACCAGCCCGCCCATGCGGGAAATGGCCGACCGCAGGCCGTCCAGTTCCTCGTCGAAGGAGGAAACGATATGGCTGTCGGACATGATTCAGACCTCCGGATGCAAATGAGGATGCGCGGGCCGTCCGCCGGCCCGCATCGACGTCCTGAAGCCTAACCGAAACGCCCGGTGATGTACCCTTGGGTCCGGCTGTCGACGGGGTTGGTGAAGATCGCCTCGGTCTCTCCGACCTCCACCAGGTCGCCCAGGTGGAAGAAGGCGGTGCGCTGGGAGACGCGGGCGGCCTGCTGCATGGAGTGGGTGACGATCACGATCGTGAAGTTCTCCCGCAATTCGTCGATCAGCTCCTCGATGCGGGCCGTGGCGATCGGGTCGAGGGCCGAGCAGGGCTCGTCCATCAGGATCACCTCCGGGTTCACCGCGATCGCCCGGGCGATGCACAGGCGCTGCTGCTGGCCGCCGGACAGGCCGGTGCCCGGCTGGTCGAGGCGGTCGCTGACCTCCTTCCACAGGCCGGCGCGCTCCAGGCTCTTCTGCACGATCTCGTCCAGCTCGGCCTTGCCGTGGGCGATGCCGTGGATGCGCGGGCCGTAGGCGATGTTGTCGTAGATCGACTTCGGGAACGGGTTCGGCTTCTGGAACACCATGCCGACCCGGGCCCGCAGCTGCACCACGTCCAGGGACGGGTCGTAGATGTCGTGCTCGTCCAGGGCGATCTTGCCGGTCACCCGGCAGATGTCGATGACGTCGTTCATGCGGTTCAGGCACCGCAGGAAGGTGGATTTGCCGCAGCCGGACGGGCCGATCAGGGCGGTGACCTCGTTCTGGTAGACGTTCAGGTCCACATGCTTCAGCGCATGCTTCTCGCCGTAATAGACGTTGACGTCACGCGACTCGATCTTGGTGTAGCGGTTGGCCAATTGTTCGGCGCTCGGTGATTTGGATGCGACGTCGACATCCGGCGTCGTCAGGGATGTATTCATCTGTATATCTCCTTACCACCGCCGCTCGAAGCGCTTGCGCAACAGGACGGCGACCGCATTCATCAGAACCAGGAAGCCGAGCAGGACCATGATCGCCGCCGAGGTCCGCTCCACGAACGCACGCTCGGGGCTGTCCGCCCAGATATAGACCTGAACCGGCAGCACCGTGGCCGGATCGGTGAAGGATTGCGGGATGTCGACGATGAAGGCGACCATGCCGATCATCAGCAGCGGCGCCGTCTCGCCCAGGGCCTGGGCCATGCCGATGATCGTGCCGGTCAGGATGCCGGGCATCGCCAGGGGCAGCACGTGGTGGGTCACCACCTGCAGCCGGGAGGCGCCGAGGCCCAGGGCCGCCTCGCGGATCGAGGGCGGCACCGCCTTCAGGGCCGAGCGGGCGGCGATGATGATGGTCGGCAGGGTCATCAGCGCCAGGACCAGGCCGCCGGCCAGGGGGGCCGAGCGCGGCAGGCCGAAGAAGTTCAGGAACACCGCCAGGCCGAGCAGGCCGAACACGATCGAAGGGACGGCCGCCAGGTTGTTGATGTTCACCTCGATGATGTCGGTGAACCGGTTCTTCGGCGCGAATTCCTCCAGATAGGCGGCCGCCATGACGCCGACCGGGAAGGACACCAGCAGGGTGACGGTCAGGGTCAGGATCGAGCCGATCAGGGCGCCGTAGATGCCGGCCTCCTCGGGCTCGCGGCTGTCGCCGGTGGTGAAGAAGTCCACGTTGAACACCGCGTTCACCCGGCCTTCGGAGTCGAGCTGGTCGTACCAGCCGATCTCCTTGTCCTTCACTCGCCGGTCGCCTTCCGGCAGGTCCCGGTCGATGAAGCCCTTGGCGAAGGTGTCCATGTCGTCGGACATCTTGATCGCCACCGTCTGGGTGGTGCCGATCAGCGAGGGGTCGTTCAGCACCATGTCCCGCAGCCGCAGATCGGCGTTCGGCGAGACCAGGCCGTAGAGCATGCGCCGGTCGCGCCGATCCTCGGCCGCGTCGGGGAACGCGCGCTTCAGGGCGTCGCGCACCAGTTCCAGATAGTTGGCGCGCTGCAGCGTCTCCTGCTCGACCGGGCCGCCATCGGGGTTCAGCACCTCGGCGCTGAACACGATGTCCAGGGCGACCTCGTGCTGCCAGAAGGCCGAGTAGCCCTTGGACACGATGCTGCCGAGCAGGATCAGCAGGATCACGCCGGCCGCGGCCACGCTGGCGATGCCGAGGAGGCGGAACCGCCGCTCGCGGGCATAGCGCTTGGCGAGATGGGCGCCGCGGAAATCCGGCCGACGGATCGCCTGGCCCGGTGGCGTTGAGCCCGGGGGAGTCGAGCCCGGGGCAGTCGAGATCGTATCAGTCATACTTCTCTCGGTATTTGCGGACCACGCTGAGCGCGATCACGTTGAGGGCAAGCGTGATGAAGAACAGCACCAGGCCCAGGGCAAAGGCGGAGAGGGTCTTGGCGCTGTCGAATTCCTGGTCGCCGACCAGCAGGGTGACGATCTGCACCGTGACGGTGGTGACCGCCTCCAGCGGGTTGACGGTCAGGTTGGCGGCCAGACCGGCGGCCATGACCACGATCATGGTCTCGCCGATGGCGCGGCTGATGGCCAGCAGCAGGGCGCCGACGATGCCGGGCAGGGCGGCCGGCACGATGACCGAACGGATCGTCTCGGACTTGGTCGCGCCGAGGCCGTAGGAGCCGTCGCGCAGGGATTGCGGCACGGCGTTGATCACGTCGTCCGACAGAGAGGACACGAAGGGGATGATCATGATCCCCATGACCACGCCGGCGGCCAGCGCGCTTTCCGAGGAGACGTCGAGGCCGATGCTCTCGCCGACATTGCGGAAGGCCGGGGCGACGGTCAGGGCGGCGAAGAACCCGTAGACCACCGTCGGGATGCCGGCCAGGACCTCCAGCATCGGCTTGGCGAAGGCGCGGAACCGCGGGTCGGCGTATTCGGCCATGTAGATCGCCGACATCAGGCCGATGGGTGCCGCGACCAGCATGGCGATGAAGGTGATCAGCAGGGTGCCGACGAAGAGCGGCACCGCCCCGAAGGCGCCGGAGGAGCCGACCTGGTCGGCGCGCAGCGCGGTCTGCGGGCTCCAGTTCAGGCCGAACAGGAACTCGTAGAACGGCACCTGGGTGAAGAACAGGAAGCTCTCGAACAGCAGCGACATCACGATCCCGACCGTGGTCAGGATGGCGATCAGCGAGCTGATGACCAGGATGACGTTGATGACCTTCTCGACGGAGTTCCGGGCCCGCAGGGTCGGGCTGATCCGGTTGCGGGCGTAGGCCAGGCCGCCGGCGCCGACGCCGAAGGCGGCGATGATCATCAGGATGAAGCTGGTCTGACTCAGGCTGTTGAGCTGGGCCGCGGCCTCGACGATCGCCGGCTCGTCGGCCCGGGCCGAGATGTTGCCGGTGGCGGTGTTGCGGATGTCGTTCAGCAGCAGGCCATATTCGGAGGCGGACAGGCCCTGGGTCATGCTGGCCGGCAGGCCGCCCATGACGACGCCGTTGATGATGTAGGGCTGCACGATCAGCCAGACCGCCAGCAGGATCAGCGAGGGCAGGCCGATCCAGAGTGCCGTGTAGGAGCCGTAGTAGCTGGGGAGCGAGTGGAGATCCTTCGGCATCCCGCCGGCGGTCATCACCGCGCGGGCGCGACCCATGGTGTAGCCGACGGCGGCGAAGCCGAGCAGCGCGAGAACCACGATGAAAGTCTGCATTGATCCCGGCTCCCTGAGAGCGTCTCGGTCCGGCGCGGCGCCGGCGGTGGATAAAGGGTCTAACGAAAGGGTGTTTCGAAAATATTGGCGGGTCGGTCGAAATCCGATGCGCCGAGGATTTTGTTCTGAAGGGTCTTGGTCGAAAGGCTTGGGGGAAGAAGGAAGCGGCCGACCCGAGGGTCGGCCGCTGGATGAACGCTCTGGATCAGAGGCTCAGATTGGTGAGGTTCTCACCCGCGGTGCGGTACTTCTCGAGATCCGCCTCCGGCAGCGGGATCAGGCCCTTGTCGGTCAGATAGCCTTCCTGACCGGCGGCCTTCTCGCTGGTGAACTCGGCCACGTATTCCTTCATGCCCGGGATCACGCCGACATGGGCGTTCTTCATGTAGAAGAACAGCGAGCGGGAGACCGGGTAGGAGCCGTCGGCGATGGCGTCGAAGGTCGGGGCGTTGCCCTCGATGACCGAGCCATGGACCTTGTCGGCGTTCTGGTCGAGGAAGGAGAAGCCGAAGATGCCCAGCGCGGCCGGGTTGGCTTCCAGCTTCTGGACGATCAGGTTGTCGTTCTCGCCGGCTTCGATGAACTTGCCGTCCTCACGCATGGAGCCGAAGACCTGCTTGAACTTCTTGCTGTCGGACTTGGCCAGATCCTTCAGGAACGGGATCTCCTCGGCACCAACTTCCATCACCAGCTCGACGAAGGCGTCGCGGGTGCCGGAGGTCGGCGGCGGGCCCAGCACCTCGATCTCGGTGTCCGGCAGGTCCGGATTGATCTCGGACCACTTGGTGTACGGGTTGGCGACCAGCTTGCCGTCGACCGGAACTTCCTTGGCCAGGGCCAGGAAGATGTCCTTGCGGCTGAGCTGGTAGGTCTCGGCGGCCTTGGAGTTGGCCAGGACGATGCCGTCGAAGCCGATCTTGATCTCGGTGATGTCGGTCACGCCGTTGGAGGCGCAGAGCTCGACCTCGGACTTCTTGATCCGACGCGAAGCGTTGGTGAAGTCCGGATGCTCGGTGCCGACACCCTGGCAGAACAGCTTCAGGCCGCCGCCGGAGCCGGTGGACTCGATCACCGGAGTCTTGAAGCCGGTCGTCTTACCGAAGTTCTCCGCGACCACGGTCGAGAACGGGAACACGGTCGACGAGCCGACGATGCGAATTTGATCACGGGCCTCGGCCTGGGCCGTCATGGCGACGACGCCGAGCGCGGCGATGGCGACCGCCTTGCCGAACGAGAAAGTCATGAGAGTCCTCCAGTCTTTCGCTTGGGAGGTTGCGTTTCCGCCGTCGACGTCAGGAAGGGATCAGCGCGATCTGGCCGCGCCGTACTTCCCCCGCGTTGGCTGAGCCGACAAGTACCGGTCGGATGGAAACCTTTTAAGACAGGTCTGTGAAACTTTGATTACAGAGGCGGCTGCAATTAATCCGTCACGAAATATTCACGCAGCGGTAATCGCCCGGGGTCCCGCGCGGTCGTCCGGTTGGGCCGAACTTTCGGCGGCCCCGCCATTGGCCGGCGCCTTGGGCAGGAAGACGGTGACCGTCGTACCCTCGCCCCGGGTGGACTCGATGGTGAGCGCGCCGCGGTGGCGTCCAACGATGTGTTTGACGATCGCCAGGCCGAGCCCGGTGCCCCCGAGTTCTCGCGAGCGGGCGGTGTCGACCCGGTAGAACCGCTCGGTCAGCCGCGGGATGTGGCCGGCGTCGATCCCTTCGCCCCGGTCGCGGACGCTGATCGCGATGGCGCCGTCGCGCTTGCCCGGATAGGCGGCCGGCACCTTCTCGGCGGGCTTGGCCGAGACCTCGACGATGGTCCCGCTGCGGCCGTACTTGATGGCGTTGTCCATCAGGTTCTGCAGCACCTGGGTCAGCTCGTCGGATTCGCCGAATACGGGCGGCAGATTGTCGGCGATGTCGAGCGCCACCCGCATGTCCTTGCGCCGTGCCTCCAGATCCAGGGTCGCCTTCACCCCCTCCAGGATCGGCTTCAGCTCGATCTTCCGGGTCGGCGCGCTGTGTTCGTTGGTCTCGATCCGCGACAGGGACAGCAGGTCGTTCACCAGCCGGCTCATGCGGTGGGACTGCAGCCGCATGATCTCCAGGAACCGGTCGCGGGCGTCGTCGTCGTCGCGGGCCGGGCCCTGCAGGGTCTCGATGAAGCCCATCAGGGTGGACAGCGGCGTGCGCAGCTCGTGGCTGACATTGGCGACGAAATCGACCCGCATCTGCTCCGAGCGCCGCACGGCGGTCAGGTCGACGAACAGCAGCAGCGCGGCCTTCTGCAGGTCGCTGCCCTCGGGCAGGGTCTCCACCTGCACGGTGAAGGTCCGTTCCGTCGGGGCGGCGATCTCGAACTCCACGGTGGCGGTCGCCTTGCCTGCCTGGGCGTCGCGCACGGCGGCGAGCACGGCCGGATGGCGGATCACCGCCGACAGGTCCCGGCCCTCGATATGCTGGCCGAACTGCTGCTGGGCCGCCCGGTTGGCGCTGACGATCCGCGACCGGCCGTCGACCAGCAGCAGCGGATCGGGGATCGCCTGGATCACCCGCCTGGGGGTCTCGGCCAGCCGGTGGGCGGCCTTCATCCAGGTGGAGACCTGCCGGTCCGCCCGCTCCAGCGACAAGGCCAGTTCGGCGGCCGGCCCGGTGTCGCCGATCTGCGAGATCGCGCCGCGGCGATCAGCCAGGGCCGTGTCCAGGTCGGCGGCCTGGGCCCGGTCGTCCAGGTGCTGGCGCAGGATCATCAGCTCGCGCAGGTGCCGCCGCACGATCAGGATCAGCGCCAGATAGGTCGCCGCGGTCGAGATCGCAGCCGCCGCCATGCCGAGCTCGCCCATTGCCGCCAGGCCGACGAAGAGCAGTCCGGGGACGAGGGCCAGCAGGCCCGCCATGCGCCACACCGTGCTCCAGGCCGGGGCCGCCATCGGGCGGCGCTCATCAATCGTCGTGCGGACCTCCGCCATGTCTCCTCCGATGCCCCACCGGCATCATCCGGGCCGGCGGTGCGGCCTGCGCCGCCCTGCCGTTACCCGATCGTCGCTTCGTGTGCCGCGATCGCCGCCGCATTCACGATATCGGTCACGCTGGCGCCCATCTGGACGATCTGCGCCGGCTTCTCCAGGCCCATCAGCATCGGGCCGATCACCGATCCGCCGGCGAAGCGCTGGAGGATCTTGTAGGAGATGTTGGCCGAATGCAGCGCCGGCATGATCAGCACGTTGGCCGGGCCGGACAGGCGGCAGAACGGGTAGAGCCGCCGCACCTCCGGATCCAGCGCCACGTCGGCCGACATCTCGCCGTCGTATTCGAAGTCCAGGTCGCGGCCGTCCAGGATGTCCACCGCCTCGCGGATCCGCAGGGCCTTCTCACGCATCGGGTTGCCGAAATTGGAGAAGGACAGCAGCGCCACCCGCGGCTCGTGCCCGAAGGCCCGGGCCACCGCCGCCGTCTGGCAGGTGATGTCGGCGAGCTGGGCCGGCTCCGGCAGCTCGTGCACGTTGGTGTCGGCGATGAAGATCGTGCGGCCGCGCACGATCACCATCGTGACCGCCATGAGCAGTTCGTTCGGCTTGCAGTCGATCACCCGGGTCACGTCGTCGGCGGACACGCCAAAGCTTCGGGTCAGGCCCGTGACCATGCCGTCCGCATCCCCCATCGCCACCATGCAGGCGGCGAAGATGTTGCGGTCCTGGTTGACCATCCGCTGGCAGTCCCGATGCATCGCGCCCTTCCTCTGAAGACGCTTATACAGAAACTCTATGTACTTTTCGTTGAACGCCGACACTTTGGCGTTCTGGATCTCCAGGGTCTCCGCCCCGGCGATGCCCATGTCCTCGATCTTGCGCTTGATGCGGTCCTCGCGGCCGATGAGGATCGCGTGGCCGTAGCCGCCGGCCTGGAACGACAGGGCGGCGCGGATCGTCTTCTCCTCCTCGCCCTCGGCGAAGACCACCCGCTTGTTCGACTTGCGGATGCGGTCGAGGATGTTCTGCAGGCTGGCCGCCGTCGGGTCGAGCCGGGCGCTCAGCTCGGCCCGGTAGGCGTCCATGTCCTCGATGCGCTTGCGGGCGACGCCGGTATCCATCGCCGCCTGGGCGACCGCGGCCGACACATGGACGATCAGGCGCGGATCGAACGGGGCCGGGATGATGTAGTCGCGGCCGAACTTCAGCCGGCGCCCGGAATAGGCGGCGTCCACCTCGTCCGGCACGTCCTCGCGCGCCAGCTCCGCCAGCGCGTGGGCGGCGGCGATCTTCATGTCCTGATTGATCTCCGAGGCGCGCACGTCCAGGGCGCCGCGGAAGATGTAGGGGAAGCCCAGGACGTTGTTCACCTGGTTCGGGTAGTCGGAGCGGCCGGTCGCCATGATGGCGTCGTCGCGCACCGAGGCCACGTCCTCCGGGGTGATCTCCGGATCCGGGTTGGCCATGGCGAAGATGATCGGGTTGGCGGCCATGGACTTCACCATGTCCTTGGTCACCGCCCCCTTGGCCGACAGGCCGAAGAAGGCGTCCGCGCCGTTCAGCGCCTCGGCCAGGGTGCGGGCGTCGGTGACGGCGGCATGGGCCGACTTCCACTGGTTCATGCCCTGCTCGCGGCCCTGATAGACCACGCCGCGGGTGTCGCAGATGATGATGTTGTTGTGCGGCATGCCCATGGCCTTGAGCAGCTCCACACCGGCGATCGAGGCCGCCCCGGCGCCGTTGACCACCAGCTTGGTGGTCTTCAGGTCGCGGCCGGTCAGGTGCATGGCGTTGATCAGGCCGGCGGCGGAGATGATCGCCGTACCGTGCTGGTCGTCGTGGAACACCGGGATGTCGAGCAGTTCCTTCAGCCGCTGCTCGATGATGAAGCATTCCGGCGCCTTGATGTCCTCCAGGTTGATGCCGCCGAAGCTGGGGCCGAGATAGCGCACGCAGTTGATGAACTCGTCGACGTCCTGGGTGTCGACCTCCAGGTCGATGCCGTCCACATCGGCGAAGCGCTTGAACAGGACCGCCTTGCCCTCCATCACCGGCTTCGACGCCAGCGCGCCGATATTGCCGAGGCCGAGCACGGCGGTGCCGTTGGAGATCACCGCCACCACGTTGCCGCGCGAGGTGTAGTCATAGGCGGTGTTCGGGTCCTTCTCGATCTCCAGGCAGGGCACCGCCACGCCGGGCGAATAGGCCAGCGACAGCTCCCGCTGGGTGGTCAGCGGCTTGGTCGGCGTGATCTCGATCTTCCCGGGGCGGCCGGTCGAATGGAACAGCAGCGCTTCGTTCTCGGCGTCGGTCCGATTGTCGGTGTCCATGATTTTTCTGTTCGCTCCCTGAACCCGTGCCGGCCTCGGTGAACCCGAATCGGCGCTTGCGGCGGTGGCTCCGCCCTCTTTCGTCCGAATCGACGTTAACGTCGCCGGGGGGACGGGGGAAGAGCCCTCAGGAAAAACAGTTTGTTATCTGGGCCTTCCGAGGCTGGCCCGGTCGTACTCCCGTCCTTGGGAGACGCGTGATAGGGTCGCCGCTTTCCTTCAGCCTCCGGAGCCCGACCCCAGCCGTGTCCGCCGAGCCGACCTCTGCCGAGACCGCCCCTGTCGAGACTGCCGATCCCGACGCCCTGCTGCAGGCCCGCGCCGAGGGTGCGACGCCCATGTTCCAGCAGTATTTCGAGGTCAAGCGCGCCCATCCGGACGCGCTGCTGTTCTACCGCATGGGGGATTTCTACGAGCTGTTCTTCGAGGATGCGGTCGCCGCCGCCCGGGCGCTGGACATTACGCTGACGCAACGAGGCCAGCACCAGGGCGACCCGATCCCGATGTGCGGGGTGCCCCATCACAGCTCGGAGGGCTATCTCGCCCGGCTGATCCGCCAGGGTTTCCGGGTCGCGGTGTGCGAGCAGACCGAGGATCCGGCCGAGGCCAAGAAACGCGGCGGAAAGGCGGTGGTCCGCCGCGAGGTGATCCGGGTGGTCACGCCCGGCACCCTGACCGAGGACACCCTGCTCGACGCCCGCCGGCCGAACTACCTCGCGGCGCTGGCCGAGGCCGGCGGGTCCTTCGGCCTCGCCTGGGTCGACCTCTCGACCGGCGATTTCCAGACCCAGCCGGTCGATCCGCGCGGGCTGGAGGCGGCGCTCGCCCGGCTCGCCCCCTCGGAGCTGATCCTGTCGGAGAAACTGTATGGCGACCCCGCCCTGGAGGCGGGCCTGGCGGAGGTGCGGGCGATCAGCCATCCGATGCCCGGCGCTCGGTTCGACAGCGAGAACGGACGGCGGCGCCTGGAAACAGCCTATGGGGTGACCGCGCTGGACGCCTTCGGCGCCTTCTCCCGGCCCGAACTGGCCGCCGCCGGCGCCATCGTCGACTACCTGGACCTGACCCAGAAGGGCAAACGGCCGCGGCTGGCCGCCATCCGGCGCTGGTCTCCAGGCGGGGTGATGGAGATCGACGCCGCCACCCGGCGCAACCTGGAACTGACCCGCACCCTGTCGGGCGAGCGGCGGGGCAGCCTGCTCGCCACCATCGACCGCACCCTGACCGGGGCGGGCGCCCGGCTGCTGGTCGCCCGGCTGTCGGCGCCGCTGACCGATCCGGGGGAGATCGACGCAAGGCTGGACGGCGTGTCCTTCTTCCTGGAGGCGGAGCGGGCGCGCCAGGACCTGCGGGCGATCCTGAGCCGCATCCCCGATATCGACCGGGCCCTGTCGCGGCTGGCGCTGGACCGCGGCGGACCGCGCGACCTGGCGGCGATCCGCGACGCCCTGGCGGAGACAGGGCCGATCCGTGCGGCGATCGCCCGCGCCCCGCTCTCCACCCCGCCGGCCGCCATCGCCCGCGATCTCGACGACCTGGGCGAGCATTCCGGCCTGGTCGACCTGCTGGGCCGGGCGCTCGCGGCCGAACTTCCCCTGCTGGCCCGCGACGGCGGGCTGGTCGCGCCGGGCTACGCGCCGGAACTGGACCGGCTGCGCGGGCTGCGCGACGAGAGCCGGCGGATGATCGCCGCCCTGCAGGCGAAATACGCTCGCGAGACCGGGGTGGCGGCCCTGAAGGTCAAGCACAACAACGTGCTGGGCTATTTCATCGAGGTCTCGGCCAATAACGGCGACAAGGTGATGGGCCGCGACGGCTTCATCCACCGCCAGACCATGGCCAATGCGGTGCGGTTCACCACCGTGGAGCTGGGCGAGCTGGAAAAGGAGCTGTCCAGCGCGGCCGACAAGGCGCTGGCGGTCGAGCTGGAGGTCTTCGCCGACCTGATCGGCAAGGTGCTGGAGGTGGCCGACACCATCGCCATCGCGGCTGCCGCGCTCGCCCGGCTCGACGTGTCGGCCGCCCTGGCCGATCTCGCCGCCGCCCGCGACTGGTGCCGGCCGGTGGTGGATGATGGGCTCGGCTTCGAGGTCACCGCCGGCCGCCACCCGGTGGTGGAGGCGAGCCTGCCGGACGGGCCGGGCGCCTTCGTCGCCAATGGCTGTACCCTGGTGCCCGAGGACCGGGTCTGGCTGGTCACCGGTCCCAACATGGCCGGTAAGTCCACCTTCCTGCGGCAGAACGCGTTGATCGCTGTGCTGGCGCAGATCGGCTCCTTCGTGCCGGCGACTTCCTGCCGGATCGGCGTGGTCGACCGGCTGTTCAGCCGGGTGGGTGCGGCCGACGACCTGGCCCGCGGCCGCTCCACCTTCATGGTCGAGATGGTGGAGACCGCCGCCATCCTGAACCAGGCGGGCGAGCGGGCGCTGGTGATCCTGGACGAGATCGGCCGGGGCACCGCCACCTTCGACGGCCTCTCCATCGCCTGGGCCACGGTGGAGCACCTGCATGAGAGCAACCGCTGCCGCGCCCTCTTCGCCACCCACTATCACGAACTGACGGTGCTGGCCGACCGGCTGTCGGCGCTGACCTGCCACACCATGGCGGTGAAGGAGTGGAAGGACGACATCGTCTTCCTGCACGAGGTGGTCGCCGGTGCGGCCGACCGCTCCTACGGCATCCATGTGGCCAAGCTGGCCGGCCTGCCGGCGGCGGTGATCGGCCGGGCGGAGGAGGTTCTGGACCGGCTGGAGAAAGGCGAGCAGGGCAAGGCCGCGACCACCCTGATCGACGACCTGCCGCTGTTCAGCATGCTCGCCAAGCCGAAGGCGTCGTCCGCCGAAGCGTCAGGCCCGAGCCCGGTGGACGAGGCCCTGAAGGGCCTGAACCCCGACGAGATGACGCCCCGCGAGGCGCTCGACGCGCTGTATGCGCTGAAGGCTAAGGCCGGCTCGTCCTGAGGATGGCGTCGATCAGCCGGGTGATGGCGGTGCAGTAGGCGGCCGGGTCGGCGCCGCCGGCGATGGCCAGGGCCGCCCGGTCGAAGGCGGCGGACAGGCAGTCGGCCAGGGCGTCGAGTTCCGCCGGATCGACCCGCCGCATCGCTTCCGACAGACCCTGGCGCAGGGTGCCGCCGCCGGTGCTGCGGTCGAGCTCGGCCATCGCGTGCGGCCCGAGCACGGCGGGACCGTCCAGCAGCAGCAGGCGGGCGCGGCCGGGCTCGGTCATCGCCGCGAAGTAGGTGCCGGTCCCCTCGATCAGCGCCTTGCGGGGGGAGGCGGCATGGGTGGTCGCCTGGTCGATCGCCTCGGCGACGGCCTGCGCCTCGGCGGCAACCACGGCGCGGAACAGGTCGGCCTTGTCGGCGAAGTGGTGGTAGAGCGCGCCCCGTGTCACCTGGGCCGCCGCCACGATCTCCGGCGTGCCGGTCTCGGCATACCCCTTCTCGACGAACAGTGCCCGGGCGGCGGCGATCAGGGCCGCCCTGGTGGCGGCGCTGCGCGCCTCGTTGGTCCGGCGTCCAGTCTGTTGCATACATACAGCCTGTATGTTAATTGGTCACTTTACATGCAGAGTGTATGTTTTTTGCAGGAGGTGCGAAAGCCATGAAGTGCAGCCAGTTCTATCCGGTGATCATGACCGACCGGGTGGCGCAGACCGCGCGGTTCTACTGCGACCATTTCCGGTTTGCGCCGAAATTCGAGAGCGACTGGTACGTCCACCTTCAGTCCAGCGAGGACGAGGGCGTGAACATCGCGATCCTGGCCGGCGACCACGAGACCGTCCCGGAAGCGGGGCGCGGCCGTGTGTCGGGCCTGCTGATCAATTTCGAGGTCGAGGACGTGGATGCCGAGTTCGCCCGGGCGGAGAAGGCCGGACTGCCGATCCTGCTGCCACTGCGTGACGAGCCCTTCGGCCAGCGCCATTTCATCACCCAGGACCCGGCCGGCGTGCTGATCGACATCATCACCCCGATCCCGCCGAGCGCGGAGTTCCTGGCGCAGTACGCAGAGGATGCGGTGCCGGCGTGAGTGCGGGCCGACCGCTCCATATGATAGGATGTCATCATGCGGACCGATCAGCGCAGTCCAGTGTTGGCGTATCTCCGACGGATCGACACCAAGCTCGATCTGCTGCGGGATGAGATGCCTGAGGTCAAGCAAGGCCTCACCGGCGTGGAGACTGCGCTAGCGGGCGTCCACCTTAGCCTGGATCGTCTGGATGTGGCGCTGGAACGCTTGGAACACCATCCGGCCCTCGCCGACGCCTGACCTCACGCCACCTTCGAATACACCGTCTCTCCCGTCAGCCCAGCCGCGTCCATGGCGGCAGCGATCCTGTCGATCTCGGCATCGCTCAGCTTGACCAGCGGCGGGCGGACGTAGGCTGCATCCATCCGGCCGAGATGGACAAGCGCTTCCTTCATGCGGTTGTGCATGTCGAGGAAGGGTGGGTCGTAGAAGGCGCATGTGGTCGGATAGATCCGGTCGGCCAGCCGCCGCGCCTCCTCCAGATCGCCGGCCTGGACCGCTCGGAACAGGGCGACCTGCAGCGCGGCGATCACGCTGCCGGCCCCCGACAGCAGCCCGTCGCAGCCCAGCACCAGGGACGACAGCAGCCAGGAGGAATGGGTCGACAGCACGCTCACCCGACGCGGCAGGGCATGGAGCTCGCGGATCTGGCGCTCGTGCTGCTTGGCGTCGTTGCACCAGTCCTTGATGGCCACCACCGTGTCGATCTCCCGGCAGATCCGCACCAGCGTCTCCACCGGATAGCCCAGCGTGGATGCCGGATACTGGAACAGGATCAGCGGCAGGTCGGTCGCCGCGCGGATCGTGGCGAAATGGGCGAGCGCCATTTCCGGGCGCATCGCCCCGCCGGAGAGCAGGGTGTTAGAGGGGAAGACCAGCAGGGCACTGGCCCCGTCGCGCTCGGCCCGCCGGGCGATGGAGGCGGCCAGGTGCGAGCCGTCGCTGTACACGCCGTGCACCACCGGCAGCTTGCCGCCCACCTCCTCCATGGTGATCGCCATCACCCGTTCCTGTTCCGAAACGGTACAGGTGGCGACCTCGCTGGCATGGGCGTTGACGGTGATCGCGCTGATCCCCTCCACCGAGGCGACGTCGTTCAGGTGGCGGCGGTAGCCGCTCTCGTCGATCTCCAGGTCGGCGGTGAAGGGCAGCAGGCAGGCGGGGATCACGCCCCTCGGCGCGAAGGGCAGCGGCGCGGCCATGGTCTCCTCCCGGGAGTCGTTTTTTGGTTGAGAGGAAGTCTAGGCCTGCCGCCGTTTCCGCGAAAGATGCGGAATCGGGTTCCTAGGCGCGCACGTCGACGATCGGCTGGAATCCGCCGAAGATCATCCGCTTGCCGTCGAAGGGCGGCTTGTCCTCGCCGCCCATGGCCGGGTGCTCCATGATCTTGGCCATCCCGGCGTCGCGGACCTCCTTGGACGGCCAGACGATCCAAGAGAAGACGACCGTCTCGTCCTCGGCGATCTGCACCGCCATGGGGAAGGAGGTCACCTTGCCCTCGGGCACGTCGTCGCCCCAGCACTCCATGACATGCAGCGCGCCATACTCAAGGAAGACCGGCGCCAGGTCGGCCGCCATCTTGCGGAAGGCCTCCTTGTTGGCGGTCGGCACGGGAATGACGAACCCATCGACGTAACTCACGGCATACTCTCCTCAGGATCAGGGCGGGTGTTGCTAGTCGGCGGCGTGGCAGCACGCCTTGGCGGACGCGGTCTCGTATTCGTCATGCAGCCGCAGCCAGCTCATGACGCCCTCGCCCTCGTTGCGGCCCTTGGGTGCCAGGTCGAGAAAGGCGAAGGGCGTGAACATCAGCTCGGTGCCGCGGGAATAGGTCGAATAGGTGTGGAACACCGCCCCGTCGTCGCCGCGGGCGAAGACGCTGTAGCCCGGCAGGTCGGTATGGGCGTAGGGGGTGGTGCCGTAGTTGTAGGACACCGTCCCCGCCGCGATCTGCTCCGGCGTGAAGGCGGTGCCGTAGTCGTGGTTGAAGCTGTTGCCGCCGCAGGACACCCAGCGGAAGGTCCAGCCGAGGCGCTTGCGGGCCGCCTCGATCTCGGCGACCGGCGCCCGCGACACGGCGGCGTAGGACAGGTCGGCCTGCTCGAAATGTTGGCGGGCGGCGTCCGCCATGTCGGCGGCACCGGCGCAGCCGTCGCAGATCGGCCCGCCCGGCGGCAGCATGAAATGCTGGACCACGAGCTGGCTGCGGCCGTCGAACAGGTCCGCCAGGGTCGCGGTCCCCTCCGGCGAGTCAAAGACATACTCCTCCTCGACCCGCACCCAGGGCAGCGCGCGGCGTTCCGCGCTCACCGCGTCGCGCAGGTGGGTCGCCTCCCGCTCCCGGGCAAGCAGGGCGCGGCGCGCCTTCAGCCATTCTTCTCTCGAAACGATCTTCGGTTCCATCGGATCCTCCCGTCTGGGGCGATGGGAGCGGATGCTGGTTGACTAATACGTTGATGTCAACATAATTGACTCATGACCATGCGTGACGACCTTCCGATCGAGGTGACCCTCGAAGTGCGCGACCGCTGCGTGTGCCTGCATCTGCAGCGCGCCGCCCGGGCGGTGGCGCGGCGTTTCGACGAGGTTCTGCGCCCCTTCGGCCTGACCAACGGACAGTTCTCCCTGCTGATGTCCCTGAACCGGCCGTCCCCGCCAAGGATCGGCGATCTGGTGTCGCTGCTGGCCATGGATCGCACCACGCTGACCGCGGCCTTCAAGCCGCTGGAGCGGCGCGGGCTGGTCCGGGTGCTGGTCGACCCGGCGGACAAACGCGGCCGGCGGATCGAGATCACGGACGCCGGACGGGACGCGCTGGCCGCCGCCCTGCCGGTCTGGCGCCGCACCCATGACGAGGTCGACGCGCTGGTCGCCTCCCGCAACCTGGAGGGTCTGCGGGCCGATCTGATGTCGCTTTCCTGACTGCCCCCCCAACCAAAGGACCCAATCATGCAATCGAACCCCTATCTCACCTTCGCCGGCGACTGTGCGGAGGCCTTCGCCCACTACGCCGAGGTTCTCGGCGGCACGATCAACGACGTTCTGCGGTACGGCGAGGCGCCGGACTGCGACTGGGTGACCGACGACTGGCGGAACAAGGTCATGCACAGCATGTTCACCGCACCGGGCCTGGTGCTGATGGGCTCCGACGCGCCGCCGCAGATGTACGAGAAGCCCCAGGGCATCTCCGTGGCGCTGCATGTCGACAGCGACGCCGAGGCCACCCGCATCTACGAGGCCTTCAGGCAGGGCGGCACGGTGTCGATGGAGCTGCAGGAGACGTTCTGGGCCAGCCGGTTCGCCATGCTGGTCGACCGGTTCGGCATCCGCTGGATCATCAACTGCGGCAAGCCGGAGGCTGCCCCGGCCTGAGGGCTTCGCGCGTAGCGGCCCGGGCGGAAACCCCGGTCCGGGCGAAGACCCCGGGCCGGCGCCGACCGGTCAAACCGCGAACCGGGGAAGCCCGCGGGAGGGATGATGACGGCCGGGCGCCGGCCCGGGGCTTCGGCGAGGCACGGTGAGTCGGTCCCGGCTCTGCCCACGCCGCAAAGGTGGGCCCGGCCTCCCCAAGAAATCAATCCGCTATGGGAACGGTGTCACAACCTGTCACAACATCCGCCAGGTGCTGCGGTCACACCACGTTGCGCTCCTTGAGCGGGCGGCCCTCCAGGATCCGCTCGATCCCGAAGCGGGTGAGGTCGATGGTGCGGAAGCCGCCGGCGGTGATCAGCTCGCTGACCGCCCGTCCGGCCGCCGGCGACTGCTGCAGCCCGTGGCCGGAGAAGCCGGTGGCGAAGATCAGGTTGCCGATCTCCGGATGCCGGCCGATCACCGCGTTCTGGTCGAGGGCGTTGTAGTCGTAGGGCCCCGCCCAGGCGCCGGTCAGCTTCACCGCCTCGAAGGCCGGGATCCGCTCGGCCAGGGCCGGCCAGACCACCTCCTCCCACCAGCGCCAGTCGACCTCGATCTCCCAGCTCTCCGGATCGTCCTCCTCCGGCGGGGAGATGCCGCAGACATAGCCCGCCCCCTCCGGCCGCACGAAGACGCCGGTCGTGCCGATGGTCAGCGGCAGGGGCGGTCCTTCCAGCGGGTCGCGGCAGGCGATCTGGTAGACCGTGCGGATGCGCGGCCCCACCGGCAGGTCGATGCCGACCAGCCCGGCGACCTTGCCGGAATTCGCACCCGAGGCGACCACCAGGGTGCCGCAGGCGATGGACGTGCCGTCGGCCAGCCTCGCCCGCTCGACCCCGGCCGCACCCCGCTCGATCGCCGTGACCTCGCCGGTGAGGTAGGTGACGCCGAGCGACCGCGCCTTGCGCTTGAGGGCCTGGAGCAAGGTGTTGGGGTCGATCCAGCCCTCGCCGCGCTCGCCGAAGGTGGCGGCCGCCACCCCGTCGGTGTTGATATAGGGGAAGCGCCGGGCCAGCGCGTCGGTCTCCAGCCAGGAGATCGCGGCCCCGGCGCCGGTCTGCACCGCGTGGTTCTCCGCCAGGATGTCCCGACCCTCCGGCGGGGCGAGAAACAGGTAGCCGTTCTCCACGAAGGTCAGGTCCGGCCGTTCGCCCTCCACCTCCAGCAGGTCGGCCGCCGCGGCGACGAACTCCCGGGCATAGAGGCCGATCTCCACGTTTTCGCGGATGGAGAACTGCTGGCGGATGCCGCCGACGGAGAGCGGGGTGGAGGCGCGGGCATAGGTCGGATCGCGCTCGACCACGACGATCCGCCCCTTGAAGTCCGGCGATGCGGCCAGAAAATAAGCCGTAGCGGACCCGACGGCCCCGCCGCCCACGATCACCACATCTGCCACCATAGGGGCCTGTCCGCCCTGCGTCCCGCTCATGCATCGCTCCCTTGCCTGGTCCGTGTCGGGAGCCTCAGGCATCCGTGACGGCCGGACAAGGGGCGCGTATAGTCTGCGCGACTGAAAAGGAGGCTTTCGTGGCCGTACCCGCCGAGGTCGAGACCCGCACCGATCCGTCCCGCGAGCGCAGCGCGCCGCAGGTGGAGCTTGCCGTCCTGGGCAAGCGGGTGCCGAACCGCAAGGCGATCTGCGACATCCCCGCCCTGGCCGCGAAGATCGAGGAGGCCGCCCGGGACCTGAAGGACCCCACTGTCCGGCGCAGCACCATCCTGGACCTGCTGAAATCGGCCCTGGCCGACGCGACCGGCGAGATCCGCCGCCGGCTGGAGGCGACCAATGACGGGGCCGCCTGCGTGCGCGGCCGGGCCTGGCTGATGGACCAGATCATCCGGGTGATCGCCACCCATGCCGCCGAGCACGAGTTCCCGGCCACCAACCCGACCACCTCGGAGCGCATCGCCGTCACCGCCGTCGGCGGCTACGGACGGGGCGAGCTGGCGCCCCAGTCGGACATAGATCTGCTGTTCCTGCTGCCCTACAAGCAGACCGCCCGCTGCGAGCAGATCGTAGAGTACATGCTCTACCTGCTCTGGGATCTCGGCCTGAAGGTCGGCCATTCGACCCGCTCCGTGGCGGAGTGCATCCGCCAGGCCCATGCCGACATCACCATCCGCACGGCCATGCTGGAATCCCGTTTCCTGTGGGGCGACGACGCGCTCTACGAGGAGATGCGCGAGAAGTTCATGGCCGACATCGCGTCCGGCTCTCCGCTCGATTTCGTCGAACAGAAGCTGCAGGAATCCGACAACCGGCACCGGCGTATGGGCGACAGCCGTTACGTTGTCGAACCGAACATCAAGGACGGCAAGGGAGGCTTGCGCGACCTGCACACCCTGTTCTGGATCTCGAAATACGTCTACCGGATCGACGACGTTGCCGAGCTGGTGCCGCGCGGGGTGCTGGATCTGGCGGAAGCCCGGCGCTTCGCCCAGGCCCAGAAGCGCCTGTGGACCATCCGCTGCCACCTGCATTACCTGACCGGCCGGCCGGAGGAGCGGCTGACCTTCGACGTGCAGCCGGTGATCGCCGAGCGGCTCGGCTATACCGACCGGGCCGGGGCCATCGCGGTCGAGCGCTTCATGAAGCACTATTACCTGACCGCCAAGGATGTGGGCGACCTGACCCGCATCTTCTGCGCGGCGATAGAGGCGGAATACAAGCGCCGGCGCCGCCGGTTCCGGCTGCCCAAGATGTTCGGCGACCAGCGCTTCGGCGACTTCCGGGTCGAGGGCGACCGCATCACCGTGATAGACGACAACGCCTTCCAGCGCGATCCGGTGAACCTGATCCGGCTGTTCCACGAGAGCCATTTCCGGGACCTGATGATCCACCCGCACGCCCTGCGGGTGATCACCCAGAACCAGCACCTCATCAACGCCGACCTGCGGCGCGACCCGGAGGCCAACCGGCTGTTCGTGGAGATCCTGAGCAGTCCGAAAGGGCCGGAGCGCATCCTGCGGCGCATGAGCGAGGCGCGGGTTCTGGGCAAGTTTGTGCCGGATTTCGGCCGGGTCGTCGCCCAGATGCAGTTCGACATGTACCACACCTACACGGTGGACGAGCACACGCTGGTCTGCCTCGGCGTGCTGCACGAGATCGAGCAGGGCGCGCTGAAGGACGTCGCCCCGATCGCCACCGACGTGGTGCACAAGGTGCTGTCCCGCCGGGCGCTCTATGTCGCGCTGTTCCTGCACGACATCGCCAAGGGCCGGGGCGGCAATCACTCGATCCTGGGCGAGCGGGTGGCCCGGCGCGTCTGCCCGCGGCTCGGCATGACCGAGGAGGAGACCGACACGGTGGCCTGGCTGGTGCGCTGGCATCTGCTGATGTCTGACACCGCCTTCAAGCGCGACATCCACGACCCCAAGACCGTGGAGGATTTCGCCCGCATCGTGCAGTCGCCGGAGCGGCTGCGCCTGCTGCTGGTGCTGACCGTGGCCGATATCCGCGGCGTGGGCGCCCATGTCTGGAACGGCTGGAAGGCCCAGCTCCTGCGCGACCTGTACTACGCCGCCGACGAGATGCTGACCGGCGGCACCTCGCCGACCAAGACCGGGGCGCGGGTGGCCGCCGCCAAGAAGAAGGTGGCCGAGCAGCTCGCCGGCTGGACCGAGGCGGAGATCGAGGCCCACCTGGCGCTCGGCTACGACCCCTACTGGCTCGGTTTCGATACCGAAACGCTCGTGCGCCACGCCTGGCTGGTGCGGCGCGCCCAGGCCTCCGACGCCCGGCTGGTGGTGGAGCATCGCCTGGACCCGGACCGGGAGGTGACCGAGGTGACGGTCTATGCCGCCGACCATCCGGGCCTGTTCTCGCGGATCGCCGGAGCCATGTCCTCGGTCGGCGCCAACATCGTCGACGCCCGCATCGTTACCCTGGCCGACGGCATGGCGATCGACACCTTCATGATCCAGGACGACAAGCGGCAGATGTTCGACCGCTCCGACCGGCTGGCGCGTCTCGCCTCGGCGATCGAGCGCACCCTGGACGGCAGCCTGCGGCTGGAGGAGCAGCTCGAGAAGAAGGGCTCGCTGACCGTCCGGCGCACCCGGGCGATGAAGGTGCCGCCGCGGGTGCTGATCGACCAGAAGGCCAGCGTCACCCACACGGTGATCGAGGTGAACGCCCATGACGAGCCGGGCGTCCTGCACCGCATGACAAGGGCCCTGGCGCGGGTCGGCGTGCAGATTCATTCCGCGACCGTTTCCACTTATGGCGAGCGGTTCGTCGACGTGTTCTACGTGAAGGACGTCTTCGGCCTGAAGATCGACAGTGCGCGCAAGCTGGACGAGATCCGCGGGGCGTTGTTGGAATCGCTCGGGGTGAAGGCTGAGGAGAAGGCGAAGTAGCCCTTCGACACGCCCCCGGACTATATCCGGGGGCTGCTCAGGATAAGGTCGAATAGATATGTGGCACTGTCACTCTCTCGGCCTCTCCCTGAGCAGCCCCGCAGGGGCGTGTCGAAGGGCGCCACACATCCGCCGCAGACCGGCCATAGGCCTGCCTCGCCGAATCACGTACATCCTTCCGCCATGAACCTCGCCCGCGCCATCGCCACCGTCGGCGGCTACACCATGATCAGCCGGGTCACGGGGTTCGTGCGCGACATGCTGATCGCCGCCGTGGTCGGCGCCGGGCCGATCGCCGACGCGTTCTTCGTCGCCTTCCAGATCCCAAACTTCTTCCGCCGGCTGACCGGCGAGGGCGCGCTGACCGTCGCCTTCGTGCCGATGTTCGCCGGCATGGTGGAGACGAAGAGCCAGCAGGCCGCCGTCGCCTTCGCCGGCCAGGTGCAGTCGGTCCTGCTGCTGGTCCTGCTGGTCCTGCTGGCGGTGGCGGAGATCGCCATGCCCGGAGTGATCCTGCTGCTCGCCCCCGGTTTCGGCGGTGACGATCCGCGCTACGATCTCGCCGTCGAGCTGACCCGGATCACCTTCCCCTACCTGCCGCTGATCTCCCTGGTGGCGCTGTGGGGCGGGATGCTGAACAGCCTGGGCAAGTTCTGGGCGATGGCCGCCGCCCCGATCCTGCTGAACCTCATCCTGATCGCCGCCCTGACGCTCGCCGCCGGGATGCTGGAGACGCCGGGCCATGTGCTGGCCTGGGGTGTCGCGGTCGCCGGGGCGGCCCAGGCGCTGTTCGTCGCGGTGGCCTGCTGGCGGGAGGGCGCGCTGCCGCCGCTGGTGCGGCCGCGCCTGACGCCGGAGGTGAAGCGGCTGCTGGTGCTGATCGGCCCGGCCGCCCTGGGGGCGGGCGTGGTCCAGGTCAACGCCTTCATCGGCATCCTGCTGGCCTCCCTGCTGCCGGCCGGCTCGGTCTCCTATCTCTATTACGCCGACCGGGTGGTCCAGCTTCCCCTCGGCGTGGTCGGGGTGGCGATCGGTACCGCGCTGCTGCCGATGCTGTCGCGCCAGGTCCGTGCGGGGGAGACCGGGGCCGCGATCTGGACCCAGAACCGGGCGCTGGAGATCGGCCTGCTGCTGACCGTGCCGGCGGCCTGCGCGATCGCGGTGATCGCCGATCCCCTGATCACCGTGCTGTTCCAGCGCGGCGCCTTCTCCGCCACCGATGGGGTCGAGACCGCGATCACGCTCGCCGCCTATGCCGCCGGCCTGCCCGCCTTCGTGCTGATCAAGGTGTTCCAGCCGGGCTTCTTCGCCCGCCAGGACACCGCCACCCCGGTCAAGGTCGCCGCCTTCGCCGTGGTCGCCAACCTCGCCTGCAACGCGGTGCTGCTGCCGATGTTCGACCAGGTCGGCATCGCGCTCTCGACGGTGATCTCGTCCTGGCTGAACGCCGTCCTGCTCGCCACCCTGCTCTACCGGCGCGGTCATCTGGCCCTGGACAGGCGGTTCGTCACCCGGGCGCCGAAGATCGTGCTGTCGGCCGCCCTGATGGCCGCCGCGCTGTGGTTCCTGGCCGACTGGCTCGCCCCCTGGCTCGGCGGCGGCACGGTGCAGCGGGTCGGGGCGCTGGCCGGGCTCGTGCTCGCCGGCATGGCGGTCTATGCCGCCGCCTGTCTCGCCCTGAAGGCCGCCCACCCCCGCGATTTCGCCGCCATGCGCCGAGCCGGGTGAGCGTCTTCGGGGGCTGAACGCGTGTCGGATGCTTGATTTGCGGGCACGGGCCGGGGATAAACCGGCCACGGGCGTCTGCGGGCGACCCGGAGTACAGACTTCACCGATGTACCCTAGCCGATGGCGAGTCCCCGATCCATGAGACGCATCTTCTCCGGCATTCAGCCGACCGGTAACCTGACCCTGGGCAACTACCTCGGTGCGATCCGGAACTGGGTGGCGCTCCAGGGCGAGAAATCCTACGAGTGCATCTTCTGCGTGGTGGACCAGCACGCGATCACCATCCCGCAGAATCCGGCCGAGCTGAAGCAGGCGACCCGCGAGGTGGCGGCGAGCCTGATCGCCGCCGGCATCGACCCGACGGACAGCATCCTGTTCAACCAGTCCCAGGTGGACGAGCACATGAAGCTCGCCTGGGTGCTCGGCTGCGTGGCGCGGGTCGGCTGGCTGAACCGCATGACCCAGTTCAAGGACAAGGCCGGCAAGGACCGGGACAACGCCACCACCGGCCTGTGGTGGTACCCGGTGCTCATGGCCGCCGACATCCTGGCCTATAAGGGCACGCACGTGCCGGTCGGCGACGACCAGAAGCAGCACCTGGAGCTCGCCCGCGACATCGCCCAGGCCTACAACTCCATGTTCGGGGTCGAGTTCTTCCCGCTGCCGGAGCCGCAGATCCTGGGGGCCGCGACCCGCGTCATGAGCCTGCGCGACGGCACCAAGAAGATGAGCAAGTCGGACGCCTCCGACATGTCGCGCATCAACATGACCGACGACGCCGACACGATCGCCAACAAGATCAAGAAGGCGAAGACCGATCCGGAGCCGCTGCCGAGCGAGGCGGCGGGCCTGGCGGAGCGGGCCGAGGCGCGCAACCTGGTGACCATCTATGCCGCGCTGGCGGACAAGAGCGTGGACGAGGTGCTGGCGGAGTACGGCGGCCAGGGCTTCGGCAAGTTCAAGCCGGCCCTGTCGGATCTGGCGGTGGAGGTGCTTGGGCCCATCGGGGCGGAGCTGCAGAAGCTGATGGCCGACCCCGACCATATCGACAGCGTGCTGGCCAAGGGCGGCGACCGGGCCCGTGCGCTCGCCAAGCCGATCGTCGAGGAGGTCTACGACACGGTGGGCTTCCTGCGCCCGTAATCGCGCAGGATCCCGAGATACAGCACCGCTCCCGTCATCGCGAAGGCGGGAGCGGTCGCCAAAGCGATCCCGATCACGCCCCAGACCTGCATGAACAGCCAGTTCAGGGCGATGGTCAGCACGATGTTGACCGCGGCCGCCACCGGGATCACCCCGCCGAGATTGAGCACGGCGGCGGCCCGCACCAGGATCACCACCGCGGCGAAGGCCGGAAGCTGGGTCGCATAGGCGCTCAGCACATGGGCCACCAGACGGGTATCCTCCGCCGTGAAGGCGCCGCGCTGGTACAGCAGCGCGATCACCGGCTCCGACAGCAGCCAGGCGATGCCGACCCCCGGGATGGCCAGCAGGATCACCGCGACCAGATGGCGCTTCAGCCGGGCGAACAGGCGCGCCGGGTCCTCCAGCGCGTTCTCCGCATAGGCCGGCAGCACCGAGATGCCGAGCGCGGTGGTGACCACATGCAGCCCCGCCAGCACCAGCTTCGCGCCGTATCCCAGGGCCGAGGCCGCGCCCTCGCCCAAGGAGGCGGCCATGAGCTGGTCGATCAGCCCGGCGCCGGAGAGCAGCAGAGTGGCGAGGAACAGCGGACCCCAGCGCCGCAACAGGTCCGCCATGTCCTCCCGGCTGACCGCGATCGCCGGCCGATAGCCCAGGCGCCGGGCGGCGGTGAGCACGATCGCGGCCTCGGCCAGCGTGCCGATGACCGCGCCCCAGGCCAGGGCCGAGACCCCCAGGCTGTCGCGGAAGCCGATCAGCAGCAGCGCCATGGCGAGCGGCGTCAGCACCGGGGCGATCGCCGGCAGGGCGAAGCGCCGTTCCGCCGTCAGCACCGCGCCGCCGGCATAGGCCAGCCCGCCCATCACCGCGAACAGGGTCATGATCCACAGCATGTCGGTGGCGAGGGTAAAGGTGCGCGCCAAATAGTCGGGTGCGACCGCGGGCAGGTAGAGCGGGGCGAAGGCGGCGCAGAGGATGGCGGCACCGGCGATCACCCCGGCCACGATCCCGCCGCCGGCCGTCGCCAGTGCGGCCGCGCGTTGCCGGTCGCCGCCGCGCCTGGCCGCCAGCAGGGCCGGAATCGCGGCGATCTGGAACGAGCCGGCGACGATCTGCACCAGGAAGACCGGCAGGGCCAGCGCGACGAAGAACGCGTCCACCTCCGGCCCGCGGCCGTAGATCGACGCGATCACCGCCTCGCGCAGGAAGGCCGACGACTTGGCGACGACGGAGAGGATCGCGATGGTGGCCCCGGCCCGGGCGATGGCGCGGTCGTCCATGCCGGACGCCGACGGCGCTTCGTCTGCAGGGCTCACGGGGCCGGGCTCACGTCAGGTCGGGCGGGGTGAAGACGTCGATCGGCCGGTCCAGCCCCTTCACCGGATGGGCGCCGAGCGGGGTCAGCGGCTCGCCGGAGGCTTCGGAGAACTCGCGGGAGGCCAGGACCCGGGCCCCGAGGGTGCGGGTCAGGCCCTCGATCCGGTTGGCCAGGTTCACCGCCGGGCCGATCACCGTGAAGTCGAGCCGTTCCGCCCCGCCGATATTGCCGTAGCCCACCTCGCCCAGATGCAGGGCGATGCCGTAGTTGATCGCCGGCTTGGCCTGGCGGAACCGCATGTCGTTCAGGGTGCGCATCAGTTTGACCGTATCGCGCGCCGCGCTCAGGGCAAGCCGGCAGGCCGCCATGTCGCCCTCGGCCTCGCCCCGGGACGGGTCGGCCGGGAAGATCGCCAGCATGCCGTCGCCCAGGAACTTCAGCACCTCGCCGCCGCGCTCCTCGACCGCCTGGACCGCCCGCTCGAAATACTCGTCGAGCAGGTCGATGATCTCGTCCCGGCTGAGCCGGTCGGACAGGGTCGTGAAGTCGCGAATGTCGGTGTACCAGACGGCGGCCCGGATGCCCTCGGCGACGCCGCGCACGATCTCGCCGGCCAGGATGCGCTCGCCGGTGTTGCGCCCCAGATAGGTGGTGAGGAGCTGGCGGGTCAGGTCGCGTCGCTCCAGCACCTCCATGCGCAGGGACAGGGCCGGCATGAACTCCCAGATCTCGCGCAGCTCCTCGGTGTTGAAGCCGCCCGGCCGGTCGGCGGTCCAGGTGGTGAAGTTGATGTTGCCGTCGGAGAACACCAGCGGCATGGCGACATAGTCTGTCGCCCCCTCTTCGCGCAGGTCGTCGAGGATCGGGAAGTCGTTCTGTTCGCCCGGCATGTCCAGGCGGCGCCGGATTCCCTGTGCGCCCTGGAAGATCAGCGGCAGCGGGCTCTGCTTGTAGGCGGTGGTCTGCTGCATGCCGCGCATCACCCGCATCTGCCGCGGCTCGTCGACGTCGCGGTACCAGACGATGGAGGTGCCGGTCGCCTGGGGATGCAGGGTGGTGATGAAATAGGTCATCCGCATCAGCGGATAGCCCCGCGCCACCATCAGCCGACCGAGGTCGCGGGCTAGGAACCGGCGCGAGGTGTAGACGGCCGACTCCTTGAGGATCCACTGCAGCGGCGTGAGGCTTGGGTCGACCGGCGGCAGGCCGGAATCGTCGTCATCGTCGAGAAAGCGGACGAGCTGCCGCGCCTCCTCATTGCTCGGCCCGATGGCGCGGCGGAGCACGGTCGCGCGGGCGGCCGGCGCCGGCTCGGCGGCCTGTGGTGCGCCGGCGGCATCGGTGTCGTGGTCGGGGCCCTCACTTGACGTCATCGGTCGGCACCCCAACTATGCGCCAACTGCCGGCATCGACGCGGCGGCCGAGCCGTGCGTGCGAACGATGCCAGACTGGAGAAATGAGTCATGTTCATTCAGACCGAAGAGACCCCGAATCCGGCGACGCTCAAGTTTCTGCCGGGCCGCACCGTTATGGTCAGCGGCACCGCCGAGTTCAAGTCGGAGGAGGATGCCGCCGCCGGCTCCCCGCTCGCCGCGGCACTTTTCGAGGTCGATGGCGTGACCACGGTCTTCCTCGCCAACGAGTTCATCAGCGTCAGCAAGCGCGATGACAAGGAATGGTACCTGATGAAGCCGGCGGTGCTCGGCGTCATCATGGAACATTTCGTCGCCGGCAAGCCGATCCTGTCCGAGGGCAGCGCCGAGGTCGCCGAGGCCGAGGTTCGTCCGGAGGACGAGGAGGTCGTGTCGCAGATCAAGGAACTGCTCGACACCCGCGTGCGGCCTGCCGTCTCCATGGACGGCGGCGACATCGTCTTCCATGGCTACGAGGACGGCGTCGTCACCCTGACGATGCAGGGTGCCTGTGCCGGCTGCCCCAGTTCGACCGCCACCCTGAAGATGGGCATCGAGAACATGCTGCGGCACTACATCCCGGAGGTCCGGGAAGTGCGCGCCGCCGGCGGCATGGGCGACTACTACTGACCTCATTCCACGGCTGATCTCATCTGCACCCCGACCCCGGTCGCCCCGTTTCCGGCCGAGGTCGGAACGGGGAGGCTTCATGTCCGCCAACAGGATAGCATCCGGATCGCGCCGGACGGTGGCCGTTGTGGCCGGCGCGTTGTGTCTGATCGCGTTTCAGGTCTCCGCCCTGACCTTCGGGCCGCCGAACTGGCCGCTTCCGGCGCGCGACGTGCCGCCGCTGATCCGCGTGGTGACGCCCGCGCCGCTGCCCGACGGCGGCAGCGAGTTCACCGTCGCCTCCGCGGCCACCCTGCTCCGGCTCTATGAGCGGGCGTCCTTCGACCTGGAGACCGTCCGCGCCGGCGAAACCGACGTTCCCCGGCTGTATCTGGCGGCCCTGCCGTCGGATTTCGACGCGCTGGAGGAGGTTGGCCCGCGCAAGGAAGCGTTCCTGCGCACCGTCCTTCCCCTGATCCTGCGCGCCAATGACGAGATCGCCATCGTCCGCACCCGGGTCGCCGCCCTGCTGGAGAAGATCCGCGACGACGAGACGCTGCGCCGGGACGACGCCCGCTGGCTGGCCTCGGTCGCCCGCCAGTACGGCGTGATCGACAGCGACGACAAGGACCCGCAGGCGGCCCTGAGCGGGGCGGCGGGACGGACCCTCCTGCTGCGCGTCGACAGGGTGCCGGTGTCGCTGGCCCTGGCCCAGGCGATCGTCGAGAGCGGCTGGGGCCGGTCCCGATTCGCCCTGGAGGGCAACGCCATCTTCGGCCAGTGGACCTGGGACAAGTCCCAGGGCATCGCACCCGCCGGTGCGCCGGACGCGGCCCATGCGGTGCGCGCCTTCGGCAGCCTGATGGAGTCGGTGCGCGGCTACATGCACAACCTGAACACCCATCCGGGGTATCGCGCCTTCCGCGCCGCCCGGGCCGAGGGGGCCTCGGCCCGCACCCTGGCCCGCACCCTGACCCGCTACAGCGAGCGGGGGGCGGTCTATGGCGAGGAGCTGGTGACCATCATCGCCCAGAACGACCTGGACTCCTTCCGCGACGCCAGGCTCGGCGTCACCCGGATCCAACGCGGCCGGGGCTGGGACGATCTGGAGGACGTGCCCCAGAGCTGAGGCGGGAGCGAGAGCTCAGCGCGGGATGTAGAACTGGATTCCGTACCAGTGCCAGCGGCCGTCCGGCCCCGGCATGGTGCAGTTGACCCGGGCCCGGCCCGCCGGGAACGGCTCAGACAGGCGCACCTCCACCCGGTCGCCGAGCACCTCGGTCTGGGTGCGGCCCTGGCCCGAGGCGTAGCAGTCGATGCGGCTCGGATCGCCGATCTCCGGGGCGACGGTGAAGCCGAAGGGCGGCGGGTTGTTCGAAGTGACGATCAGGTCGGCCGGCACCCGGTCGCGGATCGGCAGGGGCAGGGCGTTGGCGGTCAGCCGGAACCGGTCGATCCCACCATAGGTCTCGTTCAGGGCGAAACGCGGCAAGCCGTAACGGTCGCTTGTCGCGTGGACCACGCCCGACTGCTGTCCGAAGGCGGCGACATAGCCCCGCTCGGCCACGATCTTTTCGATCCGCAGGCCGTATTCGCCGTAGGGATAGGCGAACAGGGTCGGCTTCTGGCCCAGCTCGTCGGCCAGCCGGCTCGCCGCCCGGTCGAGCTCGATCTTCACCGTGTCGTCGTCCAGGTCGGGCAAGTGCGGATGCGAGGCGGTCTGGCTGCCGATGGTGGCCCCGCCGGCCTGCAGCTCGCGGATCTGGTCCCAGGTCATGTAGCCGGGGCTGGCCCGGTCGATCGGGTCGGTGGCGACGAACAGGGTGAAGGGGAAGCCGGCCTTCTTGAGCCGGGGCCAGGCTTCGGCATAGACCGAGGCATAGGCATCGTCGATGGTCAGGGCGATGGTGCGGTCGGGCAGATCGGCCCCGGTGCGCATCTTCTCCAGGATCTCCGGCAGCGGCAGGACCTTGTAGCCGCCGGTGCGCAGCTCCTCGAGCTGCTCCTCGAACTGGTCGATCCGGATATTGGCGCTGGGATACTCCGCTTCGCCGAAACGGTGGTACATGAACAGCACGGCCGAGTCGGCGGCGAATGCCGACGGCACGCCGACCCCGAGAGGGGCGGTCGCAGGGGCGGCCAGCAGGCCGGTCAGGGTCAGCGCGAACGCGACGGCTCGATCACGTAACTTCATGGGGATGAGACTACTTCATGCCAGCCGCAAACCGAAATGGCGCGCTTCGCCGCAATCGACAAGTCGGCGGGAGAGGGAGGCGATGAGACGGCTGCTGGCCATCGACTGTTCCGCCGGGGCCTGCTCGGCGGCGGTCGTCGAGAACGGTGAAACAAGGGCGTTCGAGCTCCTGCACCTGACCCGCGGGCATTCCGAGGTGGTCATGCCGATGGTCGAACGGGTGCTGATCCAGGCGGGATGGACGGCCGCCGATCTCGAGGGGATCGCGGCCACGGTCGGGCCCGGAAGTTTCACCGGGCTGCGAATCGGACTGGCGGCGGCGCGCGGCCTCGCCCTGGCGGTCGGCGCCCGCACCGTGCCGGTCACCTCGCTGGAGGCCCTGGCCCACGCCGCCGGGCCCGCGGATAGCCCGCTGCTGGCCGCTCTGGACAGCAAGCGCGGCGACCTGTTCTGCCAGTGGTTCGACGGGCGGGGCCGCCCGCTCGACGATCCGGCGGTCCGCACCGCCGCCGAGGCGGTGGCCCTGGCGCCGTCCGCGACCTTCCGGGTGGCGGGGGACGCGGCGGAGGCGGTGGCGGCCGCCGCGACGCAGGCCGGCAGGTCGGTCCGCGTGGTGGAGGGCTGCGAGGTGCTCGACGCCCGGTCCGTGGCCGCGGTTGCCCTGGCGCGGGCCGAGGCCGGCGGGGAGGGGCCGCTGCGCCCGATCTACCTGAAGGCGCCCGCCGTCACGATGCCGGCGTCATGACCGGCCGGGACGGTCTGCTGGAGGCGCTGCGCGCCGCGGATGCGGCGGATGCGGACGCCGTCGCCGCGCTTCAGCGGGCCTCATTCGACGACCAGTGGAGCATGGAGGCGGTCACCGGTCTTCTCTCCGGTCCGGCCAACCTGTCCCTGGTGGCCGAGGCGCAGGGCCGTCTGGTCGGTTTCCTGATCGGCCAGTGCGTGGTCGATACCGCCGAGGTCCTGGCGGTGGCGGTCGATCCCGGCGCCCGGCGCGCGGGCTGGGGCGGGGCCCTGCTGACCGGGTTCGAGCGGGTCGCCCGGGCGTCCGGTGCCGAGCGGGTGATCCTGGACGTGGCCGCCGACAACGCGGCGGCGCTGGCGCTCTACGCCGGGCGCGGATACCAGACCGTGGCGCGCCGCGACCGGTACTACGCCATCGGCCGGGCGCATCCGGTGGATGCCTTGGTTATGGCTAAAAATCTACCGATTTAGAAGGTTTTGTGACGATCGACTTACGCCAGCATTGCGACTTGTCGTGACGTGCACGCGACTGTACGGTCGCGCCATCCGGTCCGCCGGCCATCGATACGGCCGACGAGTAGGCCTCGCAAAGACATCCCGCGATGTCAGATAGCGGCACATGAGCGACACGACCGAACGCCCAGTCCTCCTCACGCCCGATCCGGACGCCGCCTTTCCGGCGATCACCTCCGGGGATCTGGAAGTACGCCTGGCCCGCGACGTCGCCGAGATCGACGCCTCCCAGGCCCTGCGCTACCGGGTGTTCTACGAGGAGCGGGCGGCCAAGCCGATCGGCGAGATGGGCGCGCTGAAGCGCGACTTCGACGCCTTCGATCCGATCGCCGACCACCTGCTGGTGCTGGATCACGCCAAGGGCGAGGGGACCAAGGCGGTCGTCGGCACCTACCGGCTGATCCGCCGCTCGCGCATTCCGGCCGGGCGGACCTTCTATACGGCCGGCGAGTACGACATCTCCAAGATCCTGGCCTTCCCCGGCGAGATCATGGAGCTGGGCCGGTCCTGCGTGGACCGGGATCATCGCAACCGGCCGACGATGCAGCTGCTGTGGCGCGGGATCGCGGCCTATGTCTTCAAGCACGACATCACGCTGATGTTCGGCTGCGCCTCGCTGCCCGGCACCGACCCGGATGCCGTGGGCGGCGACCTCAGCTACCTCTATCACAACCACCTGGCGCCGGACGGGTTGCGCGTGCGCGCCCTGGACGACCTCCATGTGGAGATGAACCGGATGCCGGCCGACCGGATCGACGCCAAGCGGGCGCTGGCCGGCCTGCCGCCGCTGATCAAGGGGTACCTGCGGCTGGGCGGCTTCGTCGGCGACGGGGCGGTGGTGGACCCGCAATTCAACACCACCGATGTCTGCGTCATCGTCCAGACCAGTGCGGTGACCGACAAGTACTACAAGCACTACGAACGGGAGGCGCGGGGCGGCTGACCATGGCGGATGCGGTTTCCGGATCGACCACGACGCGCCGACTTGTCCCGGTCTATGTCGACGAGGCCGAGGAGCGGCGCCTGCTCGACCACGGGCACGGCATGATCCGCTCGGAAACCCGGGCGGCGCTGCGGCTGACGGCCTACCTGCTGCTGACCCTGGCGCTGATCCCGGTCCAGGCCGTGGCGGTGCTGTTTCGTCTGCGCCTGGCGGAGCGGCTGCCGCGCTTCTACCACCGCCTGTGCACCCGCATCCTCGGCATCCGCGTCGTGGTGCGCGGCCGCCGGGTGCGCGAGCGGCCGGTGCTGTTCGTCGCCAACCACGTCTCCTATCTGGACATCACCGCGCTCGGCTCGGTGGTGACCGGCTGCTTCATCGCCAAGTCGGAGGTCGCGACCTGGCCGCTGTTCGGCCTGCTGGCCAAGCTGCAGCGCACGGTGTTCATCGCCCGCAAGCGCACGGCGGTGGCCAAGCACGGCGACGACATCGCCGAGCGGCTGGAGGCGGGCGACAACCTGATCCTGTTCCCCGAGGGCACCAGCGGCGACGGGACCCGTGTCCTGCCGTTCAAGAGCGCGTTCTTCTCGGTCGCCGAGCGCCGGCCCCGGGGCCGCGCGCTGACGGTGCAGCCGGTGTCGATCGCCTATACGCGGCTGAACGAGGTGCCGCTCGGCCGGGGCCTGCGGCCGTTCTTCGCCTGGTACGGCGACATGGACCTGCTGCCCCACCTGTGGACCGTGGCGGCGCTCGGCACGCTGACCGTGGTGATCGAGTTCCACACCCCGGTCACCGTGGACGAGGCGGGCTCGCGCAAGGCCCTGGCGACCAAGGTCCAGGACCAGGTCGCCGGCGGGCTGGCCCGGGCCAACGCGGGGCGCTAGACTCTTCCTCTCTGGGTCATGCGACTGTCGCTTGACAGGAACGTGGCGATTCGTAGGGTCCAGGGAGAGGCGGACCCGGCCGCAATCATCCGGCGCGATCAGCAAGCGGGAGTAGCCGCGACCTTGATGGATCAGGTGATCTGGCGCTGTCCCCGACAGGGACGAGGGATGCTCGGGTCTGCGAGTCCCGAACGTCTTCGTGGAAGACGGCGGCATTGAGCAAGACGGTTCCATTGAGCAAGAAGCTTCACGTCAAGACCTACGGCTGCCAGATGAACGTCTATGACTCCGCCCGCATGGCGGATGTCATGGCGCCGCACGGCTATGCGTCCAGCGATCAGGTGGACGGCGCCGACCTGGTGATCCTCAACACCTGCCACATCCGCGAGAAGGCGACCGAGAAGGTCTATTCCGAACTCGGCCGGCTGCGCGTGATGAAGGAGGAGGCCGCCCGCGAGGGCCGCCGGATGCTGATCGCCGTGGCCGGCTGCGTCGCCCAGGCCGAGGGCGAAGAGATCGTGCGCCGCGCGCCGGTGGTCGACATGGTGTTCGGCCCGCAGACCTATCACCGGCTGCCGGAACTGGTGACCCGCGCGCTCGGCAGCGAGAACCGGCGCGGCGCCGGCGTGGTCGACACCGAATTCCCGGCCGAGGACAAGTTCGACCACCTGCCCGAGGAGAGCGCCGCCCAGGGGCCGGCCGCCTTCCTGTCGGTGCAGGAGGGCTGCGACAAGTTCTGCACCTTCTGCGTGGTGCCCTATACCCGCGGAGCCGAGTTCTCGCGGCCCGCCGAGGCGGTGATCGAGGAGGCGCGGCGCCTGGCCGCCGCCGGCACCCTGGAGATCACCCTGCTCGGTCAGAACGTGAACGCCTATCACGGTGCCGGCCCCGACGGGCGCGACTGGGGGCTGGGCCGGCTGATCCGGGCCATCGCCGAGATCGACGGGATCGAGCGCATCCGCTACACGACCTCGCATCCCCGCGACATGGACGACGACCTGATCGCCGCCCATGGCGAGGTGCCGGCGCTCATGCCGTATCTGCACCTGCCGGTGCAGTCCGGCTCGGACCGGATCCTGGACACCATGAACCGGGGCCATACCGCCGACGACTACCGCCGGATCGTCGACCGGCTGCGCGCCGCCCGGCCGGATCTGGCGCTGAGCTCGGACTTCATCGTCGGCTTCCCGGGCGAGAGCGACCGCGACTTCGCCAATACCCTGCGGCTGGTCCGCGAGGTCGGCTACGCCCAGGCCTATTCCTTCAAGTACAGCGCCCGGCCGGGCACGCCGGCCGCCTCGGTCGCCGACCAGCTCACCGAGGCGCAGAAGTCCGACCGGCTGGAGGCGCTGCAGCAGCTTCTCAACGCCCAGCAGCGGGCGTTCAACGAGTCCGCCGTCGGCAGCGTGCAGCCGGTGCTGTTCGAGCGCCGGGGCAACCGCCCGGGCCAGCTCGTCGGGCGCGGGCCGTGGATGCAGTCGGTCCATGCCGACGCACCGGAGCGGCTGCTCGGTTCCCTGGTCGACGTCGCCATCGATCTGGGCGGGGCGAACAGCCTGTCCGGTCGGGTCGTCACGGTCGACGCCGATCTCCCTTCGCCTTCGTCTCTCCCCCCTCCTCCTGCCGAAAGGGTTTCTGCGTGAGCACAGGCACGGCCGACGACGCCTCCGTCCAGCTCGAGTTCCACGACCACGCCCTGATTCCCCTCTTGTTCGGGGACCACGACCGGAATCTGGCGCGCATCGAACAGAAACTCGGGGTCAAGCTGGAGGCCTTCGGCAATATCGTGCGCATCCTCGGCGCCGAGGAGTCGCTTCAGGCGGCCCGCGGCACCCTGGAGGGGCTGTACCGCCGGCTGGAGAAGACCAAGAAGAAGGGGCAGGAGCCCTATCCCTTCGAGATCGGCGACGTGGACGCGGCGGTGAAATACGCCCAGGCGGCCGACGCGGTCGGCGGGGTGCGCGAGTTCGCCGGCGATGCCGGGCTCGACACCTTCAAGCGGCCGATCGGCGCGCGCTCGCCGAACCAGGCCCATTACCTGAAGCAGCTCATGCAGCACGAGCTGGTCTTCGGCCTCGGCCCGGCCGGCACCGGCAAGACCTACCTCGCCGTCGCCATGGCCTGCGCCATGCTGAAGGCCAAGCGGGTCGACCGCATCATCCTGTCGCGGCCGGCGGTGGAAGCGGGCGAGCGGCTCGGCTTCCTGCCCGGCGACATGAAGGACAAGGTCGACCCCTATCTGCGCCCGCTCTACGACGCGCTCTACGACATGATGCCGGGCGAGATGGTGGAGCGGCGGCTGGCCGCCGGCGAGATCGAGGTCGCCCCGCTCGCTTTCATGCGCGGCCGGACCCTGGCCAATGCCTATGTGATCCTGGACGAGGCGCAGAACACCACGCCGACCCAGATGAAGATGTTCCTGACCCGCCTGGGCGAGAACTCGCGCATGGCGGTGACCGGGGACCTGTCCCAGGTCGATCTGCCGCTCGGCAACAAATCCGGCTTGCGCGACGCGCTGGATCACCTACATGACGTGCAGGGCGTCGGGTTCGTGGAATTCACCGCGGCAGACGTTGTCCGTCATCCCCTGGTTACGCGCATCGTTCATGCGTACAATGCCCGTGACGGAGTACTTTTACCCGGCGACAAGAGTCGATGACCGACGAAGATTCTTCTGCCGAGGGCGACAGTCGTCCTCGATCTAGCACCCGACCTTCCCGCGCGCGCCGGACGGTCGAACTTGACATATCCCTTACGGCCCCCGGTTGGGAGACGGCTGTCGCAGATATCTCTGCGCGTGCCGAACGCGCCGTCCTGGCGGCGCTGGACCATGCCGAGGCCTCGGGCGACCTGGAGGTCTCCCTGCTGCTGACCGACGACGCGGAGCAGCGGGAGCTGAACCGCGACCATCGCGGCAAGGACAGTTCCACCAACGTGCTCTCCTTCCCGGCCGGCTTCGTGCCGCCCGCCGGCCCCCGGCCGCTGGGCGACATCTCGCTCGCCCTGGAGACGGTGGTGCGCGAGGCCGAGGAGCAGGACAAGAGCGTGGCCGACCATGTCAGCCACCTGCTGGTCCACGGCACCCTGCACCTGCTCGGCTACGACCACGGCGACGACGTGGAGGCCGAGGAGATGGAGGCGCTGGAGCGCGAGATCCTGGCCTCTCTCGACATTGCGGACCCCTATGCCGGCGGCGAGCCGCTGCCCGGCGACGCGCGGGGAGCGGCCGCATGAGCGAGAACACCGCCTACGGCAACAACGGCAACGGGAACGGCGGCTCCGACAGGGGCCCGCTGGTGGAAGCCTGGCGCACGCTGATGCGCTCGGTCGGGCTCGGCCGCAACGGAACCTCGGCCGTCCGCGCCTCCCTGGAGGAGCTGATCGACGAGAACGGCGAGGACGCCTCGCCGATCGACCCGCATGAGGGCGCGATCATCCGCAACGTGCTCGGCCTGCGCGACATCACCGCCTATGACGTGATGGTGCCGCGCGCCGACATCGTGGCGGTCGACCACGCGACCAGGCTGACCGATCTGTCCCGGCAGATGAGCGAGGTGGCCCACAGCCGCATCCCGGTCTATCGGGACTCGCTCGACGATGTGATCGGCATGGTCCACATCAAGGACGTGCTGGCCCATCTGAACAAGGGCGAGGACATCGCCGCCGGCGCGCTCGCCCGCGAGATCCTGATCGTGGCCCCGTCCTCGCGCGCCCTCGACCTGCTGCAGGAGATGCGCATGACCCGGCGCCACATGGCGCTGGTGGTCGATGAATACGGCGGCATCGACGGGCTGATCACCATCGAGGACCTCATAGAGGAGATCGTCGGCGACATCGTCGACGAGCACGACACCGATGAGGGGCCGAAGCTCTCCGAACGCTCGGACGGCACCATCGTCGCCGATGCCCGCGCCACCGTTGAGGAGCTGGAGGAGATCGCCGGTCCGTTCCTCACCGACGACGAGCGCGAGGAGATCGACACCCTGGGCGGCCTGGTGTTCAGCCTGGCCGGGCGCGTCGCCACGCGCGGCGAGGTGATCCGCCATCCCAGCGGCATCGAGTTCGAGGTGATGGACGGCGATCCGCGCCGCCTGCGCCGCCTGAAAGTGCGCATGGTCCAGCCCGCCGCCGATCGTGCCGCCGAGTAAGGCTGCGGCGGGCGACCGCCGATGGGTGGTTCCCGTCGCGGGGCTGATCGCCGGCGCCGCCACCGGCCTGTCCCTGGCGCCGCTCCACCTGCTGCCCTTCGCCTTCGGCCATGCCGCCTTGCTGGCCGTGGTGGCGCAAGCCCCGAGCGTCCGTTCGGCGGCGTTCCGCGCCTGGCTCTGGGCGCTCGGCTACCACGTGGCCGGGCTGCACTGGATCGCCAACGCGATGCTGGTCAATGCCGGCGAGCATGCCTGGCTGATCCCCTTCGCCAATCTCGGCCTGCCGGCGGTCCTCTCGCTCTATGCGGCGATCGCCGGAGGGCTGGCGAAGCGCCTGTTCGGCGGCGGCTGGCCGCTCTGGCTCGGCTTCGCCGCCCTCTACACCGGCACCGAATGGGTGCGCGGCCATGCCTTCACCGGCTTTCCCTGGAACCTGCCCTCGGCCACGGTCGACGGCTGGCTGCCGCTGCTGCAGTCCGCCTCCCTGGTGGGCACCTACGGGCTGAGCCTGCTGGTCCTGCTGGTGACCATGGCCCCGGCGCTCTGGCTGGACGCCGCCGCCTCGCGCCGGGTCCGCCTGGCCGGCACCGCCGCCGCCGGGGTGCTGCTGGCGGCGATGGCCGGCTTCGGCCTGATCCGCGAGGCCGCGATCCCGCAGCTCGCCGAGCCGGACGGGGCGGTCCCGGGCGTGGTGGTCCGGGTGGTCCAGGGCAACGTGCCCCAGCGCGACAAGTGGAACCCGCTGCTGAAGCCCGAGCACATGCAGCGCTACATGACCCTCAGCGACCCGGCCCGGCCGGCCGATGTCGCGGCACCTGGCCTGGCGCCGGGGGAGCTGCCCACGGTAACGGCCTGGCCGGAGACCGCGATCGCCCAGCTGATCGGCGACGCGCCGGACCTGACCGCCCTGGCCCGGATCACGCCGGCCGGGGGCAGCCTGATCTTCGGCGCGCCCCGCCTCGCGAAGATCGGGCGCCTGTCCGAGGTCTATAACAGCGTCTTCACCCTCGACGACCGGGGGGAGGTCGCCTGGACCTTCGACAAGGCCCATCTGGTGCCGTTCGGGGAATACGTGCCCCTGCGCGAGATCCTGCCGGTCAACCCGATCGTGCAGAGCCGGCGCGACTTCACCCCCGGGCCGGGGCCACGGACCCTGGCGCTGGCGGGCGCGCCGCCGGTGTCGCTGCTGATCTGCTACGAGGCGATCTTCCCGGGCGGGGCGGTGGACCCCGATGAAAGGCCCGCCTGGATGCTGAACGCCACCAACGATGCCTGGTTCGGCCGCTGGAGCGGCCCGTACCAGCACCTGGCGATCACCCGGCTGCGGGCGATCGAGCAAGGACTCCCGATGATCCGGGCGGCGAATACCGGCGTATCCGCAGTGATCGATCCGGCGGGGCGAATTGTCGCAAGCATTGGTATCGGAGTGACCGCCAGCCTGGACACGCCGCTGCCCGCGGCGCTGCCGATACCGCCTTTCAGCTTAATTGGCGATATCCCTTTAATTCTTATGGTCGTACTGCTGCTTGCGGTTGCAGCATACGGGCGATTTCGGACCGGTCGAAGAACTCCCGCGAATTGATTGGAATTAAATCAGTTTGGCCGATTTGAGTACGTTGACTGAATACAATTGTATGGTCTATGAGTCCTGTGGTTAATTGGTTAACGAAATCAGAGGTTCGCATGGCGAACGACCGCCCAGGGCGCCGTCGGGTCGGCCGTCCGCCTACGGCTACGAATCCGAATCCCATTGATATCCATGTCGGTACCCGTGTCCGTCTGCGCCGCACCCTGCTCGGCATGAGTCAGGAGCGCCTGGGCGAAGCGCTTGGCCTCACCTTCCAGCAGGTCCAGAAGTACGAGCGCGGTGCCAACCGTGTGGGTGCCAGCCGGCTGTTCGAGCTGGCCAAGGCGCTCGGCGTCCCGGTCTCCTACTTCTTCGACGACATGCCCGGCGAGGACGGTGTGGAGCCGGCGGTCCCGGCGGTCGGCCCGATGGACGAGGATCCGATGCGCCGCCGCGAGACCATAGAGCTGGTGCGCGCCTATTACCGGATCACCGACGATACCGCCCGGCGCCGTCTCTACGAGCTGATGCGGTCGATCGCCGGATCGATGGACGGCGAGAAGCCGTAAGGCGTCGGACCCGGCCTCCCGCGCCAGTGCCGGGGCGCCGCCTTTCGGCTTTCCGCTTGACCCGGCCCGGCATTCGCGCAAAAACGCCGGCCCGGTACACTCCGCTGCGCCTGTCTGTCGCGGCGGGTTCCACACGTTGATTTCCGCGACAGTCGAGCATCCCGGAGGCCCCGTTGAGTCAAGCCAGCTACCTCTTCACAAGTGAATCCGTCTCCGAGGGGCACCCGGACAAGGTCTGCGACCGGATCTCCGACACGGTGGTCGATCTCTATCTGGCCGCCGATCCGGCGAGCCGCGTCGCTTGTGAGACTCTGGCCACGACCAACAAGATCGTGCTCGCCGGCGAGGTCCGCGGCCCGTCCAGCGTCACCCACGAGGTGATCGAGGAGGCGGTGCGCGCCGCCGTGAAGGATATCGGCTACGAGCAGGACGGCTTCCACTGGAAGAACGCCAGCCTGGAGAACGTGCTGCACGAGCAGTCGGTCGACATCGCCGTCGGAGTCGATGCGGCCGGCAACAAGGACGAGGGTGCCGGCGACCAGGGCATCATGTTCGGCTATGCCTGCACCGAGACCGACGCGCTGATGCCGGCGCCGATCCATTTCAGCCACGAGATCCTGCGCCGCATGGCGGTCGCCCGGAAGAACGGCACCGCCAAGGGCCTCGGCCCGGACAGCAAGAGCCAGGTCACCCTGCAGTACGAGAACGGCAAGCCCGTGCGCTGCACCTCGGTGGTGGTGTCGACCCAGCATGACGCCGACCTGTCCCAGGAAGAGGTGCGCGAGCTGGTCCTGCCCTTCGTGCGCCAGGTCATGCCCGACGGCTGGGTGGACGACAACACCGTCTACTACATCAACCCGACCGGCCGGTTCGTGATCGGCGGTCCCGACGGCGACTGCGGCCTGACCGGGCGCAAGATCATCGTCGACACCTATGGCGGTGCGGCACCGCACGGCGGCGGCGCCTTCTCCGGCAAGGACCCGACCAAGGTCGATCGCTCGGCCGCCTATGCCGCGCGCTGGGTCGCCAAGAACGTGGTCGCCGCCGGCCTGGCCGAGAAATGCGTGCTGCAGGTCTCCTACGCCATCGGCGTGTCGCACCCGCTGTCGATCTTCGTCGACACCTACGGCACCAACAAGGTTGACGAGGCGAAACTCTCCAGCGTCATCGCCGAGATGGTCGACCTGTCGCCCCGCGGCATCCGCGAGCGGCTGTCCCTGAGCAACCCGATCTACGCCCCGAGTGCCGCCTACGGCCATTTCGGCCGCAAGCCGACCGATGCCGGGCACTTCACCTGGGAGCGCCTGGATCTGGTCGACGAGCTGAAGGGCGCGTTCTGATCCGAACCGCCTGACGTTGATGGCGGCCGGGCGACCGGCCGCCGGACCGAAACAGACCCAGTAGAGCCATGTCCGATCACGGTGAAGAGCGGCTGTTCTTCGGCCGGCGCAAGGGGCGTCCCCTGCGCGTCGGCATGCAGCGCCGGATCGACGAGGATCTCGTCCCCCGCCTGGTGCCGGTCGAGACCTCCCCCGCCAATGCGACCGACCCGAAGGGCTGGTTCCCCCAGGCGCCGCGCGCGGTCTGGCTGGAGATCGGCTTCGGCGGCGGCGAGCACCTGGCCTGGCAGGCGCAGAACAACCCGGGCGTCGCCCTGATCGGCTGCGAGCCCTTCGTGAACGGCGTGGCCTCGCTGCTGCGCCATCTCGACGAGGTGGATGGCGACCGGGTGCGCATCCATCCCGACGACGCCCGCGACGTGCTCGACGTGCTGGCGCCGGAGAGCCTGGAGCGGATCTTCGTCCTGCATGCCGATCCCTGGCCCAAGCGGCGCCACCACTACCGCCGGATCATCCAGCACGAGACCGTCGCCCGGTTCTACGAGCTGCTGAAGCCTGGCGGCATCCTGCGCATGGCGACGGACGATCCGGGCTATCTGGTCTGGATCCTGGCCCGCATCACCGCCCATCCGGAGTTTCGCTGGACCGGGACGTCCATGGCCGACTTCACCGAGCGGCGCGAGGACTGGCCGGAAACCCGCTACGAGGCCAAGGCCCGGCGCGAAGGCCGGATGCCGGCCTATATGGAATTCCGCAAGCCCGCGGAAACCGGCCAAAGATAGGCGCAAGTCAAACCCGCACCGCACGCCGGACTTGCAGCCCGAGGCCGTCTGCTATATATCAACGGCTCTTCAATCGGACTATTGATCGGGGGTGGGCCAGCGGCCCACTTTTTTGTTGGTGCCGCCGCCGGTCACAGGTGAGGACAACGGGTGGACGCACAGATCCGGCGCATCGAAGGTATCGTCACTCCGTCCATCGAGGCCATGGGCTTCGAGGTTGTGCGGGTGATGATCACCGGCGGTCAGCGGCCGACGCTGCAGATCATGGCCGATCGCAGCGACGGCACGATGATCTCCGTCGATGACTGTGCCGAGATCAGCCGCACCGTGTCCGCCGTGCTGGACGTGGAAGACCCGATCGCCGGGGAATACACGCTGGAAGTGTCCTCGCCGGGCATCGACCGGCCGCTGACGCGGCTGAAGGATTTCGAGCGCTGGGCCGGGTTCGACGCCCGGGTCGACATGGCGGTGCCGATCGACGGCCGCAAGCGCTTCAGCGGCCGGATCAAGGGGGTCGCCGAGGGCGAGCGGGTGCAGGTCGAGCTGGACGACAAGGCCGGCATGATCGACCTGCCGTTCGAGGGGATCTCGCGGGCCAAGCTCGTGCTGACCGACGCGCTGCTCGAAGCCAGCCGGCCCGAGGGTCAGAACTGACGGCCGACGGGCCGGAACGGGGTTAAGGGAGTAACCGGGGCGGACCTGCCTCCGCCGGGTTGATAGAGGACGAACAAGCCGATGGATATCGCCACGACACCGAAGCTGGAGCTGATCCAGGTCGCCGATGTGGTCGCCCGGGACAAGGGGATCGATCGCGAGGAAGTGCTGATCGCCATGGAACAGGCGATCCAGAAGGCCGGCCGGTCGAAATACGGCCCCGACCACGATATCCGCGCGACCATCGACCGGCGCACCGGCGATATCAGCCTGAAGCGCTGCACCACGGTGGTGGAGGAGATCGAGGACGAGTTCGCCGAGATCACCCTGGACCAGGCCAAGAAGATCGACCCGGCCCTGGAGGTCGGCTCGGTGATCGAGGAGCCGCTCCCGCCGATCGATTTCGGCCGCATCGCCGCCCAGACCGCCAAGCAGGTCATCGTCCAGAAGGTCCGCGAGTTCGAGCGCAAGCGCCAGTTCGAGGAATATGACGGCCGGGCCGGCGAGATCATCAACGGCGTGGTCAAGCGCGTCGAATACGGCAACGTCACCGTGGAGATCCCGCGCGCCGAGGCGGTGCTGCGCCGCGACCGGCTGCTGCCGCGCGAGACCTTCCGCCAGGGCGACCGCATCCGCGCCTATATCGAGGATGTGCGCGAGGAGCAGCGCGGTCCGCAGATCTTCCTGTCGCGCACCCATCCGGAATTCATGCGCCAGCTGTTCCGCCAGGAGGTCCCGGAGGTCTATGACGGCATCATCGAGATCAAGGCGGTGGCCCGCGACCCGGGTTCCCGCGCCAAGATCGCGGTGATCTCCTACGACAGCTCGATCGATCCGGTCGGCGCCTGCGTCGGCATGCGCGGGTCCCGCGTCCAGGCCGTCGTCGGCGAGCTCCAGGGCGAGAAGATCGACATCATTCCGTTCTCCGACGATCCGGCGACCTTCGTGGTGAACGCCCTGGCTCCGGCCGAGGTGTCCAAGGTCGTGCTCGACGAGGACCAGGGCCGCATCGAGGTCGTGGTGCCGGACGAGCAGCTCTCGCTGGCCATCGGCCGCCGCGGCCAGAACGTGCGCCTCGCCTCCATGCTGACCGGCTGGGATATCGACATCCTGACCGAGCAGGAGGAGTCGGACCGCCGCCGCGAGGAGTTCCGCCAGCGTTCGGAATCCTTCATCGGCGCCCTGGACATCGACGACGTCATCGCCGGCCTGCTGGTCGCCGAGGGCTTCGCCTCGGTCGAGGAGATCGCCTACACGGATATCGACGACCTGGCCGAGATCGAAGGCTTCGACGCCGACATCGCCGAGGAGCTGCGCACCCGCGCGTTCAACTTCGTCGAGGCCGAGCGTCAGCGCCATGACGAGCGCCGCCGCGAACTGGGCGTGACCGACGATCTGGTCGAGCTCGAGATCTTCACGCCGGCCATGCTGGTCACCCTGGGCGAGAACGGGGTGAAGACCCTGGACGACCTGGGCGACCTGGCCAGCGACGAATTGCGCGAGATCCTGCCGGATGCCGGCTTCGACGAGGATGCGGCCAACCAGATCATCATGGCGGCCCGCGCCCATTGGTTCGAAGGCGAGGACGGTGCGGAGTCGAATGCCGGGGTGGACGCGGCGGCCGAGGAGAGCGATCCTGAGCCGACGGCATGAACCGAAGCGACGGGAGGAGGACGGCGAGCGCCGTTGCTTTGTCACCCGGGAGGTTCAGCCGCGCGGTGGGCTGATCCGCTTCGTCGTGGGTCCGGACGGCTCGATCGTCCCGGATATCGACGAGCGGCTGCCGGGCCGCGGTCTCTGGGTTTCCGCCGATCGGGGGATGCTCGATCAGGCGGTGGCCAAACGGCTCTTCGCCCGGGCGGCCAAGCGGTCGGTCACGGTGGACCCCACCCTGACGGACCGGGTCGAGGGACTGCTCACGCGGCGCTGCGTGGAGACGCTGTCGCTCGCGCGGCGGGCCGGCGGAGCGGTCGGCGGCCAGACCAAGGTGCGCCAGGCCCTCGAGGCCGGACGCCCCGGCGTGCTGGTCGAGGCGGGCGACGGTGCCGAGGATGGCCGGGCCCGTCTGCGGGCCCTGGCGGGGACGCGGTCGGTGGTGTCGTGCCTGTTGGCGGCGGAGATCGCCGAGGCTTTCGGACGCGACCATGTGGTGCACGCGTTCGTGGAATCCGCAGGACCGCGGGCCGGTCTGGCGGAACGATTGCTGCGAGACGCGGCGAGACTTGAGGGTTTGCGGCCGGAAAAGGCTGCATCAGATGTGGGCCCCGGCTTGGAAAACCATGCCGGGACGTGTATTCAGGGCGCCAAGTAATGATGGCCTGCCCGTTGACGGATGGATGACGTGGGCAAAGACGATATGTCGAGCACCAACGAACAAGATCGCAAGAAGCTGAGCCTCGGCTCCGGCAAGGGCAAGCTGTCCCTTGGCAAGACGGTGGAAACCGGTCAGGTCAAGCAGAGCTTCTCCCATGGCCGCTCCAAGACCGTGCAGGTCGAGGTGCGCCGGCGCCGGCCGTCTCAGCCGGTTCCCGGATCCCGCGAGGCTGCCATCGCCGCGGCGAAGGCCGGCGGCGGCAAGGGCGGGCGCGAGCTGACCGCCGAGGAGCGCGAGGCCCGGGCCCGCGTCCTTGAGCAGGCCGCCTCCCGGCGCCCCGAGGAGCAGCCCGAGGCCGTGACCGAGGCCAAGGCCCCGACCGCGCCGGCAGCGGAGTCCCCGGCCGAGGCGCCGGAGGCTGCGGCCCCCGAGCCCGCTCCCGAGCCGGTGGACCGCCGCCAGGCCGAGCTGGACGAGCTGCGCAAGATCGAGGACGCCGAGGCTGCGGTGAAGGCCGCCGAGGCCGCCCGTCTCGCCGAGGAGGAGGCCGCCCGTCAGGCCAAGGCCGCCGCCGAGCGTGCGACCGCCCGTCTGGACCGCGAGGGGACGGCTCCGGCCGCTGCGTCGCCGGCCGCCCGTGCGCCGATCGACAGCGAGGATGACGACCGTCGCCGTCGTGGCGGCGGTGGCGGCGGCGCCAAGGAGGCGCCGTCCAAGCGTCCGGCCCGCACCCGCGGCGCCGGCGAGCCGCGCCGTCGTCAGGGCAAGCTGACCATCAGCGACGCGCTCAGCGGCGACAGCGGGCGGGTGCGTTCGCTCGCCTCGGTCCGCCGTGCCCGGGAACGCGAGCGCCAGCGCGGTCGCGACAATCAGGGCGATGCGGTCAAGCAGTCGCGCGACGTGATCGTGCCCGAGACCATCACCGTGCAGGAGCTGGCCAACCGTATGGCCGAGCGCGGCGGCGAGGTCATCAAGTCGCTGATGAAGATGGGCGTCATGGCGACCATCAACCAGATCATCGACGCCGACACCGCCGAACTGGTGGCCCAGGAATTCGGCCACAAGGTCCGCCGTGTCGCGGAATCCGACGTCGAGCTCGGCATGACCGGCGACGAGGACAAGGACGTCGACCTGCGTCCGCGGCCGCCGGTGGTCACCGTCATGGGTCACGTCGACCACGGCAAGACGTCCCTGCTGGACGCCATCCGCCAGGCCGACGTGGCGTCGGGCGAGGCCGGTGGCATCACCCAGCATATCGGCGCCTACCAGATCGAGGTGCCGTCGGGCGACAAGATCACCTTCATCGACACGCCGGGCCACGAGGCCTTCACCGAGATGCGCGCCCGCGGTGCCAATGTCACCGACATCGTCGTGCTGGTGGTGGCGGCCGATGACGGCATCATGGCCCAGACGGTCGAGGCGATCCGCCACGCCCGCGCCGCCAAGGTGCCGGTGATCGTCGCGGTCAACAAGATCGACAAGCCCGATGCCGACCCGCAGCGGGTCCGCACCGAACTGCTGCAGCACGAGATCGTGGTCGAGGACATGGGCGGCGACGTCCAGGCGATCGACGTCTCGGCGCTGACCAAGCAGGGACTGGACACGCTGCTGGAAGCGATCGCGCTTCAGGCCGAAGTGCTCGAGCTGAAGGCGAACCCGGATCGGGCCGCCACCGGCGTGGTCATCGAAGCCAAGGTCGAGCGCGGCCGCGGCTCCGTCGCCACCGTGCTGGTTCAGCGCGGCACCCTGCGCACCGGCGACGTGTTCGTTGCGGGTGCGGAATGGGGCCGTGTGCGCGCCCTGGTCAACGACCGCGGCGAGCAGGCCGAGAGTGCCGGCCCGAGCGAGCCGATCGAGGTTCTGGGTCTGCAGGGCACGCCGACCGCCGGTGACGATTTCGTCGTCGTCGAGAACGAGAGCCGGGCCCGCGAGATCGCCGACTATCGCCAGCGTCTGTTGCGCGAGAAGAGTGCGACGGCCGGTGCTCGCGGCACGGTCGAGCAGATGCTGTCCGCCATCAAGTCCGGCGAGGCCGAGGAACTGCCGCTGGTCATCAAGACCGACGTGCACGGCTCCCTGGAGGCGATCCGGGCGACCCTGGAGAAGCTGGAGACCAGCGTGGTCAAGCCGCGCATTCTCCACGCGGCCGTCGGCGGCATCAGCGAGTCCGACGTGTCCCTGGCCGGGGCCTCGGGCGGCATCATCGTCGGCTTCAACGTCCGCGCCAACCCGCAGGCCCGCGAGATGGCGCGCCGCGACGGGATGGAGATCCGCTACTACTCGATCATCTACGACCTGATCGACGATGTGAAAGCCCTGCTGACCGGCATGCTGGCGCCGGAACTCAAGGAAGAGTTCCTGGGCTACGCCGAGATCCGCCAGGTCTTCAACATCACCAAGGTCGGCAAGGTGGCGGGCTGCATGGTCACCGACGGCGTCATCAAGCGGGGCTGCAAGGTCCGTCTGCTGCGCGACAACGTGGTGATCCACGAGGGGTCCCTGAAGACGCTGAAGCGCTTCAAGGACGAGGTCCGAGAGGTCCGCGAGAGCTACGAGTGCGGCATGGCGTTCGAGAATTACGACGACATCCGCGAGGGCGATCAGATCGAGTGCTTCGAGCTGAAGGAAGTCGCCCGGACGCTCGAGCAGGTTCAGCAGGAGGCGTCCGCCGGCTAACGCGGCGGCGTCTCGCCGAACGGGATTACGGTTATGGCGAAGCGTGACGAGGCCCGTGAGGGCCCGAGCCAGCGGCAATTGCGTGTCGGGGAGGAGATCCGCCGCGTGCTTGCCCGCGTGTTCGAGCGCGGCGAGCTGCACGAGCCGGCCCTGTCCGGCGTGCGGATCACCCTGTCCGAGGTCAGCGTCTCGCCGGACCTGCGCAACGCCACCGTCTGGGTGATCCCGCCGATCGACGGCGAGATCGCCGACATCCTGCCGGTGCTGGGCCGGGTCGCCGGCCGGCTGTCCGGCCAGGTCGCCCGCGAGGTGCGCATGAAGTTCGCGCCGCGCCTGACCTTCAAGCGCGACACCGCCTTCGACGCCTCCCAGCGCATGAACGCGATCCTCAACGACCCGGTGATCCGCCAGGACGTGGCCAATTCCCCCGATGAAGACGGTGAGCCGGACGACGATGGCGCGTAGGAAGCGGGGCAATCCGGTCCATGGCTGGGTGATCCTGGACAAGCCGATCGACATCACCTCGACCCAGGCGGTCGCCACCGTCCGCCGGGTGTTCGACGCCGCCAAGGCCGGCCATGCCGGCACCCTCGACCCGCTGGCCACCGGCGTGCTGCCCATAGCGCTGGGCGAGGCGACCAAGACCGTGCCCTACGTGATGGACGCCACCAAGGACTATGCCTTCACCGTGCGCTGGGGCGAGGCGACCTCCACCGACGACGCCGAGGGCGCGGTGGTGGAGATCAGCGACGCGCGGCCGGACGAGGCGGCGATCCTGGGCATCCTCGACCGTTTCGTTGGCGAAATAGAGCAGGTTCCGCCGAAATTCTCCGCCATCAAGGTCGATGGCGAGCGGGCCTACGACCTGGCGCGGTCGGGCGAGGAGGTCGAGCTCGACTCCCGGCTGATCGAGATCCTGGACCTGCGGCTGGTCGACATGCCGAGCCGGGACGAGGCCCGGTTCCGGGTCACCTCGGGCAAGGGCGCCTATATGCGCTCGCTGGCCCGCGACCTGGCGCTGGCGCTCGGCACGGTCGGGCATATCCGCGACCTGCGGCGGTTGCGCGTCGGCCCGTTCGGCGCGGATCGCGCGATTTCGCTGGATTCCCTGGCGGAGCTGATGCATAACCCCGCCTCTTTGGAGCACCTGCGGCCCGTTGAGACCGCGCTGGACGGCATCCCGGCGCTGGCCTTGAAGGGCCCCGAGGCGACGACGCTGCGCAACGGACAGGGTGTTCCGGTCTATCGCTCGATGGATCGGGACCGGTTCGGTGATCTGCAGGAAGGCGATCTGGTCTATGCCACCGACGGCACGGTCCCGGTCGCCATCGCGCGGATCGAAAGCGGCGCCATCCGTCCGGTGAGGGTGCTTAACCTCTAGAGAAGGAGAGGACGATGTCGATTACCGCTGAGCGCAAGGCTGAGCTCATCAAGGAATACGCCCAGAAGGAAGGCGACACCGGGTCGCCGGAAGTGCAGGTCGCGATCCTGAGCGAGCGCATTTCCAACCTGACCGAGCACATGAAGACCCACAAGCACGACTTCCACTCGCGCCGGGGTCTGCTGATGATGGTCGGCCAGCGCCGCCGTCTGCTGGACTATCTGAAGAAAAAGTCCAACGACCGCTATTCCTCGCTGATCAACAGCCTGGGCCTGCGCCGCTAAACGGCCGCAGCCGCGCGAACACAGAAGAGCGCCCGAGCCTCCGCCGGGCGCTCTTTTCTTTTGGGGTTTCAGGGTTGCGGGCTCAGGGCTCGCGGAAGAACTCCACGAAGAACCGGACCGGCCCGTCTGCCGCCACCCGGTGCAGGGCCTCCGGCGGCAGGACCCCCGGCCGGCCGGGTGCCAGCCGTTCCGGCGCCCCATCCTCGGCGAAGTGGAGCCGCAGGTCGCCGGAGATGACATGGATCAGGCCCCAGGTTCCGGGTTTCGTGCTGTGGTCGCGCAGCAGCCCGGCTGGGATGGTGGTCTCGGTGAAGACCGGTGTCTTCCGGTAGGCCTGCACTGAGGCGGGCAGCCAACGCATCGCACTCTCCTTCCAGGGCCGCCGGTCAGGCGGTCTCGCGCTGCCGATGGGCGAAGTCGAGGCCCAATTGCAGGCTCTTGGCGATGCGTTCGGCCAATTCGATGAAGATCGCCGCCACCTCGGGCGGCGTGACGTCCCGGGCGCTGGCGCGGAACAGCACCAGCCAGCGCTCGAAATGGCGGGGGCCGAGGCCCGGGATGGCCAGGTGCTTCTGCATCGGCTGGCCCTGGAACCCGCTGCTGACCCGCATCACCGAGCACCAGAAGGACACCATCGTCTCCAGATGGGGCGTCCAGTCGGCGATGATCCCCTCGAAGATCGGGCCGATCTCCGGGTCCGTGCGCACCCGGCCGTAGAAGTCGTGGACCAGCGCCTCGACCAGGTCGCGGTCGATCGCCGGATGCAGCGGGGTCCGATCGCCAGCCATCACTTCACCGCCGCGGCGAAGGGAGCGTCCGCGTCCTTCTTCAGGGCATCGGCGAAGGCGTGGTTGCGGTCGCGGTGCCCGGCCTCGTCGTCCCGCACCGCCACCACCACGTCGCGCAGGGTGGCGTCGGGGGCGAGCCGCCAGTAGTCGATGGCGATCCGGGGTGCCGGCGCGTCCGCCAGCCGGCCGGCATCGATCTCGGCCAGGAAGTCGGTATAGCTGCGCACCGCCTCCTCCTCGAAATAGCCGACGACCCGATGGGCGGTCTTCGGCGCGAAGAGATAGAGGAAGAAGTAGACGTTATAGAAGGCGGCCTGGGTCAGCAGGATGATCAGCCGCTCGAAGACCGACGGCCGGGCGACCTTGATGAAGGTCATCAGGTGCATCCGCTCGTTCTCGGCCTCGTCCAGCAGCTCGCGGATCCAGCCCTGGTCGTCGCGGATGTGGCGCAGGGCCTTCAGGTGCTGCAGCAGACCGCCGACCATGCCGGGCACGGCGGCGACGGTCTCCAGCACCACGGCGCGATGGCCGTAGCGCTTGCGGAAGAACAGGTCGGCGACGAGCCGCAGCGCCTTCACGAAGCCGAAGGCGACGCGGTCGCCCAGATCGGCGGGCCGGTGGTGCAGCACCTGCGGCGGGTGGGGCAGGCCATGGGGGGTCATCGGAGGGCTCCTTCTTAAAGAAGTATTTTCAATGCATCTTATATCGTCTGCCCTTGGCAAAAAGCAATATGAGAGATACATCTTTTGCGAACCCACGCGGACCTGGCCCCATGCGCTTCACACGACAGACCGACTACGCCCTGCGCGTCCTGATGTTTCTCGGGCTGCGCCCCGCCGGGGAGCTCTCGACGATCCGGGAGATCGCCGACCGCTACGGCATCTCCGAGAACCACCTGATGAAGGTGGTGCATCGCCTCGGACAGGAGGGGCTGATCGAGACGGTCCGCGGCCGTCAGGGCGGCATCCGCCTGGCCGTGGCCCCCGAGCGCATCCCGCTCGGCGACACGGTGCGCCGGTTCGAGGAGGACATGCGGATCGTCGAATGCTTCGACCCGGCGACCAACACCTGCGCCATCGCGCCGGTCTGCGCCCTGTCCGGCATCCTGCACGAGGCGCTGGGGGGATTCATGGCGGTGCTCGACCGCTACACCCTGCGTGACCTGCTGCAGCCGTGCGGCGCGCTGGCGCGGGTCCTGCTGCCGGACGGCGAGCCGGCGGACAGCGGGGCACGTGCGCGTTGACCCCGGGGGCGTTCCGTGTCAAAGAACGCGCGCGCAAAAAGAGACGAAATATGAGAACCGAAGGCCGCCGTTGGGGCGCCATGACGCAAGGAGCGTCCATCTATCCTTCATCGCACTTTTGATCGCGGGTCGCCGCCGGCTATGCGCTGCCGGTGGCTGGTCGTGTTGGTCCATCCGGTCGCGGGCATTCACCGCGGCACGGGCCGACCGGAAGGAAGGGTGGAACGCGGCGGGTCATGTCCGTCGGTTCGAAACTGAGGAATGACACGTATGTTCGACGTATACCGCAAGGAAATCGAGTGGGGCGGGCGCACGCTCACCCTGGAGACCGGCAAGATGGCCCGCCAGGCCGACGGCGCGGTCCTCGCCCGCTACGGCGACACCGCCGTTCTCTGCACCGTGGTCGCCGCCAAGACGCAGCGCCCGGGCATCGACTTCTTCCCCCTCTCGGTCCACTACCAGGAGAAGACCTACGCCGCGGGCAAGATCCCCGGTGGCTTCTTCAAGCGCGAGGGCCGTCCGAGCGAGAAGGAGACCCTGACCTCCCGCCTGATCGACCGGCCGATCCGTCCGCTCTTCGTCAAGGGCTTCAAGAACGAGGTGCAGGTGATCTGCACGGTTCTCGCCCACGATCTGGAGAACGATCCGGACATCGTCGCCATGGTCGGCACCTCCGCCGCCCTGTGCCTGTCCGGCGCCCCGTTCCTGGGCCCGATCGGCGGCGCGCGCGTCGGCTACAAGAACGGCGAGTACATCCTGAACCCGACCATGGACGCCACCAAGGAGAGCGAGCTCGACCTGGTCGTCGCCGGCACCGAGGAAGGCGTGCTGATGGTCGAGTCCATGGCGTCGGAGCTGTCCGAGGAGATCATGCTCGGCGCCGTCAATTTCGGCCATGACAGCTTCCAGCCGGTGATCAAGGCGATCATCGAGCTGGCCGAGGCCGCCGCGAAGGATCCGATGGATCTGCCGGAGAGCCCGCTGGACCTGGACGCCATCCGCGGCAAGCTCGAGGCGGCCTGCAAGGCCGACCTGGAAGCGGCCTATGACGAGCCGAACAAGACCGAGCGCCAGAACAAGCTCGCGGCCGCCAAGGACAAGGGCCTGGCCGCGATCGAGGACGAGGCCGAGAAGGAAGCCGCCAAGGGCCTGATGAAGGGCCTGGAGGCCGACATCGTGCGCGGCCGCATCCTGGAGACCGGCAAGCGCATCGACGAGCGCGACACCAAGACCGTGCGCCAGATCGTGGCCGAGGTCGGCCTGCTGCCGCGGACCCACGGCTCGGCGCTGTTCACCCGCGGCGAGACCCAGGCGATGGTCGTCGCCACCCTGGGCACCGGCCAGGACGAGCAGATCATCGACGCCCTGGAAGGCGAGTACCGCGAGCACTTCCTGCTGCACTACAACTTCCCGCCGTTCTCGGTGGGCGAGGCGGGCCGCGTCGGCTCCCCGGGCCGTCGCGAGATCGGCCACGGCAAGCTGGCCTGGCGGGCGGTGAAGCCGCTGCTGCCGAGCAAGGAAGCCTTCCCCTACACCCTGCGCGTGGTGTCCGAGATCACCGAGTCCAACGGCTCGTCGTCCATGGCGACGGTCTGCGGCACCTCGCTGTCCCTGATGGATGCCGGCGTGCCGCTGGCCCGTCCGGTGGCGGGCATCGCCATGGGCCTGATCAAGGAAGGTGAGAAGTTCGCTGTCCTGTCCGACATCCTGGGTGACGAGGATCACCTGGGCGACATGGACTTCAAGGTCGCCGGTACCGACAAGGGCGTGACCGCCCTGCAGATGGACATCAAGATCACGTCCATCACCCGCGAGATCATGAAGGTCGCGCTGGAGCAGGCGAAGGACGGCCGCATGCACATCCTCGGCGAGATGGGCAAGGCCCTGTCGACCGCCCGCGAGGGCGTGTCCGACACCGCGCCGAAGATGATCTCCATCAAGATCCCGGTCGACAAGATCCGCGACGTGATCGGCTCCGGCGGCAAGGTGATCCGCGAGATCTGCGAGACCACCGGTGCGAAGATCGATATCGAGGACGACGGCACCGTGAAGATCGCGGCGGTCGAGCAGGCCTCGCTCGACGCGGCGCATAACTGGGTCTACTCGCTGACCGCCGAGCCGGAAGTGGGCAAGATCTACGACGGCAAGGTCGTGAAGACCCTCGACTTCGGCGCCTTCGTGAACTTCCTCGGCCCGAAGGACGGTCTGGTGCACATCAGCCAGCTGACCAACGGCAAGCGCCCGGAGACGGTTACCGAGGTCGTCAAGGAAGGCGACAAGGTGAAGGTCAAGGTCATCGGCTTCGACGACCGCGGCAAGGTCAAGCTGTCGATGAAGGTCGTCGATCAGGAGACCGGCGCCGACCTGGAAGCCGCCGCCGAGTAACCGGCCCGGCCCAACGGCGAGAAACAGCGGCGCGGAGGCTTCGGTCTCCGCGTCTTTTTTTGTGTGCCCGCGCCTCCCTCTTCGCCGTCATACCGGACGCGCCCGTCCCGGATTTAATCCGGGACGGGACGGGGCGTGTCGAAGGGCGAAGGGTCGAACGGCCCAAGCGCTGTCATTTTCCCGCCACGCTCCCTGCGCTATGGTCCGCCGCCACCTCACCTGGAGACCCCGATGCCCGCACGTCCCTTCACCCCGCCCCGTCTGATCGGCCATCGCGGCGCCAAGGCGCTGGCGCCGGAGAACACGCTGGGCTCGATCCGGGCCGCGAAGGAGGCCGGCGCCACCTGGGTCGAGATCGATGCCAAGCTGGCCGGCGACGGCGTTCCGGTGCTGATGCACGACGCCACCCTGGACCGCACCACCGACGCCCGGGGCCCGGTGGTCGCGCGCAGCGCCGCCGAACTCGCCGAGGTGGATGCCGGCAATGGCGAGGGCGTGCCCACCCTCGCCCAGTGCCTGGCCCTGTGCCGCGAGCTCGGCCTCGGGCTCGACCTGGAGATCAAGCCGGATGCGGGCACCGGCTCGGCCACCGCGCGGGCGGTGCTGGCGGTGCTCGACACCGAGGGCTGGGGGCCGTCGGACCCGATCGTCATCACCTCGTTCAGCCGCAACGCCCTGCGCGTCGTGCGCGATGGGGCTCCCGACTATGTGCGCGGCCTGCTGCTGACCGGCCGGCCGGACGATTGGCGCGAGGCCGCCCGGGACCTGGCGGTCGACGCGGTGATCCCCGGCACGAAGGATGTGTTCGGCCCCGAGGACGTGACCGCCATCGTCGAAGGCGGCTGGGTCCCGATGGTCTATACCGTTAACGACCCGAAACGGGCGAAGGAACTGTTCGACTGGGGCATGGCCTCCATCGTCACCGACGACCCGCCGGCGCTGCTGGGTCTCTAGGCTGCTGGGCCTCTAGAGGGGCCGCACCTCGGCTGGCACCGCCCGGGTGATCGCGTCCAGGTTGGCGATCAGCACCAGATCGACGGAATCTGCGGCCTTGGTCGCCGCCGTCGCCACTTCCAGTCCCGCGACGGTGCGGGCCAGGGCGGGCGCGGCGCTGCGGTGCTCCAGCCAGTGGGACAGGAACAGTCCGGCGAAGAGATCGCCGGTGCCGAAGAACGGCCGGTCGTGCCAGGGCGAGCGGGCGATCCAGTTCTCGGTCGCCGTCACCGCCACCACGGCGAGATGGTCGCCGTCGGGCACGCCGGTGGCGACCACCACCTCCGGCCCCCATTCCAGCAGGGTGACCGCCGCGTCATGGGCATCGGCCACGCTCTCCACCCGGTGGCCGGAGAGCAGGGCCAGCTCGAAGGCGTTGGGCGTGATGATCGTGGCCCGGGGCACCAGCCGGTCGCGGAAGGCGTTCTCGATCCCCTCGCGCACGAACACTCGGCCGTGGTCGCCGATCACCGGGTCGCAGAGATAGACCGCGTCCGGGCTCGCCTCCCGGATGGCGTCGAGCACCTCGGGGAAGGCCCGCCCCGTCTCCGCGGTGCCGAGATAGCCGGAATAGACCCCCTCCACGCCCCGCCAGCCGGTGTGGTGGGCGATGCCGCGCATCAGCTCGGCGATCTCGTGTCCCTCGTGCACCTTGCCGGTGAATTTGTGATGGCCCGGATGGTTGGAGAAGCTCACCGTGTCGACGCGCCAGACCTCGTGGCCCCGGCGTTCCAGGACCGGCACCGCGGCGGCGTTGCCCACATGGCCGACGGCGACATGGGAGGAGAGGGCGAGGATCGGCATGCCCCCTCATAACCGGTTCGGCCGCGTCCGTCAGCGGGACAAATCGGGTGCGTTGTCGAGGGCGGCCCCGGCGGCTAGGCTCGCGGCCAACGATGAACCCCGAACCGTTGGAAACGCTTGATCATGGCCGCCGTCACCCGTCCCCGCCGCTCCGTCCTCTACATGCCGGGCTCGAACCCGCGCGCCCTCGACAAGGGCCGCTCCCTGCCCTGCGACGGCATCGTCATGGACCTGGAGGACGCGGTGGCCCCCGACGCCAAGCAGGCCGCCCGCGACGCCATCGCCGAGGCCCTGGCCCAGGGCGGCTATGGCGCGCGCGAGATCCTGATCCGGGTCAACGGCCTGGACACGCCCTGGGGTCATGACGACCTGGTCTTCGCCGCCGGCCAGCCCGCCCACGGGGTGATCCTGTCCAAGGTGGAGAGCGGTGGCACCGTGCGCCAGGCGGAGTCGTTGCTGGAGCGCAACGGAGCGCCGGAGGGCCTGGGTCTGTGGTGCATGGTGGAGACCCCGCGCGGCGTGCTGGCGGCCCAGGAGATCGCGTCGGCCACGCCGCGCATGGCCGGGCTGATGCTCGGCACCAACGACCTGGCCAAGGACCTGCACTGCCTGCACACACCCGACCGGATGCCGCTGATGACCTCCTTCGGCCTCTGCCTCCTGGCGGCCCGGGCCCATGGGCTCGCGATCCTGGACGGGGTGCACGCGGATCTGAATGACGACGCGGGATTCGCCGCGGTCTGCCGCCAGGGCCGCGAGCTGGGCTTCGACGGCAAGACGCTGATCCATCCCAAGACCATCGCCGCCGCCAACGCCGCCTTCTCGCCGCGCAAGGAGGACATCGCCTGGGCCCGCAAGATCGCCGACGCCCACGCCGCCGCCATGGCCGAGGGCAAGGGCGTGCTGCAGGTCGACGGCAAGCTGGTCGAGGGCCTGCACGTGGCCGAGGCCCAGCGCCTCGTGGCGATGGCGGACATGATCCGCGAGCTGGAGGGGTCGGCGGGCTGAGCCCCAGTACTCCACAGCTCCCGTCATCCTGAACTTGATTCAGGATCAACGCTCAGGCGCCGGTGCACCGCAGGTCCTGAATTGAATTCAGGATGACGGGTGGGCAGGTGGGGGTGAGGGGGAACCGCCGGCTAGACCGTCGTCTCCGCCATCTTCAGGATCAGCCGCCACTGGGCGTCGGTGACCGGGACGACCGAGAGGCGCGACTGGCGGACCAGGGCGAAATCCTCCAGCTCCGGCTCGGCCTTGATGTCGGCCAGGGTCACCGGCTTCTCCACCGGCTGGATCGCCTTGATCGTTACCATGCCGAAACGCTCCGACTTGTCGGTCGGGTCCGGGTGGTATTCCTCGATCACCTCGACGATGCCGACGATCTGCTTCTCGTTGACCGAGTGGTAGAAGAAACCGCGGTCGCCGATCTTCATCGCCTTCATGTTGTTGGCGGCCTGGTAGTTGCGCACCCCGTCCCAGCCTTCGCCCTGGTCGCCCTTGCGGACCTGATCGTCCCAGGACCAGGTGCCGGGCTCGGATTTGAACAGCCAGTACGCCATGAAGGGTGCCTCTCGTCTCGATATCGGAGGGAGGATTTAGCCCGAGTTTGGGTGATCGATCCAACCTCTTCTCACTCCCCGGATTTATTCCGGGGCGCGCGCTGGCCGGCGCTTCGTCGTCGGGCGTTTCGCCTGATGACGGGCTCGCCCCGGAACAAGTCCGGGGAGTGAGTAAGAAGGGGAGGGAGAGAGAAATTCCCGGTGGCTACGCCTTCACCCGTCCCGCCCCGATGGAGGGCGCCGCGTCCGGGTCGAGCGGCCAGCGGGGGCGGGGGCGGAAGTCCATGCCGTCGACCAGGCCCAGGGCCAGCCGCTCCTGCCCGGCCCAGGCGATCATCGCGCCATTGTCGCCGCACAGTGCCAGCGGCGGGGCCACGAACGGCATGCCCCGGCTCTCCGCCAGCGCCGCGAGTGCCGCCCGGATCGTCCCGTTCGCCGCCACGCCGCCGGCGACCACCAGCGGCCGGCCGGTGAGGCCCTCGGCCTCCAGCAGCTCCGCGGCCCGCCGGGTCCGGTCGACCAGGGAGGCGGCGACCGCCTTCTGGAACGCGGCGGCGATATCGGCGATCCCCTGCTCCGTCAGCCCGTCGCCGGCCTCCTCCACCCGCCGGCGCACGGCGGTCTTCAGGCCGGAGAAGGAGAAGTCGCAGCCGGGCTTGCCGACCATCGGGCGCGGCAGCTCGACCGCCGAGGCGTCGCCCGAGGCGGCGGCACGCTCCACCGCCGGGCCGCCCGGATAGCCCAGGCCCAGCAGCTTGGCGGTCTTGTCGAAGGCCTCGCCCACCGCGTCGTCGATCGTGGTGCCGAGCCGCCTGTAGCGCCCCACACCCTGGACCAGCAGGAGCTGGCAGTGCCCGCCGGAGACCAGCAGCAGCAGATAGGGGAAGTCGATGCCGTCGGTCAGCCGCGCGGTCAGGGCGTGGCCTTCCAGGTGGTTGATCGCCAGGAACGGCCGGCTATGGGCGCTGGCGATGGCCTTGCCCAGGGTGGCGCCGACCAGGACTCCGCCGATCAGCCCCGGCCCGGCCGTCGCCGCCACGCCGGAGAGGTCGGCGAAACCGAGCCCCGCCTCGTCCATCGCCCGGGCGACGATGGCGTCCAGATGGTCGAGATGGGCGCGTGCCGCGATCTCCGGCACGACGCCGCCATAGAGCCGGTGATCGTCGAGCTGGCTCAGCACCACGGTCGACAGAATCCGCCGGTCGGCGGCCACCACCGCCGCGGCGGTTTCATCACAGCTCGTTTCTATGCCTAGAATAGCGTGCGGGCCGGAAGGCACGGCGCGGTCTCCCTTCAGATCGTGCCTTCGTCTACACGAAACCCGCCGCGATGACACCCGATTGACAGAGGCGAGACAGACACCGCCATGACCGCCAAGATCATCCTCGGCTCGCGCGGATCGGCGCTGGCCCTCGCCCAGACCCGAGAGACCCGCGAGCGGCTGATGGCCGCCTGGCCCGAACTGCGCGAGCCGGGCGCGATCGAGATCCGCACGGTGAAGACCACCGGGGATGTCGTGCGCGACCGACCGCTCGCCGAACTCGGCGGCAAGGGCCTGTTCATCAAGGAGGTGGAGGGCGAGCTGCTCTCCGGCGCCATCGACGCCGCGGTCCATTCCATGAAGGACATGGAGACCACCATCGCCGACGCGACGATCCTGGCGGCGGTGCTGCCGCGCGAGGATCCCCGCGACGCCTTCATCTCGCCCCATGCGGACAGTTTCGAGGCCCTGCCCCAGGGGGCGCGGGTCGGCACCGCCTCGGTGCGCCGCGCCGCCCTGGTGCTGAACCGCCGGCCGGACCTGCAGGTGGTGATGTTCCGCGGCAATGTGGACACCCGCCTGCGCAAGCTGCATGACGGCGAAGCGGACGCCACCTTCCTGGCGGTCTGCGGCCTGAAGCGGCTGGAGATGGAGCACGCCATCACCCGGATCATGGAGCCGGACGCGTTCCCGCCGCCGGTCAGCCAGGGCGCCATCGGCATCCAGTGCCGCGACGGCAACGCCTCGTCCCGCGACGCCGAGATCGCCCGCTGGCTGAGCGCCCTGGACGACAAGCCCAGCCGGATGCGGGTGACGGCGGAGCGGGCGATGCTGGCGGCCCTGGACGGCTCCTGCCGCACACCGATCTCCGGCCATGCGGTGCTCGACGGCGACCGGCTGACCCTGAACGGCCTGGTCCTGTCCCTCGACGGCACGCAAAGCCATGCGGGCTCCGCCAGCGCCGAGGCCGGCGACGCGGAGTCGCTCGGCCGCGGGGTGGGTGAGGACATCCTGTCGCGCTGCGGCCGCGATTTCCTCGCCTGAACCGGGATGGCGGCCCGGATTGCGGATCGACGGGTCATCGTCACCCGGCCGGCCGACGCCGCCGCCGATCTCCGGGCCGAGCTGGCGGGGCACGGGATCGAGGCGCTGGCGGCACCCATGCTGGCGGTCGAGCCGGTGGCGTCGACGGACCCGCTCCCCGAGGGGATCCAGGCGGTGCTGGTGACCAGCGGCAACGGCGCGCAGGGGGCGGGCCGGCTCGACCTGGACCGCGCGCTGCCGGTCCTGGCGGTGGGCGAGGCCACCGGCCAGGCGGCGGCGCAGGCGGGTTTCACGGACGTCACCACCGCCGCCGGCGATGCGGCGAGCCTCGCGGACCTGGTGGCCGCGCGCTGCCGGCCGGGGGACGGGCCGCTGCTCTGGATCAGCGGCGAGGCGGTCAGCACCGACCTGGTCGAGACCCTCGGCGCGCGGGGATACCGGGTGATCCGCCGCGTCGCCTACCGCACCGTCATGGCGGAAACCCTGCCGACCGAGGTCGAGGACGGGCTGCGCACGGGGTCGGTGGAGGGGGTTCTGTTTTTCTCTCCCCGCAGCGCGGAGGCCTTTGCTAGGCTCGTCGCTGGACGAGCGCTGGAAGCCGCCTGCGCGACCGTGTCGGCCTACTGCCTGAGCGATCCGATCGCCCGGACGGCCTCGAAACTCGCGTGGCGCGCCATACATGTAGCTGAGACCCCGATGAAGGCGGCGCTGATCGCGGCGGTGGTTGAAGGCGGGTCCGATCGCAAGGTGGAGAAGGATTGATCCATGGCGGAGACGCCTAAGGCCGAGAACGAAACTGGCGCACCGGTGACTGCAGGAGAGGGCGCGGACACGCTCAGCGACGCCGCGACGGCCACGGCGCAGGACCGCGCCGCCGGCGCCGGCGAAGACGCGCTCTCCGACGGTCCGAACGGCAGCCCCACTGACGGCCCCAGTTACGGGTCCGACAGCGTGTCCGGCGTGGCCGCCTCCGGCGCGGTCGATGGCGGCGCCGGCCAGGATTCGCTGAGCGGCACCTCCGCGGGCACGACCGCCAGTCCCTGGGCCGCGTCGAGCGGCACGATCGTCGGCGCCGATGACAGCTCCGCCTCCGGATCGTCGACGGTCGAGACGCCGGAGCCGGCCCCGGCCCGTGCGGCCTCCAGCGGCGGCGGGGCGACCCGTTTCGTCGTCTTCGTGATCCTGATCGTGCTGATCGGCGGCGTCGGCTATGCCACCTACCCCGAATGGCGCGACGAGGCGGTGCCCTATGCCGAGATGATCGGCGTGACCTTGCCCGAAGTGCCGGCCGATCCGGATGCCCCGACCGATACCGTCCCGACCGATACCGCGTCGACCGACACCGCCCCGGCCGACACCGCGTCAACCGACACTGCGGCACCGGCTCCGGACAGCACGCCGCAAACCGGTACCGCATCGGCCGACTCGAGCCAGACCGCATCCGCGCCGGCGACGTCCGCTCCGGCCGCCGAGGCACCCGCAAACACGGTCTCGCTGGAGGATTTCGAGGCGCTGAGCGAGCGGGTGGCGACTCTGGAGGCCGAGATCGCGCGTCAGTCCGACGCCCCGGCCGCCGCCGTGTCCACGAGCGGCGGCGAGGAGCTGTCGGAGCGCATCGCCTCCCTGGAGAGCCGGTTCACCGCCCTGTCCGACGAGATGGCGATCGTGCGCCAGGGCCTGGGCGTCGCCGAGGATACCGACGGCGTCTCCTCCGTGGCCTCCGACCTGTCCGACCGCCTGGCCCAGCTCGACAGCCGGCTCTCGACCCTGGAGCAGCAGGAGGCCGGCCCCCCGCCGGTCTCGGCCGAAGATCTGGCGGCCCTGACCCGGCGGATCGACGGGCTGCAGCAGACCTCCGAAGGCGGCGACGCCGACCTTGTCGCCCGGCTTGACGCCCTGGCCGCGACCCAGAAGGACCTGGCCGCCAAGGTGGCCCAGGGCCGCAACAGGCAGGAGCAGGCCGGCGCCTTCCTGCTGGCGGCGAACCTTCTGGCCGCGGCGAGCAGCGACAGCGGCACCTTCTCCGCCGAACTGGACGCGGTGGAGACCGCTGCGCTGGACCAGCCGGAGGTGGGCGAGGCGATCGGCACCCTGCGGACCCATGCCGGCGGCGTGCCGTCGGAGGCCGACCTGCGGTCGCGCTTCCCGTCGGTGGCCGCCTCGATCATCGACGCCTCCATCGTCGGCGCCGGGGACGACGTGGTGGGCACAGCGCTCACCCGCATCGCCTCGCTGGTAACCCTGCGGCGCACCGAGACCGAGGAGGGCGACGACATCGACGCCATCGTCAACCGGGCCGAGGCGGCCGCCAATGCCGGCGACCTGCCCGGCGCGGTGCAGGCCCTCGGCGCACTCGACGGCGACCCGGCCAAGGTGGCGCAGCCCTGGATCGCGGAGGCGCAGGCGCGCATCGCCGTCGACCGGGCCGTGCGCACGCTGCAGTCCCGGGCCCTCGCCACCCTGTCGGGGGGCTGATCCATGCGCCGCTCCCTGATCTATCTCGTTCAGCTCGCCGTCTTCGTCGCCGTCGCGGTCTGGCTGGTGCAGAACCCGGGCGGTGTCCGGGTCGACTGGCTCGGCTGGCGGCTGGAGACGCCGTTCGCGATGTTCCTGCTGGTGATCGGCATCGCCCTGTGGATCGCCGCGGTGGGCTGGCGGGCCGCTCTCGCGACCGTGCGCGCGCCGTTCTCCTTCTGGCGTCACCGGAGCGCCCATCGCCACGAGGAAGGTTACAAGGCCCTGGTCCAGGGCATGGCCGCCGTGGCCGTCGGCGACGGCGAGGAGGCCAAGCGGCTGGCGCGCGAGGCCGACCGGCTGCTGCGCGAGCCGAGCCTGACCCGGCTGCTGTCGGCCCAGGCGGCCGCCTTGAGCGGCGATGCCGCCGCCGCTGCCCGCTATTTCGCCGCCCTGCGCGACGATAAGGACACCGCCTTCATCGGGCTGGTCGGCCTGATGCGGCTGGCCGATGCAAGGGGCGACGACGCCCATGTGCTGGAACTGGCCGAGGAGGCGTACAAGCTGCGGCCGAACTCGGTCCAGGTGGCGACCACCCGGATCTTCGGCCTGGCCCGGGCCGGCCGCTGGGCCGAAGCGCAGGCGGCCCTCTACGACGCGGTCAAGCGTGGGCTGATTCCGCGTCCCGAGGGCCGGCGGCATCGCGCGGCCCTGCTGATCGAGCGCTCGCGGCTGGCCGACACCCAGGCGGACTCCCTGGACCTCGCCGCCAAGGCGCGGGAGAGTCAGCCGGATTTCGTGCCCGCCATCGCGGCCGAGGCGACCCTGCTGGGCGCCACCGGCCGCAAGGACAAGGCGCGCAAGCTGGTCGCCGACCAGTGGAAGCTCGCACCCCATCCGGACCTCGCCTCGGTGATGCGCAGCCTGTGGGCGGGCGAGACTGTCTCCATGCTGCTGCGCAAGATCCAGTCCATGGTGGAGAAGCTGCCGGACCATCCCGAAAGCCGGCTGGCCGTCGCCGAGACGGCGCTGGACGGCGACTTCTGGGGCGAGGCGCGGGCCCAGCTCTCGGCGCTGGATCCCGAGGATGTCGGCCCCCGCGCCTGTGCGCTCTGGGCCCGGCTGGAGGAAGGCGAGCACGGCAACGTCACCGCCGCGCGCCAATGGCTGGAGCGGGCGGCCTACGCGCCGAGCGATCCCGCCTGGACCTGCGATTCCTGTGGTGCCGTGGCGGCGCAATGGACCGCGACCTGCGGCAATTGCGGCGCCTTCGACACGGTGGGATGGACCCGCCCGCCGCGGGTGGCCGTGGTGCCGCCGGCCCTGGTCACCCAGGACGGCGACGCGGTCGGGCCGATCGTGGAACTGACCGCCGAGGTCGAGGACAATCCGAAACCGCCCGCCTCCGGCACCGCCAGCGCTGCATAGCGACGGTTCGGCGCCGGCCATGGCGTCAGGGGGCGGCCGCCGCCGATCGCGCGAATCGGCCGATCCCTTGACTCCATGCTTAACGGCGCCTTAATACCGGCTTGGCATTTTGCTGCGAATTGGATAGAATTCGATCGATCTGGCGAGAATGCCAGGTGGCTAAGACCGCACAGGCGTTGATGGGGACCCGCCTGAGCCGTCCAGAAAGGACAGTGTCATGGTCGCGACGATTGATAGCGCGGCCGGCGGTAACACCGCTGTCGCCGTATCGTCTCAAACAGCTTCGCTGACCGCAGCCGCGCGTCAGCAGCAGACGTCGACTCGCGCCGCCGAGAAGAGCGAAGCGCCGAAATTCCGTCCGTTCCTCCCCAACGATCCCGGCTACATCACCGTCGAGCCCGATGGCCGCGACGACGTGACCTTCCGCGACCGCCTGCGCCAGGCGATCGAGGCCGTCGCCAGCGCCTTCAGCTCCCGCGAGGGCGTGACCGCCATCGTCGACCGGGTAGTCGGCGAGATCTCCAAGACCCTGGACGAGGCCGAGGCCAAGGGCGAGGAGGTCGCCGTCCAGCTGCGGATCGCCGCCCTCGACGTCTCGGTGGCGGACGGGGCCGGCGGCAGCGCCTTCGCGTCGATCCGGCAGTTCGCCCTGGAGGTCGGCGTGGCCCGCGGTGGCAAGGTCGCCGCCGAGGATACAAGGGTACTGGCCACCGATGGCCGCAGCCTGGGGCTCAGCCAGGGGCAGATCCGCGCCGGACTGACCAGCGGGACCTATCAGCGGGTCGATACCGGCAGCACCGACAGCAATCTCAGCGAGGCCGCGCGCGAGCGGCTGGCCGCGGCGCGCAGCGGGCTGGAGAGGGTCAAGGCCGTCCAGGATGCGCTGGCCGCCTTCCGTCTCGGCGACGAGGTCCCGCTGCGGGACCTGTTCGAAGGCCGGGGCGGCTCCGCCGCGATCGACAGCGGCTCCCTGGGGCAGGTGTTCCCCGGGATCGGGGCGCTCTCGTTCCGCTGACCCGGCGTTTGATATCCGGCCGGCGGTGACGCGACGCTTGCATCTCCGCCACTTCCTCCGTATCTAGGGCGCCGAACGCGATAGGCGCACCGGCGCCCACGGGGCCGCAATAGCTCAGATGGTAGAGCAACGCATTCGTAATGCGTGGGTCGGGGGTTCAAGTCCCTCTTGCGGCACCATTTCCCTCCATAGCGCGACCGTCCGGCAAACCCGGTCTTTGTGATGGGTACGGCCTGCGTATAATCCGGGCAGTCTTGATAACCGCGACGGGCCGGCCCCGAATGACGAACGACACCGGCCCCGCTGTGGGGCAGAGAGTCTGGGCGATCCCCGCGATACTGCTCGCCAGCCTGGCCGTGGTCTACCTGCGCGGGCCGGACGCCTTCCTGCACCCGAACTTCTGGGCCGAGGACGGCAACGTCTTCTTCGCGGAATGGCAGCGGATGGGCCTCGCCAGCCTGCTGCATCCCTATAACGGCTATCTCCACCTCGCACCCCGGCTGGTCGCGGCCTTTGCCGGCGCCTTTCCGCTGGAGCACACGGTTCTCGTCTATCTGGTGGCCAGCCAGCTCGTCGCCCTGTGGTGCGCGGTGACGATCTACCTGGTGATGCCCGCGCGGGGGCTGTGGCCGCCGCTGTACCTGGCGCCGTTTCTCGCCATCGGCGGCACCGAGGTCCTGTCCTCGCCGACCAACCTGCAGTGGATCCTGGCGGTCGGCCTGATCGCGGTGCTGCTGGCGCCGGTGCAGCGGGCGGGGATGGTCCGGATCAACGCCGTCGCCTTTGTGGTGCTGGCCGGCCTCTCGGGGCCGTTCTCGCTGTTCGCCCTGGCGGCGACGGTGGCGGTCCGGATGGTCCTGCGCCGGATGCCCGGCCCCGGCCAGGCCCTGCTGATCGTCACGGTCGCCGGTACGGCGGCGCTCCAGGCCCTGGCCATGTCCGACACCTACGGGCCGGGGCTGGGCGGGGTGACCGCGGCGAAGCTCTATGAGGCCGGTGTGGCGGTGCTGCGCCGCTCCATGGGCGGCAGCGTCCAGGCGATCGTCGTCCCGGCGGCGGTTCTGGCCGCCGTCGCGATGGGCCGCGATCGGATCTGGCGGGCCGGCCTGGTGCTGTTCGCCCTGATCCTCACCCTCTCCGTCGCCCTGCGTTTCGGCGCTGAGCCGGAGGTGTTCCCCCACGGGGTGGCCGAGCGGTACTACTACGTCCAGTCCGCCATGTGGCTGCTGGTTCTGCTCTCGATGCTCGGCGATCCGGATCTGCGCCGGCTGCGCCTGCTGTCGGCCGCTGCCCTTGTCCTGATGGGGGTCTCCCTGGTCGACGGGAAGTTCGTGCGCCACCCGCGGCTTCCGATCGACGACTGGCGCATGGTGGTCGAGCAGGCCGGTCAGGCGCCCACCCACTACCGCTACCCGCCCGGCTGGAGCGTCATCGTCCACCCGCGCTGACGTGCGGCGCGCGGTCGGTCAGCTTCCGGCGTTGCCGGGCAGGGGCAGGATCATGGCGTAGTCGCCGCCGTCGCGCAGGGCCTCGCGGACTCGCAACAGCTCCTGCTGGTCGCGGCCGACCCCGGCGAACAGCCGAACGTATTCGCCGGCCACCGTCCGCACCTCGACCAGGGTCGGGGTCTCCTCGTCCAGCGCGTCGCGGTAGCGGTTGAGCAGCACCTCCCAGCCGGCCAGGGCGGCTTCGTGGGAGCGGTAGCTGGCCAGATGCACCGCCCGGACCTCGCTGCTGGCCGGCGGCCAGGCGATCCGGCTGGTCCGCAGCTCCAGCCGCTCCAGCCGGGCGCGCAGCACGGCCTCGCTGTCGGTGTCCCCGGCGGAAAGCCGCGACACCGCCGCCGTCAGGGCCGCCACGTCCTGGCGCAGGGACTCCATCTCGGCCTGCAGGGCGGGGTCGCCGGCGCCGGCATCGGCGGCGGACCTCCGGGCGCCCGACCCCTCCAGGGCCTCCAGCCGCTCATACATGGCCACCGTCATCCGCTCCAGCCCGGCGAGCCGGTCGTCCCGGGTCTGCTGGCTGTCGAGCATGGGTTCGATACGCCGGTCGACGAGATTTGCCTGCCGGTCTCGCTCGCGCTCGAGCGCCTGCCGGACGGCGGCATCGACCCGGGCCTGGCGCTGCTGCTCGGTCTCGAACACGCCAAGCGAGCCGCAGCCGGTCAGCAGGACCAGTGACCCGATCAGGAATGCATGCCGCGCGAGGCCCATAGGCGCCCTCCGTTTGCTCCACTTTACCAAGCGGCCGGTCCTGGGGCGAGCATCGACGGGGGAACTGGCAAAACCGTCCTCGTGACTGAAGGTTGCAGCGAAATGCGGCCTCAACTTACCCTGCCCGGGACCTCACTTCACTTTCCAGATTTGTTCAAACAGTCGTGTGAAAGCCGGATCCACTCGGTCTGCAATTTGGGTCCAGTCACTGGGGATCGGATAGTCGTCTTTTGTCAGTTGGATTTTATCCTGTAGGTTCTTCTGTAGCGTCCATTGCTTGGTATAGAAATACCCCGTTGTCGTGCGGCTGATTTGTTTTAGATAATAGTCAATTGTCTCTAATTTCATTTCCATAAGGGAGCAGACATTTATCGCCAGATCAAAATATTTGTCTGGCAAAAGCGCAATCTGATCAGCGCTCATGAAGCAAACATCAGCTTCTTCAAATTCCCTCTCAACAGATTGAAAGTTATCGATGGGCCTGAAATCAAAATATTTCAGGTTTGGCATGATATTGTGCATATAGTTTTGCGCAACGATGATCGCGGGGCTGATGTCGACCATCACGTATTTTTTTGCGCCCAAGTATTTGTACAAATGAGCTAGGCGCCCATAACCGCTCCCAATCTCCAATACGCGTATGTCATCTTGAAGATTTGTCTTACTCTTGATAAGGCTGTACTCCGCTACGGAGTGAGTCAGATCCTGGCCAATCAGTCTCGACCGTCGACGGATCTTCAGGGGGTTTCCGTAGAGGGGTTCTTGTAGACGCGTTAAAATCTTGTGCTCGTCAACAATGATTGCATATTCCCACATCAAACTGACGAGAAATGTATAGACCCTCCAGGTTTCTGCATTGTTGATTTGAACACTGTTAAAGTGCTGCACGTCAGCCTTCAGGCCAATCGAACCCGGTGCGTCCGAGTCGATCAGGAAAACATCCGTGGATCCATGAAGTTTCCACAAGTCCAAGTGGCTCTTAAAATGGATACTTGCTGGAGATTTGTTTAGGAAATTAATGTAATTATGACCTAATGTTCTTTTAAAGTTATCAATGCCATCGTCGATTAGCATTTTCACGTGATTTATCAGGTGTTTTCTCCAGAACTGGCTAGGAGCAACAACAGGATTCTTATCGATAGTCTCTGATATGAGATTGTGCTGGTTTATTATAAAACCATTGCTTATTTCAGATACCGTTCGATCAAGATCGACATAGTTCTTTGCGCTCGGGTCCTGCTCCTTCGACCCGCGTTCTAAAAACATATTGGCACGTCTTGCAGACAAAGCAATATTTCTTATAAGAGTTTCAAGTCCCTCGGTTCTCTTATAGTTATTAACTAGGGTGTCATGCAAGTTTAAGCCGGTTTTTTTAAATATCCGCCTGAAAATTACTTCCGATTCTACCGGATCAGTTTCAACAAGTTCTTGGGCAAGTTTGTAGGTGTCCATGTGATATTTTTTCCCATTCGTCACAGTTCGCGGTATTCGGGAAAGCAGGACTGCCGTCGGATTTGAAGCGGCGCGCCAAATCGCGAGGTATAGCGCCGATTTCGCCCTGTCAATGACGATCTGCAACGGGACAAGTATATCCTCAGACGAAGGTCTGGGCCGCTGGAAGGCCAGCGCAAACCCTGGTCAGCGCAGGTTTTTCGGCGCGGGAGGCCGTACGAGACGCCTGGAGAAACACCGGTTCGGCGCCTTCAAACAACCGAAGACACCACCCTCCTCGATCGGATGGTCGGCGTCTCCGCATCGGCGCCAAAATAGGATACTCGCCAAACTATCGGCGTGCCAGCCCCTCCCGGAACGCCTCCACATCGGCCTGCATGCCGGCGCGGATCAGGTAGGCGTCGGCCAGGCCGGCGACGAAGGAATAGCCCTCGGCCACCAGCTCGGTGAGGCTGTGGCCCGGGCGCGGGATCGTGCCCATGGGCTTGCCGGCCTTGCGGATCGCGGCCTCGGCGGCGTTGATCTGCTCGGTGACCTTCGCCTCGCCGGGCTTCTCCAGCAGGCCGAGCGATCCGGACAGGTCGGCGACGCCGATGAAGACCAGATCGACCCCGTCCACCGCGGCGATGGCCTCGGCCTCGGCCACGGCGGTGTGGGATTCGAGCTGGACGCAGATCAGCAGGTTCTCGTTCGCCCGCTTGGCGTAGTCCGGAGCCGCGCCATAGCCCGAGGCGCGCACGGTCGGGGCGGAATAGCCGCGGCGGCCCTGGGGCGGGTAGCGGCAGGCATCGACGATCGACTTCGCTTCTTCGGCACTTTCCACCATCGGGATCATCAGCGCCTCGGCCCCGGCATCCAGCACCCGCTTCATGTAGTCGCCGTCGGAGCCCGGGCAGCGCACCATGCAGGTGGCGTTGCCGGCCTGGGCGGCGCGCATCATGTGCACGGTGGTGTCGAGCGAGGCGAAGCCGTGCTCGTTGTCCAGGATCAGGCAGTCGTAGCCGACCAGGCTGGCGATCTCGGCAATCGACGGCTCGGACATCTGCAGCCACACGCCCAGGGTCGGCTCGCCACGGGCAATCTTCGCCTTCAGGGCATTCTCACGGAACATGCGTTGGTTTCCTCCCATGGATCCTTGTTCGGTCAGGATCCTGGGCGAAGCGAAGCACGCGCCGGGACCGGCCGCAACGCGGAGAATGACGAATTCCGCCATTCGGATGCGGCACGGAAACCGTCACACGGACGCGCTATAGAGGGCCCATGCGCATCCTCACCTGGAATACCTGGAAGAACGCCCCGCCCTACCGCGCGCGGCTGGAGGCGATGATCTCGGCGGCGGCGGCCGCACGTCCGGACATCGTTCTTCTGCAGGAGGCCTTCGTCGGCGGCGGCTGCGACACGGCCGCCTCGATCGCCGGGGCGCTGGGCATGCGGTGTCTCGCCGCCCCCGCCCGGCCCAAGCCGCGGCCGAGCGAGGACGGCACGATGGTCGACAGCACCAACGGGCTCGCGCTTCTGAGCCGCGAGGCCGCCTCTGCGCACCGGGTGATCGCCCTGCCGCCCCATCCCGACGACCCGGACCGGATCGCCCAGATCGCGCGCATCGACGGGCTCGACGTGGTCAACCTGCACCTCACCCATCTGACCGATGGCGACCACCTGCGCCGTGATCAGATCCTGCGGGTGCTGGACGTCCTGGACCCTGAGGCGCCGACCCTCCTCGGCGGCGATCTGAACGCGGAACCGGGCGATGCGGCGCTGGGCGCGCTGCTGGCGGCCGGGTTCCGGGATCTGGCGGCGGAACGGCCCGAGCCGACGATGGCCGGCCGGCGCATCGACTTCCTGTCGGCGCGGTCCCTGCCGCCGGCCTCGGCGACCACCCGGCTGGTCGGTGCCGAGCCGGTGGACGGTGTGGCCGGCAGCGACCATGCCGGGGTTCTGGCGGAGCTGATTCTGGCCTGACCGCGAGCGTCACGGTTGCAGCAGGCCGGGGGAATACGCTTGACCCGACGGCCCCCCGCTTCTAGAGCCGGGGTCCGGTGCGCCCCCCGCGCACCCCATGGAGCAGCGCATGGTCTCCCCCGACCCCGTCCTGTCCGAGCGCCGGGCGCCCACCGCCTTCGCGACGGAAGTCCGCACCACCCTGGCCCTGGCGATCCCGATCGCCGCGACCCAGCTCGCCCAGATGGCGCTGCAGACCACCGACGTGCTGATGACGGGCTATCTCGGCCCCGAGGCGCTGGCGGCGGCCCAGCTCGGCCACAGCTTCTACTTCCCGGTCTTCGTCACCCTGCTGGGCGTGCTGTTCGCCAGCTCCGCCATGTTCGCCCAGGAGCTGGGCGGCCGGCGCTACAAGGGGGTGCGCCGGACCTTTCGCCAGGCGATGTGGCTGATCCTGTCGGTGACGCCGGCGGCCTGGCTGTATTTCGGCAATGCCGAGGACATGCTGCTGGCCATGGGACAGGACCCGGTGCTGTCGGCCCGGGCGCAGACCTATTGCGACGGGGTGATGTGGGGCCTGCCCTTCATGGCCGGCTTCGCCCTGCTGCGCAACTTCATCGCCGCCCATGGCCGTCCGCGCCCGGCCATGTGGATCCTGGCCGTGGGCATCCCGGTGAACGCGGCGGCCGACTACGTGCTGATGTTCGGGGAGTTCGGCCTGCCGCGGCTGGAGCTGTACGGCCTCGGCCTGGCGACCACCTTTGTGCAGGCGACCATGTTCTTCGTGCTGCTGGCCTATATCCTGCGCGACCGGCGGTTCCGGCGGTACAGGCTGCTGGTGCGGTTCTGGCGCGCCGACTGGGCCCGGTACCGGGAACTCTGGGCGCTCGGCCTGCCGATCGGCCTGACCAAGCTCGCCGAGGCCGGGCTGTTCGCGGCGACCGGCTTCCTGATCGGGCTGATCGGCGTGGCCGAGCTGGCGGGCCATGCGGTGGCGCTGCAGTTCGCCGCGATCGCCTTCATGATCCCGTTCGGCGTCGCCCAGGCGGCGACGGTGCGGGTCGGGCTGGCGGTCGGCCGGCGCGATCCCGAGGGCGCGGTGCTGGCCGGCCGGGTGGCGACCCTGGTCGGCGTGCTGGTGATGGTGCCCTCGGCCCTGCTCTACGTGTTCTGGGGCGAGCCGCTGGTGTCGCTGTTCCTGGATACCGACAACCCGGAGGAATATGCCGCCGTGGCTCATGCGGTGACCTACCTGGCGATCGCCGGGCTGTTCCAGTTCGCCGATGGCGGCCAATCGGTGGCGGCGGGCGCCCTGCGCGGCTTCAAGGACACCCGCGTGCCGATGATCATCGCCCTGGTCGGCTACTGGCCGATCGGGATCGGCTCGGCGCTGCTGTTCGCCTTCCCCATGGGATTTGGCGGTGCCGGGGTCTGGGCCGGGCTGGCGCTCGGCCTGTTCGTGGTCTGGGTGCTGCTGGCGCTCAGGCTGCGCCAGGTGGCGGGACGGCAGGTTCCCCTGGCCGTCCCGGTGGCGGTCAGTGGCTGATCTTCTCGATCCGCCAGCGGGAATGGGCGTCGTCGACGCTCTCCCAGGCCTTCTGTGACCAGACCGACTTGGCCTCCTCGTAGTCTTCGAACGGTCCGAACTTCTTCTCCGGCGATCCGTCGGCGGTCTCGGTGAAGTCGGTGGACTTGTACACGCCGCCGACCACCCAGAACTCCGTCGCCTCCTCGTTCAGGATGCGGTAGCGCACATGGGCGTCGTCCACATGCTGCCAGGCGAGCTTGCCCCAGACCGACTTGGCGGTCTCGTAATCGTCGAACGGGCCGATCTTCTTCTCGGCGTCGCCGCCGACGATGGTGGTGAAGCTGGTGTCGGTGTATTCGCCGCCGATAACCCAATAGACCATGGCACCCTCCGCCGTGAGTTCCGCCCCCTATACCGAAGCCGGCCCCGGGCATCAATCGCGCGGTCCGTCGCGGGCCCGCGAGCCCCCGCCATCGCAGCCGTCGGCCGCACCCCCATCTATGCTGTGGGATAAACCCGCCGACCTGAGTAGATTGCGCCCGCCATGACCGAGCCGACCACAGCCGTACCACCGCCCTCCGACATCGCGCCGGCCGAATTCGGCCGGCTGCGCCGCGGGCTGATCCTGGCGACGACGGTGCTGGGCTCCAGCCTCGCCTTCATCGACGGCTCGGTGGTCAACGTGGCGCTGGCGGACATGCAGCGGGATCTCGGGGCGTCGGTGGGCGACCTGCAGTGGATCGCCAACAGCTACATGCTGACCCTGGCGGCCCTGCTGCTGCTCGGCGGCGCCTTCGGCGACCGGATCGGCCGGCGGCGGATCTTCATCCTCGGCCTGGTGATCTTCGCGGTGACCAGCGTAGCCTGCGCGATGGCGCAGAACGCCCCGGTGCTGATCATCGCCCGAGCGTTCCAGGGGGTGGGGGCGGCCCTGCTGGTGCCGAACAGCCTTGCAATCCTGTCGGCCTCCTACCCGCGGGACAAGCGCGGCCGGGCGATCGGCGCCTGGTCGGCCTTCGCCGCGGTGACCTCCGCCGGGGGCCCGGTGCTGGGCGGCTGGCTGGTGGATAGTTTCGGTTGGGCCTCGGTGTTCTGGATCAACCCGCCGATCGCCGCCCTGGCCCTGGTGCTGGCCCTGGTCGCGGTGGAGGAGAACCGCAATCCGCAGGCGCGGGGCGATCCGGACTGGCTCGGCGGGCTGCTCGCCATGCTCGGGCTGGGGCTGGTGTCCTACGCCCTGATCCAGGCCGGCGAGGCGAGCTTCGACTCGCGGATCGGCATCGCCACCGGTGTCCTCGGCATCCTGGCCCTGGCCCTGTTCGTGCGGGTCGAGGCGCGCTGCTCCATGCCGCTGATGCCGCTGCACCTGTTCGCCGACCGGGAGTTCGCGGCGGCCAACGTCCTGACCCTGTTGCTCTACGGGGCGCTGGGGGCGGCGGTGTTCCTGTTCCCCTTCGGCCTGATCCGGCTCTACGGCTATACGGCGACGGAGTCCGGGGCGGCCTTCCTGCCCTTCGCCCTGGTGCTGTTCCTGCTGGCCCGCTGGGGCGGGACGCTGATCGACCGCTACGGCGCGCGGATGCCGCTGGTGGCGGGGACGCTGATCACGGCGGTGGGGCTGGGCATGCTGGCGATCCCGACCACGGGCACGCCCTACTGGTCGACCTTTCTGCCCGGGGTGCTCGTGCTCGGGATCGGTATGGCGGTGTCGATTCCGCCGCTGACCACCGGGGTGATGAACGCGGTGGAGGACCGGCATGCGGGCATCGCCTCGGCGGTGAACAACGCGGCCAGCCGGGTCGCCTTTCTCATTGCGGTGGCGGCGGTGGGACCGCTGCTGCTTATCGCCTTCAACTGGCTGCAGGCGCCGCTGATGGCGGAGATCGCCATGCCCGAGGCGGTGCGCGCGGCGATCGGCCGCGATCCGGGCAGCCTCGCCAGCCTGACGGCACCGGAGGGTTCGGGGGAGGCGGGCCCCCTGATCGTGGCCGCCGCCCGCGAAGCGCTGATAGACGCCTTCCGCATCGCCATCGTGGGCCTGGCGATCCTGGCGACGGCCTCGGGCGTGGTGGCGGCGGTGATGTATCCCAAGAAACCCCGCCGGACGGGGTGAGGGCTGGCGGGTTCTCCCCCTCTCGACACTCCCCGGATTTAGTCCGGGGCCTACGGGTCCGCGTGGACGGGCTCATCCCCCACGTGCGTGCAACCTCAACCGTGGGCCCCGGACTAAATCCGGGGAGAGAGTTGGGAATTGTGAACCTCCCAATTCACTCCCGGACTTGTTCCGGGACAAGCGCGTCGGCTTCGGCGGGCCTCTCCCGGAAGGCGAAGCCGCCTGACCCGCTCACCCCGGAATAAATCCGGGGAGAGGGTGGGACTTGTGAACCTCCTAATGCACTTCCCGGACGTGTTCCGGGACAAGCGCGTCGGCTCGGGCGGGCCTCTCCCGCAAGGCGAAGCCGCCTGACCCGCTCACCCCGGACTAAATCCGGGGAGAGAGTTGGGATTTCCGAACCCCCCAATTCACTTCCCGGACTTGTTCCGGGACCAGCGTGTCGGTTTGGGCGGGCCTCTCCCGGAAGGCGAAGCCGCCTGACCCGCTCACCCCGGACTAAATCTGGGGAGAGAGTTGGGATTTCCGAACCCCCCAATTCACTTCCCGGACTTGTTCCGGGACAAGCGCGTCGGCTTGGGCGGGCCTCTCCCGGAAGGCGAAGCCGCCGGGCCCGCTCACCCCGGAATAAATCCGGGGAGAGAGGGAGCGAGGGAGAGTGGGAGAGGGGTGAGTTTGCGAGGGGATGAAGGGTGTCGGCCCCTCACCCCAGCACGTTCTTCTCAGGCCCCACCGGGAAGCCGGTGATGTTCTCCGCCCCGGTCTCGGTGATGATCAGGATGTCGTGCTCCCGGTAGCCGCCAGCCCCCGGCTGGCCTTCCGGGACGGTGATCATCGGCTCCATCGACACCACCATGCCCGGCTCCAGCACCGTCTCCACGTCCTCGCGCAGCTCCAGCCCCGCCTCGCGGCCGTAATAGTGGGACAGCACGCCGAAGGAATGGCCGTAGCCGAAGGTGCGATTCTCCAGCACCCCGTGGCGCGCGTAGATCTCGTTGAGCGCGTTGGCGATGTCGCAGCAGCGGTTGCCCGGCCGCATCAGCGCCAGCCCGGCGTGATAAACCTCCAGGTTGATGTCCCAGTAGCGCCGGTGGGCGTCGGAGACCGACTTGCAGAACAGGGTGCGCTCAAGCGCGGTGTAGTAGCCGGCGATCATCGGGAAGCAGTTCAGCGACAGGATGTCTCCCGCCTCGATCCGCCGGGAGGTTACCGGATTGTGGGCGCCGTCGGTGTTGATGCCGGACTGGAACCAGGTCCAGGTGTCCATCAGTTCGGCATGGGGCATGGACCGGGCGATCTCGCGCACCATGGCCTGGGTCGAATGCAGGGCGACCTCGTGCTCCGGCACGCCGACGCCGACCGCTTCGGCGCAGGCGGCCCCGCCGATATCGGCGATGCGGGCCCCCTCGCGGATCAGGGCGATCTCCTCCGCCGACTTGGTCATGCGCTGGCGCATGGCGGCGACGGCGATATCGGCGAACTCGGCCGCCGGAAACGCCTCGCCCAGCAGGCGCCGGGTGTCCAGGTCCACATGGTCGTATTCGATGCCGATCCGCGTCACCCCCGGCAGGAGGGTCTGCAGGGCGTGGAACCAGTTGTCCCGGCGCCAGTCGGTATAGACTAGATTGTCTCCGTGGGTGCGGCGCCAGGGCTGGCCGGCATCGATATTGGCGCTGACCGTGGTCACGGCGTCGGCGGTGACGACGCAGGCATAACGCCGGCCGAAGCGGGTGTAGAGGAAATCGGTGTAGTAGTTGATGCCGTGATAGGAGGTCAGGATCGCCGCATCCAGTCCCAGCTCGTCCAGGATGGCCCGCAACCCGGCCTGCCGCCGGTCCATTTCCGCCGCCGAGAAGGTGCCCTGGACCTTCTGCCCATTCTCAATCCGCTTCAGGCGCTCCATATCCAACCCCATCGACCCCTCCTTGGGTAAAAGCCGTCGGATGGTTGCACCATCCCTCTCAGCCCTCTAATTGGTCCCACGACCAGACGCCAGTCCGAACAGGAAGCCTCCATGACCGATCTTTCGCCGCATGATCTGCTCGACGATCTCCTGACCCGGGCGAAGCGGGCCGGGGCGGACGCCGCGGACGCCATTTTCGCCCAGGGCGTGTCGCAGTCGGTGTCCCAGCGCCTGGGCAAGCCGGAGGCGGTGGAACGCTCCGAAGGCAAGGATCTCGGCCTGCGGGTCTTCGTCGGCCGGCGCCAGGCGGTGGTCTCCACCACCGACCTGAAGGGCGACGCCCTGGACGACATGATCGAGCGCGCGGTCGCCATGGCCAAGGTGGCGCCGGAGGATCCCTATGCCGGCCTCGCCGAGCCCTCGCAGATCGCGAAGGATTGGCCGCAGATCGAGATGTTCGACCCGACCGAGCCGAGCGCCGACACCCTGGTGGAGCGCGCCCGCGCCGCCGAGGACGCCGCCCGCGCCGTGGCCGGCGTGACCAATTCCGAAGGGGCCGAGGCCGGCTACGGGGTGACCGACGTGACCTTGGCGGCCAGCAATGGCTTCACCGGCGCCTATAAGCGCTCCAGCTATTCGCTGGGTGTCTCCGTCATCGCCGGCACCGGCCAGAAGATGGAGCGCGACCACGACTACAGCGCCAAGGTGTTCGACGCCGACCTGGACGACCCGGCCGAGGTCGGCCGGCGGGCCGGCGAGCGCGCCGTACGCCGCCTGAACCCGCGCCGGCCCAAGACCTGCCGGGTGCCGGTGGTGATGGAGCCGCGGGCGGCTCGCTCCATGCTGGGCTACCTCGCCTCGGCGATCAGCGGCACGTCGATCGCCCGGGGCACCAGCTTCCTGAAGGAGTCCATGGGCGCCCAGCTGTTCCGCGACGACATCCAGATCTTCGACGACCCGCACCGGCCGCGGGGCTTCCGCTCCAAGCCGTTCGACGCCGAGGGGCTGGCGACGAAACCGCGCGCGGTGATCGAGAACGGCCGACTGACGAGTTGGACCCTGGATCTGGCGACCGCCCGCCAGCTCGGCCTGGAGAGCACGGCCAACGCCGCGCGCGGCACCGGGGGCACCCCCGGCCCGAGCGTCAGCAACTTCTACATGGCCGCCGGCAAGGTCTCTCCCGAGGAGCTGATCAAGGACATCGAGAGCGGCTTCTTCGTCACCGAGATGATGGGCACCAGCGTCAACCTGGTCACCGGCGACTACAGCCGCGGGGCGGCCGGCTACTGGATCGAGAACGGCGAGATCACCTTCCCGGTCTCCGAGATGACCATCGGCGGGCACCTGAAGGAGATGTTCGCCTCCCTGGTGGCGGCCGACGACCTGGAGCTGAAATACGGCATGGACAGCCCGACCCTGCGGATCGAGGGCTTGCTGGTCGGCGGCGGCGAGGGCTGAAGCGCCCTCTCACATTTGTGACACTTTTCCTCTGGCAACCCGAACGCCTGCTCCCCATATCGCGGATCGGGCGGAGGGACCGGCCGCGTGCCGGAGCCTAGAGGAAGTCACATGAGATACCTGCCCGCCTTTTTCAGATTGTCCGTGATCACGGGTGCGGCCGCCATCGGCGCGGTCTTCGTCGCCTGTGGCGCCGGCGTTCCCGCCAGCGGGGCCGCCACCCATGGATCGGCCCCGGTCTTCGCGCGCGACGGTGTCGCGCTCGGCGGCTACGACCCGGTCTCCTACTTCTTCGAGAGCGAGCCCGCCCCGGGCTCCGCCACCCACCAGGTGACCTGGCAGGGCACCGTCTGGTACTTCACCTCGGCGGAGAACGCCCTGCGTTTCCGCGAGAATCCGGAGCTCTACGCGCCGCAATACGGCGGCTACAGCCTGTACGGCATGTCCCGGGGCAAGGCCTATGCGGCCGACCCCAAGGTCTTCGACATCATCGACGGCAAGCTCTACCTGTCCCGCAACGACGCGGTGCGCGAGATCTGGCAGCGCAATCCGAGCGGGTACATCGCCACCGCCGACCGCAAGTGGCGGCAGGCCGTCTGGTCCGAGGCGCCGAACCAGCTCGTCCGCTGATCGCGGTCAGGATGCGCCGCGCGGCATCAGAATCCGCACCGTCTCCGGCCCGATGCCGATGGTGAGCGGGAGGCGGGTGATGATGTCGCCGTCGCCCTGGACCGGCCCGTCCCGGTCGTCGTCGATGTGGATCTCGCGGCCGGGGATCACCCGATAGGTGTTCAGCCGGTCCAGGAAGCCGCCGAACAGCGCCAGCATGTAGTAGATCGCCTGCCAGCGCCCCGGCTTCTGGAACAGGCAGACATGCAGCCCGGGCTCGGTGATCCGGGCGTTCTCGGCGCACACGAAGCGGCCGCCGTAATAATGGCCGTTGGCGACGATCGCGCCGGCCGCCCGGTGCTCCACCCCGTCCACCGTCACCCGGAAATGGTGGTCGCGATAGGCGGCCCAGCGCTTCAGGGTGGCCAGCGCATAGGCCAGCTTGCCGGTCTTGCGCTTCAGCTTCTTGTCGACGCTGGCCACCACTTCCGCATCCAGCCCGACCCCGGTCATCAGGGTGAAGTAGCGCCCATTCGCCATGCCCAGATAGATCGGCGTCGGCACGCCGGTGAAGATCGTGTCGACCACCGTGTCGGTATCGATCGCCAGGCCGATCTCGGCGGCCAGCACGTTGGCGGTGCCGATCGGCAGCAGCGCCAGGGGCGTGTCGCCGCCGGCCAGGCCGTTCACCACCTCGTTGATCGTCCCGTCGCCGCCGGCGCAGATCACCACGTCGGGCCCGCTGCCCAGGAAGCGGGCGGCATGGGCGGTCTGCTCCGCGTCGCCGGCGAAGGAGGTGCGGTGGATCGTCACTTCGACCCCGGCCTCGGTCAGGCGGGCCACCGTCTCCTCCAGCCGGGCCACCTTGCGTCCGCCGCCGGCATTCCGGTTGAAGATGATCAGCGCCCGCCGCACCTGGCGCGCCGCGGGGTCGCCCGGCGTCTCGGGCTCGGCCGCCGGCGGGGTCGCGGGGTCGGTACGCTTATCCATGAATCCTCTCCGCCGGCCCGGTCAGGCGACTGAAAAACGAACTGAATGTGATGTTGTTAAGGTTTTGTGACGAACGAACGCAAGCGTTGTTCTGCATTCCGGAAGACGAAGTGAACCGTAAATTGTCACCGATATTTCACTTTACCACATATTGAGTGTCACTTATCCGCGTTATCAACTTGTAGGAATTTAGCTGACCGGCGTGGCGATGGCGGGGGTACGGTATGAACGCGGAGCGGGGCGTGACCCGATACCGGGCGATCTGGATTTCCGACATCCACCTGGGCACCCGCGGGTGCCAGGCAGAGTACCTGCTCGACTTCCTGAAGCATACCGATTCCGAGTACCTCTACCTGGTCGGCGACATCCTCGACATCTGGCGGATGAAGCGGAGCTGGGGCTGGCGCCAGGCCCATAACGACGTGGTGCAGAAGCTGCTGCGCAAGGCGCGCAAGGGCACCAAGGTCATCTTCATCCCGGGCAATCATGACGACCTGTTCCGGGAATACCTGAATTCCGATTTCGGCCAGATCGAGATCCGGCCCGAGCACATCCACGTCACCAAAGACGGCCGGCGCTTCCTGGTGATCCACGGCGACGAGTTCGACGTGGTGGTCACCTATGCCAAGTGGCTGGCGGTGCTGGGCGACTGGTCCTACGCCACCCTGCTGTCGCTCAACGTCGCCTTCAACGAGATCCGCCGCCGCTTCGGCTACCCCTATTGGTCGCTGTCCGCCTATCTGAAGCAGAAGGCGAAGCGGGCGGTCGAGTTCATCGGCGCCTTCGAGGACGCGCTGGCCGACGAGGCGCGCAAGCGCGGGGTGGACGGCGTGGTCTGCGGCCATATCCACAAGGCCGAGATGCGGATGATCGGCGACATCCTGTACTGCAACGACGGCGACTGGGTGGAGAGCTGCACCGCCCTGGTCGAGCATATGGACGGGCAGATGGAGATCCTCCATTGGGCGGAGATCCGGCAGCTCTCCATGGCGGCCTGAGGCGGGCGGCATGAGCAGCCCGGCCCGCGCGCTCACGGCACCCCCGCCCGCGGCCCTCGGGGCCGCCGACGGGCTGCATGTGGCGGTGGTGTCCGACGCCTGGTATCCGCAGGTCAACGGGGTGGTGCGCACCCTGGCGACCACGGCGGACCACCTGCGCCACATGGGCCACCGGGTGACCTTCGTGACCCCGGACCGGTTCCGCACCGTCCCCTGTCCCACCTATCCGGAGATCCGGCTGGCCCTGTTCCCCGACCGGCGGGTGACCGAACTGCTGGACGCCGCCCATCCCTGCGCGATCCATATCGCGACGGAAGGACCGCTCGGCTATGCCGCCCGGCGCTACTGCCTAGCGCGGGGGCTGCCCTTCACCACGGCCTATCACACCAAGTTTCCGGAGTATCTCCAGGCCCGGGCCGGCATCCCGCTGTCCTGGACCTACCGGATGATGCGCCGGTTCCACGCGCCGTCGAGCGGGGTGATGGTGGCGACCGCGTCGCTGCGCCGGGAGCTGGAGGCCCAGGGCTTTCCGAACCTGCGCGACTGGACCCGCGGGGTCGACGTGTCGCTGTTCCATCCGCGCCCGTCGGTTCTCGACCTGCCGCGGCCGATCCTGATGTATGTGGGCCGGGTGGCGGTGGAGAAGAACATCGGCGCCTTCCTGGCCCTGGACCATTCGGGCACCAAGGTGGTGGTCGGCGACGGCCCGCAGCGCGCCGAGCTGGAGCGTCAGCATCCCGAGGTGGTCTTCGTCGGGTCGAAATCCGGCGAGGACCTGGCCGCCCATTACGCCTCGGCGGACGTCTTCGTCTTCCCGAGCCGCACCGACACCTTCGGCCTGGTGCTGATCGAGGCGCTGGCCAGCGGCGTACCGGTGGCCGCCTATCCGGTGCCGGGCCCGCTGGACGTGATCGCCGACAGCGGCGCGGGGGTGCTGGACGAGGATCTCGGCCGCGCGGTGGCCGGGGCGCTGAGGATCGACCGGAATGTGGCAAGAGCGCGGGGGTTGCAGTTCACCTGGGCGCGTTGTGCCGAGATGTTCCTGGACAACCTCCAGCCGTTCGAGCCGGCGGTCGGTCAGGCGCGGGCGGCTTAGGCCCTCCCACCGTCATCCGTCATCCCGGACGATCCCGTCCCGGATTTAATCCGGGATTGATCCGGGAGCGGGCCGGGACCCAGAACAGGCGCTCGGATCAAGGTCCCGGCCGACCCCCGGATCAGGTCCGGGGCTCGCCGGGATGACGATTGTTGCTCAATCCCGCAGGAAGAAGTCGATCGTCGACACCACGCGGACCCGCTTCTCGATGGCGCTGTCGGCGTTGTACTCGGCCCAGCCGCGCGGGGCGCCGATGGTGAACACACCCTGGTTGGCCTGGCGGATCGCGCCGACCGTGCTGCCGCTGTCGTCGGCGAACTGCTGGGCGCCGGCGCGGGCCTCCTTGGTGGCCTCGGCGATCATCTCCGGCTTGATGTCGTTCAGGCCGGTGAAGACATAGGTCGGCCCGCCGGTCTCGGCGAAGACGACGCCCATCTTCACCAGCTCGCCGATCCGCGAGGCGGCGGAGTCCACCAGCGTCACGTTGTCGGTGCGCACGGTGACCGTCTGGGCCAGGATGTAGCGGCCCTTCTCGATACCCTCCGGCCGGTAGGCCTGGGCCAGCAGGTCCTGCACCTCGACCCGGCCGCGCAGGATGCTGTCCTGGGGCAGGCCCTCGCCCACCAGGAAGACCACCAGGGCGTCCACGTCCTGCTCCAGCCGCGACTGGGTGGCGCCCAGATCGTCGCCGGTCTCGGTGATGCGCACCGGCCAGACCGCCAGGTCGGAGACCACGTCGCGCTCGGAGACGCCCTTGACCGTCACGTAGCGGTCGGCGGCGCGGCCGTCGCGGAACCCGTCGCCGACGAACTTCCCGGCGACGGCGACGCCCACGGCGACGACCACGGAACAGAGGAGAAGGGCGGCGATACGCAACTGATCCGGCATGGTCTCACTTCCTAGCAGGCGGCCGTTTGGTCCGCGCCGGTATCATGGGCCGCCAATCGTGACAGGTGTTAGACGTCACTGCGGCGAAACCGGACGGGGCCGGCATGGTGCCTGATTCCGCAGCGCCCTGTCCCGATCTTCGTTGTCTCAGACTGTGTCGCCGGCAGGTGCCATGGCCTCAGTGCTTGGCCTGGGCGTCGAAGGCGGCCTTCTGTTCGGCAGAGGCCTCGGCCTGGTAGGTCGCCTTCCACTCGGCATAGGGCATGCCGTAGACGATCTCGCGCGCCTGCTCGTAGTCGAGGTCGAGGCCCTTCTCCTCGGCCGCGGCCCGGTACCACTTGGACAGGCAGTTGCGGCAGAACCCCGCCAGGTTCATCAGGTCGATGTTCTGCACGTCGGTGCGCTCGCGCAGGTGGGCGACCAGGGTGCGGAAGGCGGCCGCCTCCAGTTCGGTGCGGGTCGCGTCGTCGAGTGTCGGTTGGTCGGCCATGGTCGATCCTCCAGGAGTCGGGTTCTTTGCCCCGAAATATCGTCGCGACGCCCGGCCGGCGCTACCCCTCGTCGGCCGTCCTCAGCAATTCCGCCAGCGCATCGCCGAACCGCCCGGCCCAGAGGTCGCCGCCGGCATCGTCGGCGATCAGGTCCTGGCGGAACTCCAGGCACAGGTTGCTCAGGCCCCGCCGGTCGCCATGGACCGGCACCGTGTAGCCCTCGGGCGAGGAGCCGGAATAGGGCTCGTTGGCGCCGACGCAGACCGTGGGGAACAGGCCCCGGAAGATCCCCATGGCCCGGGCCGAGGTGGGTGCGTCGCCGGCCCACAGGAAGCCGATCTCCCACGGCCGGTCGGCCGGTGCGCTGACCAGGGTCGGGGTGAAGCTGTGCAGGGCGACGAGGAGCGGGTGCTCCCCCGCCTTGGCCCGCGCGTCCAGCAGGTCGGCGATGGCGCCGTGATAGGGATGGAACAGGGCGTCGTAGCGGGCCTGGCGGTCGTCGGCATGCAGGTCCTGGTTGCCCGGAACCGGCGTGCCGTCGGAGACCTCCGGCATGGAGCCGGGCGAGTACGGCACCCGGTTCACGTCGCAGACCAGCCGGGAATAGCCGCTGACCACCAGCGGTGCCGAGAACCGCTCGGCCAGGCGCCGGGCGATCCGGTCGATGCCGATGTCGTAGCCGATATGCCGGTTCAGCTCGCGCGTGGGAAGGCCGAGGCCGTCCAAGGCGGCCGGGACGGCGTTGGCGTTGTGGTCGGAGACGAAGACCACCGCGGCGGTGGAGTCCGGGTTCACGACCTCGAAGGCCGGCGGATCGGTGTCGGTGAGCAGAGCCATGGGGCTTCCCATACGCGGCGGATCGCCCGGGCTCAAGCCTTGGCGGCGACCAGCTCCTTGTGCAGGCGCACCAGGGTGGCGTCGTCGGGCACCGTCTCCGGCTGCAGTACCCGGCGCTGGAACTCGGCGGAGACCGGGGCGTATTCCTGGGCCAGCACCCGCAGCTCGGCGATCGGGTCGGCGGCGCGGTCGACCCGCAGGTCCATCCAGGCGAAGTCGTCGTCGCGCACGATCAGCAGGGCCGCCGATTTCAGCGCCCCCAATTCTCCGCCGGCTTCCACACCCGCCTCCAGGGCCGCCACCAGCCGCAGCTCCAGCGGCTCTTGGGGATCGGCCATGAACCGGTCGAGCATGGCCTGGGGCACCGCCTCGCTGCGCAGGATGTTGCCGATGGCGATGGCGCCGTCCCGGCTGGCATGGCCGTGATAGGAGTAGATCTCGCTGCCGTGATAGGCGGCCGTCCGCCCGGCCGAATCGACCACCGCCACCTGTCGCCACTTGGCGTCGTAGCGGCCGGCGACCAGGGCATCCAGCGTCTCCTGGGCGGAGAGCCCTCTGGACAGGAGCTGCAGGCCGAGCGGCCCGAGGCGCGGGTCGGTGCGGTGCTGGGTCAGCACGGCGCCGACGCCCGCCTTCGCGTAGGGGCAGCGGCTGCCGACCGCCAGGCCGGAGGTGGTGACGGCGAGGCCGTAGGCACCGGTCTCGGGATCGCGCGCGGCGATGGAGAAGGTCATGGGAGGGCTCCGGGTCGATCTGCTGCTGGCGCGGACCGGAGTGGTGTTGGGTCTCCGGCCGCGCTATGGAGGAGGGGTCTGCCTATCGAAGCACGGGATCTGGCGAAGTGCGCGTACTTTTTGGTTGGGAGTTCGGGGCCGGGCTCGGTCACGTCACGCGGTTCCGTCCGATCGCCGAGCGCCTGTCGGCCGAGGGCTGGGAGATCGTCTGCGCCCTGCAGGAGATCGAGCGCGGCGACGCCCTGATCGACCGCGCGACCGGCCAGCGCCTGCCCGGCGTGCGGGTCATCCAGGCGCCGCGCTGGAACATCCCCACCGACCCCAAGGTCCGGCAGATCCCGACCCATATCTTCGCCGACGTGCTGCGGATCATCGGCTACGGCAATGTGGAGGCGCTGCGCCAGCGAATCTCGGCCTGGCGCGACCTGATCGACGTGGTGAAGCCGGATGTGGTGGTGGGCGACTTCTCGCCGACCCTGAACCTGGCGGCGCGGGGGCGGGTGCCGCATATCGGCGTCGGCAACGGCTACACCACCCCGCCGGCCGGCCGGCCCATGCCGCCGATCCGGCCCTGGCAGGAAACGCTGGAGCCGTTCAGCGTCGAGAACGAGGAGGCGCTGCACCGCTCGATGAACGCGGCCCTGGCGGCGCTCGGCGACAGGCCGGTGGAGTACGTGGCCGACGCCCTGCACGGGGACGAGACCTTCGTGTTCTCCCTGCCGCTGGTCGATCCCTACGCCGCCTACCGCACCGAGCCGACGCTGCCGCCCTTCAACATGCCGCGCAACATCCGGCCGAAACCGATTGCCGAGCGCGAGGAGCGGGGCGTGTTCCTCTACCTGCCGCGCAGCCACAAGCTGACCCCGGTCGCGGTGGCGGCGACCAAGGCGGCGAAGGTGCGGGGCAGCGGCTACATCTCCGATCTCGCCCCGTCGGGTGCCGCGAAGGAGAGCGGGCCGGGGCTGACGATCCATTCCGAGCCCCAGGACTTCGCCACCGTGCTGCCCTCGGTCCGGCTGATCGTCCACCATGGCGGCCTGTCGACGGCGGTCGCCGCCCTTCTGGCCGGGACGCCGCAGTTCATCCTGCCCTGGAACCTGGAGCATTCGGTGACCGCGCGCGGCGTGGCCAAGACCGGCGGCACCGTGGTGCTCTCCGCCGGCCACGAGGACGAGACCAGCCTGCGCAACGCGATCTCGAATATCTGCACCGACCAGACCATCGCCGACCGCGCCCTGGCGGCCGCCGGCACCGTCGACCTGGGCGACCCGGAGGCGGCGATCGGCACGATGCTCGGCCGGGTGAAGGCGCTGGCGGGGGTATAGGGACACTCTCCACCCCCACCCGTCATCCTGATGCACATCAGGATCAACGCCCGGACGCCCGTGCACCGCAGGTCCTGACTTTCGTCAGGACGACGGGTGAGAGTTGGGTGTCGGCGGCTTGGTCCTGATTTGCTTCAGGATGACGGTGGGGGCAGGAGGACGGCCGGCGTCAGACCTGCACGCTCATCCCGCCGTCCACCCCGAGGATCTGGCCGCTGACGAAGCTGCCGGCATCGGCCATCAGGTAGACCGCCGCACCGCCCAACTCCGCCGGGTCGGCCCAGCGCCCCAGCGGGGTCTTGCCGACGACCCAGGCGTTGAACTCGGTGTTCTCAATCAGCGCGGTGTTCATTTCGGTTGCGACATAACCCGGCGCGACCGCGTTCACCGTGATGCCCTTGGCCCCCAGCTCCACCGCCATCGCCCGGGTCAGCGCCCGCAGGCCCTCCTTGGCGGCGATATAGGCCGGGACCGTCGGCCGCGCCTGGGGGCCGAGCATGGATACGGTGTTGACGATCCGTCCGCCCCCGGCCTCCGCCATGTGGCGGGCGGCGTCGCGGCCGAGCGTGAAGCAGGCGGTCAGGTTGGTGTCGACCACCCGGCGGAAATCCTCGGTCGGGAAGTCGAGCACCGGCACCCGGTGCTGCACCCCGGCATTGGCGATCAGGCCCCAGAGGCGCCCGTGGCGGCCGATGATGCGCTCCAGGGCGGCCTGGGCGGCGGCCTCGTCGGTGACGTCGAAGGCCTCGGCCTCCGCGGTGATCCCCTCGGCCGTCAGCTCGTCCACCCGGCCTTTCAGCGCCTCGGCGTTGCGGCCGTTCAGCACCACCGTCGCCCCATGGGCGCCGCAGGCCCGGGCCATGGCGAGGCCGATGCCGCGTGAGGCGCCGGTGATCAGGATCACCCGGCCGGTGAGATCGAAAAGCTGGGTCGCCACGGTCATCGCTCGGTCTCTCCCTTGGAGCTTCTTATCGATTGAAAGTCAGCGCTGGGCCTTGCGGACCTGTTCACGGTGGAAGACGTAGAGCCCGCTGGCAATGACGATCGCCGCGCCGACGACGGTCCACTGGTCGGGCAGGTCGCCGAACACCAGGTATCCCGAGATCGTCATCCACAGGATGGCGCTGTAGGTGAAGGGGGCCAGCACCGAGGCGCCGGCATAGCGGTGGGCGATGATCACCAGCCAGTGACCGACCCCGCCGAACACGCCGAGGCCGAGCAGCAGCGCCCACTGGGTCGCGGTCTCCGGCGCGGTCCAGACATAGGGCAGGACCGGCAGGAAGATCACCGCGCCGACCAGCGGGGAGTACAGCGAGGTGGTGTCGGAATGGTCGCGGGCGGCCAGCTTGCGGGTGGCGATGCTGTACAGGGCGGCCACGAGCGCATTGCCGAGGCACAGGCCGATCGCCCAGTGAACCTCGGCCGCCCCGGGCCGGATGATCACCAGCACGCCGAGGAAGCCGACCGCGATGGCCGACCAGCGGCGCCAGCCCACATTCTCGCCCAGCAGCGGCACAGACAGGGCGGCGACCAGCAGCGGGGCGGTGAAGAAGATCGAGGCGGTGGTGGTCAGCGGCAGGTAGCTGACGGCGGTGAAGTTCAGCACGGTCGACATCACCAGCAGCATCGAGCGGGCGATCTGCAGGCGCAGGTTGCTGGTGGCGAAGACCCGGGGCCCCTTGCGTGGCAGCAGCACCAGCATGACCAGAACCGCATGGCCGACGAACCGGGACCAGACGATCTGCAGCGTGTCGAGATCGCGGGACAGAACCTTTGCCGAGGTATCGAGGAAGGCGAACAGCAGAAAGCCGCCGCAGATCAGCAGGATGCCGCGGCCCACATGCCCGTCGTCCAGGTAGTTCGGCGTGTTCGGCGCGGCCACTTTGCCCTCGGGAGTGAGTTCCTCCCGTCTTACGCGCTCCGCCGCCGCGCGTCGAGGCCGGGTTGGGTGGCGCCGGGTTGGATGGCGCCGGTGGCCTGCCGGGCGGCCACCTTGCCGGCGAGGCGCTCCAGCCCGGCATCGGGCATGCCCAGCTCGCGCAGATGGGACACCGTGTTGAACAGGTACTCGCAGCACGGCCCGAGGAAGCCGCAGGCCTTGGCGATGGTGTCCGCCGCCTCGTCCTCGGGAAGCTGGCCGCAGTAGCGCTCGCTGGATCGGTTGATCACGAAGCCGAGCACGTCGATCGGCCCCTGGTCGGTCTGGGCCTTCAGCCAGCGCGGCCGGTAGGCATAGGTGACCATTTCCCGGCGCCAGACGATCTCCAGCTCCGTCTCCGCATGCTCCCTGGGGATGCGGAAGGCGACGCCGCGGCACACCCCGCCGCGGTCAAGGCCGAGCACCAGGCCCGGCTGGTCCGGGGTGCCGCGCCCCAGCTCGGTGCGCAGGCAGAAGCGGCGGTGCAGCCCGCGCACGGTGGCGCAGCGCTGCTCGGCGAACTCGATGGCCGGGTTCCAGATCAGCGAGCCGTAGCCGAACAGCCAGACATCGCCCTGGGGCTTGCCGGTCGGCGGGAACATGGCGGCCTGGGAGGCGGCCAGCTCCTCGTCGCTCAGGGTCTTGATGGTGGGCTCATGCTTGTGCAGCAGCGCGCGGATCTCGCCGGAGCGCAGCCGCTCGCGGGTCAGCGCGACCGTTTCCGGCGCGTCGGACGGGGGCGGGACGTCAGGGATCGGTGCATCGGCCATGGGTCTCCCATATAGCCGAGCGGTTGGCGGATCCCAGGGGTCGGTCTGGAACGGCATTGGTTCCGTTTCGGCATCGCGTCGTGCCGAGCCGTGGTCGACGCCCGTTATTCCGAGCCGCGCATCCAGCTGTCCCAGAGCTTCTCGCCGATCTGGCAGTCGCTGTCGTCGAACCCTTGCCCCGAGGGGGCGGGGCTCCATTGGGCGGGGATCGCGCGGGGCGGCGGGGTGCGGCCGGCGATCTCCAGGATCAGCTTGCGGTGGATGGCGGCGGCGAACTCGCCCGCGTCCTGCACGGTGACCAGGAAGGCGCCGAACCCGCCGATCACGCAGTCCTCGTAGTACAGGTCGAGGTTCTGGACGTCGAAGAAGCCGCTTGGATAGCCGGTCTTCAGCATGATCGGCAGGCCGTTGATGGTGATGCCCTGGTCGATCACCGCGTCGCGGGCGTCGGTCACGTTGAAGCCCTGGTTGTTCGGCCCGTCGCCGGAGATGTCGATCACCCGGCGCGGGCTCTCGAAGCCGGAGGTCTCGAAATGGGCGGCGGAGAAGGTCAGGGCGTTGCTGATCGAGGTGCGGCGCAGGCGCTGCAGCGGCTGGGCGGCCAGCGCGTCGGCCACCGCCCCCGCGGAGTCCGCGCCGTCGATCAGGGTCCAGGGCACCAACACCGTCTGCAGCCCCTGGCCGGCCCATTCCACGTAGGTGATCGCGATCCGCCCGAGCGGGCCGCCCTGGATCGCCGCGATCACCTCCGGGTCGCGCAGGGCGGCGACGTAGCCGGCGCGCTGCAGGCTCTGCTCGTCCTGGTCCATGGAGCGGGAGATGTCGACGGCGAGGACGAGCTGCAGGTCGACCGGGGTCTGGGCCCGGACAGGCCCGCACAGCAGGATCAGCGCGAGGGCGGCGGACAGCAGGCGGAGCATGCGGACACCTCCGAACAGGTCGAACGCGGGAGCCGAGGTCCCAGGGATATAGCGCGCCTCGCCGCGCGGCGAGTCCCCCTGCCCACAAGGCCACCCACAAGGCCGCCCGGTTGGCCTCCCGCATAAGTATCGATATCGTATGCCGTCCTGCCGCCCGCGCCCATCCCTCCCCGTCTCCCTCCGACCTTCGCAGGCCCAGCATGACCGAACCGACCGCCGTGCCCGTCACCGACCCGACGCCGCCGCAGGCGCCGCCTCCGCCGGCCGACCGGGTGCTGCTCGGGATCGGGCTGATGCTGCTGTCGGTCTCGCTGCTGCCGATCATGGAGGGCCTGGCGAAGTCCATGAGCGACCGCTACGTGGTGGTCCAGCTCGTCTTCGCCCGCTTCGCCTTCCAGTCGCTGTTCATCGTGCCGATCGCCGCCCTGCGCCATGGACGGGAGCTGCGGCGCGCCAACCGTCTGGGCCTGCAGATCACCCGCGGCCTGTCGATCCTGGCAGGCACCGGCTTCTTCTACTGGTCGCTGCGCACCCTGCCGCTGGCCGACGGGCTGGCGCTGATGTTCGTCGCCCCGCTGATCGTCACCGCGATCTCCGCCCTGTTCCTGGGCGAGCAGGTCGGGGCCCGGCGCTGGGGCGCGGTGCTGGTCGGCTTCCTCGGCGTGCTGGTGATCCTGCGGCCCGGCCTGGGCGTGTTCCAGCCGGGCGCGGTGCTGGCGCTGGCGGCCGGCTGCTGCATCGCCGCCTATGCCCTGCTGACCCGGCATCTGAGCACCGCCGCCCCGCCCCTGGTGACCCTGGCCTATACCTCCCTGGTCGGTGTGGCCGTCACGGCCGTGCTGCTGCCCTTCGTGTGGCAGACGCCGGATGCGGGCGACTGGGTGCGCATGGCGGTGATGGGATCGGTCGGGGCGTTCGGCCACTACTTCATGATCCGCGCCTTCGAGCAGGCTCCGGCCTCGGTGATCTCGCCCTTCATCTATGCCGAGATCATCATGGCGACGACCATCGGCTATCTCTGGTTCGGCGATTTCCCCGACGCCTTCACCTGGACCGGCATCGCCATCCTGATCGCCAGCGGCATCTATCTCTCCTGGCGCGAGCATGTGGCGCAGAGGAAGGCCCGGGCATGATCGCCGCCCCGTGATCGCCGGCCTGTGATCGCCGCCGCCCTTGGCGCCGCGCCGCGCTGCTCCATCTCCTCGCCTCGAGGAGGCCTGCGATGGCGATGCGCAATTCGACGGAGCGGTACGGCTGGGCGGCCAAGGGGCTGCACTGGCTGACGGCGCTGGCGGTGGCGGCCATGTTCCCCATCGCCTGGTGGATGGACGCCCTGCCCATGGGGCTGGCGAAGCTCGAGGCCTATGGCTGGCACAAGTCGCTCGGCATGACGATCCTGGCGGTCACCCTCCTGCGGCTGTCCTGGCGCCTGGCGAACCCGCAGCCCCGGTATCTCGGCGACAGCGGCTGGCAGCGCCGGACCGCGACCCTGGCCCATTGGCTGCTCTATGCCTGCCTGATCGCCATGCCCGTGCTCGGCTGGCTGATGTCGGCGGCGGCGAACACCCCGGTCAACCTGTTCGGCCTGGTGGTGCTGCCCAACCCGATCGCGCCGGACCGCGCATTGGCGGCGCTGTTCGAGGAGGTGCACGGGACCCTGGCCTACGGGCTGCTGGCCCTGGTCGCGCTGCATGTGGCGGCCGCCCTCAAGCACCATTTCCGGGACCGGGACGCGACGATGCGGCGGATGCTGCCGGGCGCGCTGGTCCTGCTGCTGGCGGTCGGCGGCGCGGCGGGAGCCGTCCGGGCGGACGAGCCGCCGCGCTGGCGGGTCGATCCGGACGGAAGCCGGATCGCCTTCACCTTCACCCAGCTCGGCACCCCGATCGAGGGTGCGTTCCGGGACTACGAGATGGACATCCGCTTCGATCCGGACGAGCCCGCCGGCGCGGTCCGGGTGGTGATCCGGACGGCATCCATCGATACCGGGGACGATGACCGGGACTCCCAGGCGCGCGGCCCCGCGTTCTTCGCGGTGGACCGGTTTCCCGAGGCGGTATTCGAGGCCGGGGAGATCCGGCGCCGGCCGGACGGCTACGAGGCCGTCGGTACCCTGACCCTGAAAGGAAAGACCGAACCGGTCACCCTGCCCTTCACCCTGACCCTCGAGGGCGGGACGGCCCAGGCGGAGGGATCGCTGGTGGTCAGCCGTCACACCTTCGCCATCGGCACCGGCGAATGGGCCACCAACAACGCGGTGGGCGACGAGGTGACGATCGCCATCGCGGTGACCGCCACCCCCGTCGACTGATCTCAGAAGCCGTAGAGCCTGGCCGGGTTGTCCACCAGGATGGCCTTGCGCCGGGCCTCGTCCGGCACCCAGACCGCCAACTCGTCCATCAGGTCGCCGTCATTCGGCATCGGGATCGGGAAGTGCGGATGCGGCCAGTCGGTCCCCCACACGCAGCGCTCCGGCGCGGTCTGCGCCAGGGCCTGGGCGATCGGCACCATGTCGGTATAGGGCGTGTGCTGCAGGTTGGTGCTGCGATAGGCGCCGGACAGCTTCACCCAGGTGCGCCCGCCCTTCAGCAGGTCGAGCAGGGTGGCGAAGCCGGGCGCATCCAGCCCCTTCCTCGGGTCCATGTGGCCCATATGGTCGACCACGATCTCCACCGGCAGGTCGGCATAGGTCGCCAGATCGAAGGTCGAGACGTCCACCAGGAACTGGATGTGCCAGCCCATCTCGGCGATGCGGCCGGCCATGGTGCGGATCTCCTCGGCCGGCGGCCCGCCCTTGAACAGCAGGTTGTAGCGCACGCCGCGCACGCCCAGCTTGTCGAGCCGGCGCAGGGAGCCGTCGTCGATCCCGGCATCCAGCACGGCGATGCCCTTCATCTCGATCCCGTCCCAGCCGGCTGCCTCCTGCAGCAGCCATTCGGTGATGGCATTGTCGGTGCCGTAGACGCTGGGATGGATGGTGACGCAGCGCGTCACGCCCAGCGTGTCGATCAGGTGGCGATACGCCTCGGCCGGGTGGTCCGGCGGGGTGTAGGTCCGGTTGGGGGTATAGGGGAAGCGGTCGGCCGGGCCGAACACATGGAAATGGCAGTCGGTCGCCCCTGGCGGCACGGCGAAGCCAGGTGCGCGGGGGGCGGGGTCGGCGGCTTGGCAGACCGGAATGGACGCGTCGTTCATGGCGGCGATCCTGGCGACGTGGTTAACGGAAGTAAACACGCCGAAATGCCGCTGCAGGGCGGCCGGAAGATTTACATAGCCCGCTACCCCGCCTATGTTTCGGGAAGACTGGGTTCCACCGGAGAGGCCGAGAAACGGCGCGCTCATGCCCGAAAAAATCGACTTCTCCAAGGTGAGCTTTCTCATCGTCGATCAGAACAAGCTGTCGACGCAGCTCATCCGAGACATCCTCGCCATGCTCGAGGTCACCCGCATCCGCAGCGTGACGTCGGTGGAGCGCGCCCGCAACGTGCTGCGCGGCGAGCCGATGGACATCATCATCACCGAGTATCACATGGAGCCGGAGACCGGGATCGACCTGATCGAGTGGGTGCGCACCGGCATCGACTCGCCCGACCGCATGGTCCCGATCATCATGCTGACCGCCAATTCCGAAGAGGAATACGTGATGCGCGCCCGCGACCGCGGCGTCACGGAGTTCCTGGCCAAGCCGTTCAACGTCGAGGGCCTGTACCGCCGGCTGGTCTCGGTGATCGCCCGGCCCCGCGCCTTCGTCAATATCGACGATTATTTCGGCCCGGACCGCCGCCGGCGCCAGGTCGAATACGGCGGACCGGACCGGCGGCGCGCCGACTGATGGCACGCAAGGCCCAGATCATCCCGCCGCGCCCGGACCTCCGGCGCAAGGCGGTGAACCATACGCGCGGCTTCGACTTCAAGCTTCCGCCGGCCATGGTCGAGAAGCTGGAGCAGGTGGTCCACAAGGCGCGGGACACCTTCACCGCCGACATCGCCGCCCGGCTGGTGGCCATGCGCACCGCCCTGCGCGAGGTGTCGGAGGGCGAGGGCGACGCCGGCCAGGCGCTGCACGCGATCTACCGGGACTCCCTGGAGATCAAGGGCGCCGGCGGCACCATCGGCTTCGACCTGCTGACCGCGATCGGCAAATCGCTGAACGACTTCGTCACCGGAATGGACAGCCTGGACCGGCGCCGGATCGACATCATCGACCTGCATATCGACGCGCTCTACGTGGTGCTGGCCGACAACATCACGGGCCGGGGCGGGCCGACGGAAGCCGCGGTTCTCAAGGCCTTCTCGGCGGTGCGCGAGAAGTTCAAGGACGGCTGAGCTCCGGCGTTGACAGCTGACAATGGGACCGGCTTGGAATAGTCTGTCGGACCGAGCGACTTGGACCGCAAACCGCTGGGTGGGGGAAACGGATGGCTGATATCGACCCGCTGGATCGCCGTGCACTCGGCGTGCTGTCGGAAACCGTCAATGCCGAGCTCGGCGCGGGCAGCATCGTGGCGCGCGAGGTGAACCGGGCCTACCGCTCCGGCCGCAGCGCCGATCTGCGCACCGCCTCGGCCGCGTTCGACGCGCTTCCCTCGTGGCAGCGGTCCAGCATCGGCGACGACGCCACCCGCAGGGCCCGGCGGATGCGGGCCAAGCCGGCGGAGCCGCGGCGCACGCCGGTGCGCGAGACCGTCCGCGACAGCGCGCGCGACTGGCAGGATCTGCGCGAGGCCCAGGAGCGGGTGGTGATCCCGTCGCCGCCGAGATTTCTGAAGCCGCGCGTCACCCGCTGAACAGCCGGCGGTGGAATGAATCGGGCAATATTGGACAGACCACGCTTCAAAAATAATTTGTCAGGTCTATAGTGCGGCGCCACATATGGGGCAGAACGTCCCAAGACGCGTGCAAAACCGGTACCATCTGTGGGATACTGTTCTGGATCTCATCGCCAGTATTGCCGACGTGGCGCCGGGTCGGGGCCACCGCGCGACGGCGACGGGGTGATTTGAAGTGCGGTGCGGTGCTGGCGGCCGGTCAGGCTGACAGCGGGCGCACCGGAACATTGGGATGATAGCGATGCGTGGCAGGAACGCGGCACCGATCAATCAACAGCCTTCCGCCGTGGAGTATTTCGCGAAGGAATTCGCGCGCTTCCTCAATAACGTCCAGAACAACGAGGTGGATTTCCTTGGCTCGTTCCTCATCGAGAACGAGTGGGAGAACTACCGCAAGGACGCCGAGGAGGTGATCGAGTCATTGTCGCTCGCCGGGTTCGTCATCGTCCCGCGCATGCCGACCGACGCCATGGTGCAGGCCGCCGACCAGACCCTGTCCAAGGGCATGATGGCTTCGGCCTCGCGGACCTATGTCAGCGCGGTGTGGAGCGCGATGGTCACCGAGTGGATCGAGACCCGGAACGCCAACCTGATCCTCGACATCTTCTCCATGGCGCTGTCCCGGGCCTCCAGCCCGAGCAAGAAGGATTCCGGCAAGTTCGACTCGTCGTTCCAGCGCTTCCGCAAGCAGAGCCAGGACATCATGGCGAGCCTGGAGAAGACCGGCCTGGCGATCTGCCCGGACGAGGCGGCCCCGAACATGGTCAGCGCCGGCGTGGCGGAGACGGCGGAGCACCGCTCGCGCACCAACCAGCAGATCGGTGCCGATCCGAGCTATATCTCCAATCTCTACGAGAACATGGTGAAGGCGCGTCCGGCCTGACCGGACGCCCCTGACCTCCCGAACTTGTCTTGTCCTAAGGCTTGCGCCGATAGGCCGACGCCAGCAGCGTGACCGCCTGCTTGTGGCGCGCGCTGCCCTGGCTCGGCGGGGCGGCGGATTGCCGGTAGCTCGACATGGTCTGGCCGCTGCGCGAGCCGATGGCCGCCAGCAGGTCGGCCTCGGCGATCGGCTGCTTGCGCCCCTTCGCCCCCTTCTTGCGGCCGCCGGTGCCGCCGATCGAATGGCCGTCGGAGGCGCCCGTGGCCCGCTGCACCGCAAGCGCGGTCAGGTTGCCCATCAGCGGCGCGGTCAGCGCCCGGTACAGCTTGTCGTCGGCATCGGCCCAGACCCGCAGCAGCAGCGCGGCCTCGTGCCGGTTGCCGCCGGCGGCCTCGACCGCTTCCAGGGCCTTGGCCTTCACGTAGTCCTGTCCGCGTGCCATCGCCGCCTCCCGCGCACGTGCCGTCGGCCCTGACGGGCCGGTCTTGACCTTGGAACATAACAAGTTTTCACGGATTCGACACGTTCTCACTGGTCCGGCCGCAGAACCGGTCTACCATCTCTGGATCAGAACCTGAGGAGGTGCGGCATGTGCAGACTCGCCTTCCTGATCATCCTCGTCCTGTTGACCGTTCCCGGCGGACCGCCGCGGGCCGACGTCAACCCCTTGAACGCGGTCGTGGAAATCCAGAGCACCGTTCCGGCCGATGCGCGCACCGCGGACTCGCTCGGCACCGAGCGGCGCGGCGGCGGCATTCTCATCGACAGCGGCGGCCTCATCGTCACCATCGGCTACCTGATCATGGAGGCCGACGAGGTCTGGGTCGTCGACGCGGCGGCGAATCGCGTCCCGGCGGAGACCGTCGGCTACGACCATGAGACCGGCTTCGGCCTGGTTCGCGCCCTCGGAGCGCTGGAGGCGACGCCGGCCGTCCTCGGCAGCATGGGCGACCTGGAGGTCGGCGACACGCTGCTCGCCGCCGGCCCGGGCGGGGCGCGCCCGACGGTGCTGATGGACCTGCGGTCCTTCGCCGGCGGCTGGGAATACCTGCTCGACACCGCGCTCTACACCTCGCCGCCGATCCCGAATTTCGGCGGAGCCGCCCTGTTCGCCAAGGACGGCCGGCTGGTCGGGGTCGGCTCCCTGATCCTGCGCGACGTGGTCGGCAAGCTGCCGGGCAATCTCTACGTGCCCATCGACCTGCTGCCGCCGATCCTGGGCGACCTGCTGGCCTTCGGGCGGGCCACCACCCCAGCCCAGCCGTGGATCGGCCTGTATCCCGACGAGGTCGATGGCGGGCTGGTGGTCGGACGGGTGGCCCCGGGCGGCCCGGCGCAGACCGCCGGCATCGGTCCGGGCGACGTGATCCTCGGCGTCGGGGAGGAGCCGGTCGGCGACATGGAACAGCTCTGGCGCAAGGTGCGGGCCCTGGGCCCGGCCGGCGTGGAGGTGCCGCTGAAGGTGCTGGGCGGTGCCGGCGTGCGCGACGTGGTCGTGACCTCCCGCGACCGCCGCGGTTGGCTGAAGCTGGAGCGCAGCTACTGACGCTCTGAGCCCGCGACGGCCCGCTGGCATTCGGGCGACGGTCGGATCATGGTGGCGGACGGGACGGCACAGGCCGTCCCGGTCAACCCGGACCGGTCGCCATGGACACCAGCACAGGCCTCACGATCAGAGCCCTCGCGGAGCCCGATCTTCCCGCGATGACCGCGTTTCTCGCGGCCCATATCGAGCGCAGCATGTTCCTGCTTGGCAATGCGCGGGCCTGCGGGCTGGAATATTCCGGCCGGCCGCGCTCGGCCGCCTATTGGGGCGCGGTCGATGCGTCGGGCGCGATGCGGGGCGTGCTGGCCCATTGCTGGAACGGCAACGTCCTGCTGCAGGCGCCCGATCCCGACGTGCTGGACGCGCTCGTCGCCGGCTTCGCCGCCTCGGTCACCCGGCCGGTTTCCGGCGCGCTGGGCGATCCCGCGCAGGTCCAGGCGGTGCTCGACCGGCTGGGCGTCGCCGAGCCGGACTGCGCCGTCGATGCCTGGGAAGACCTGTATGCCCTGCCGCTCGACGCCCTGCGCCCGCCCGATGGGGCGGATGGCGGTTCTCTGCGGGTCGCCCTGGCGCGCGAGGCGGGACGCGACCTGCTGACCGACTGGATCCGCGGCTTCGAGATCGAGGGTCTCGGCACCGCCCCGGGGCCGAAGCTGGAGGCGATCGTGGTCGAGCGGGTCGACGGGTTCATGATCCGCGACGACATCTGGGTGCTGATCGACGGCGATCACCCGGTCTGCCTCTGTGGGTTCAACGCCACCCTGCCGGAGATCGTTCAGATCGGCCCGGTCTGGACCCCGCCGGCCCATCGCAATCGTGGCCATGCCCGCCATCTGCTGGCGGCCACCCTGGCGGCGGCGCGCGACCGGGGCGTGGCGCGGGCGATCCTGTTCACCCAGTCGCCGGCGGCGGCGAAAGCCTATGAGGCGGTGGGCTTCGCCAAGATCGGCACCTACCGGGTCGCGCTGCTGCGCGACCCGGTCTCGGTGAGGTAAGCGGAAGGGACGGCTCAGGCGGCCGGCGGTTCCGCTTTCATGTGCAGGACCCGCTGCGGGAACGGGATCTCGATGCCGGCCGCGTCGAGCGCTTCCTTCACCGCCTTGTTCATCGCCCATTTGCAGGGCCACAGGTCGGCGGCGTTGACCCAGAAGCGCAGGTTCAGGGTGATCGCGCTGTCGCCCAGCTCCATCACCATGACCTGGGGGGCGGGGTCGGGCAGAGCGCGGCCGTCGGCCTCCAGGGTCGCCGTCAGCACCGACATCGCCTTGTTGAGGTCCGCGTCGTAGGCCACGCCCACCGCGATATCCAGCCGGCGGGTGGCGTAGCGCGAGTAGTTGGAGATGTCCTGGCTGAAGATCGCCGAGTTCGGCACCACGATGTAGACATTGTCCGGGGTGGCGAGCTCGGTGTTGAACAGGCCGACCTCCTTCACCGTGCCGGCCGCACCGCCCGCTTCCACGTAGTCGCCGACCTTGAACGGCCGCAGGAACAGCAGCATGACGCCGGCGGCCACGTTCGACAGGGTGCCCTGCAGCGCCAGGCCGACGGCCAGGCCGGCGGCACCGAGGACGGCGATGATCGAGGCGGTCTGGACGCCGAACTGGTTCAGCACCGCGATCAGGGTGATCGCCAGGACCAGATAGCCGACCACGGCGGCGAAGATCGGCCGTACCGTGTCGTCCATCCAGCGCACCCGGTTCAGGGCCCGGCGCGTGCCGGCCTTGGCCCAGCCCGACAGGATCCAGCCGACCACCAGGATGGCGATGGCGCCGAGCACCTCCAGCCCGTAGGTGGTGAGGATCTCCGTCACCTGGTCGCGGAGTTCAATCAGGTCTACGTTCACGCAATACTCCTAACACTCGTGACTGCCGGTCCCGAGTTCTGTCCCACCTGACGATGTCCCTAACTTATACGCCCGCCCGCGCCGTCAAGTCATCCGCCAGGGCGTCGGGGATGGTGATGCCGCCGGGGGCGGCGGCCCGTTTCGCCAGGCGGCTGTCGCCCGGCAGGCGGGTGCCCTCCTGTTTCAGGATCTCGGCGAACATCTCCTCCGAACGGGCGGCGAAGCCCGCCCCGCCGCCGAAGGCCCTGGGGTCCATCAGCAGGATCAGGTGACCGATCGCCGGCGGCGCCCCGGTCGGCTCGAAGAAGGAGGAGCCCTGATAGCCGAAATTGGAGCCGGTCAGCGCGCCGCAGAGCAGCTCCACCATGAGGCCGAGCGCGGCCCCCTTGGCCCCGGCGCTGCGCCCGCCGAGCGGCGCCATGGAGCCGACCAGGGCGGCGTCGGCATCGGTGGTGATGTTGCCCTCGGCGTCGAGCGCCCAGTCGTCGGGGATCGCCTCGCCCTTCTTCGCCGCCAGCACCACCTTGCCGCGGGCGACGGTGGAGACCGACAGGTCGATCACCAGCGGCGGCCGGCCGTCGGTGCGCGGCGAGGCGAAGGCGATCGGGTTGGTGCCGTACAGCGCGGTCTTGCCGCCCCAGGGCGCGATCGCGGCGGGCGTGTTGGAGAAGGCGAGCGCCACCAGGCCGCGGCTGGCGGCGTCCTCCACATGATGGCCGGCGACGCCGAAATGGTGGCTGTGCTTGATCGAGACGGCGGCGATGCCGGTTTCGCCGACGAACTCTGCCGCGGCGTCGAGCCCGGCCCGGATGGCGGGGAAGGCGAAGCCGATATGGCTGTCCACATCGACCACCGCCTGGGCGCTGCGGGTGATCGTCGGCCGGGCATGGCCGTCGACCTTGCCGTTCATCGCCTGTTCGGCATAGGGCGGGACCCGGGCGACGCCGTGGCTGGAGATCCCGTCGGCCTCGGCCCGCAGCAGGGCATCGGCGACCACGCCGGCGATATCGGGCGCCACATTGGACTTGATGAAGACATCGGCCATCAGGGCGCGCAGGGCGTCGGGAGCGAAAGTCGCCACGGGGCTATTCTCCTGTTCGGATATCGGGGAAGCACGGCCGAGGGGCCATGGAACCAGCTTGAAACGACGCTAACATTTATCACCTAGCCGTGATACGTCAGGGCCAATAAAGCAAGAGGCGGGCGGCCCGATCGGGGGTACCGTCCGCCCGCGTTCCGTCCGGTTTGGGGGGCGGGACCGCCTGGAGGAGGACGCCGGCCGGTCGGCAATCACCGGCAGCGACGCCTCGGCGACGACGATCGCTTTGATTGAACGCGCGCGGACCGTCCGTGCGTGATGCTGAAAACGATGGAGTGACCCTCATGACTCTCAAGATCGGCCAGACCGCCCCGAATTTCACCGCCAAGACCACCGAGGGCGAGATCTCGTTCCACGACTGGATCGGGGACAGCTGGTGCGTGCTGTTCTCGCACCCGAAGGACTTCACCCCGGTCTGCACCACCGAGCTCGGCTACATGGCCCGGATCAAGCCGGAATTCGACAAGCGCGGCGTGAAGATCATCGGCCTCAGCGTCGACAACGTCGACAACCACGCCAAATGGGCCGCCGATATCGAGGAGACCCAGGGGGCGAAGCCGAACTATCCGATGATCGGCGACACCGACCTGAACGTCTCCAAGCTGTACGGCATGCTGCCGGAGGGTGCGGGCGAGACCGCCGAGGGCCGTACCGCCGTCGACAACGCCACGGTCCGCAACGTCTTCGTCATCGGTCCGGACAAGACGGTGAAGCTGATCCTGGTCTATCCGATGAGCACCGGCCGCAATTTCGACGAGGTGCTGCGGGTGATCGACTCCATGCAGCTCACCGCCAAGCACCAGGTGGCGACGCCGGTGAACTGGAAGCATGGCGACGAGGTCATCATCGTCCCGGCGCTGAAGGACGAGGACGCCAAGGCGAAGTTCCCGGGCGGCTGGCGCGCCGAGAAGCCCTACCTGCGCTACGTCCCGCAGCCGAAGTGAGCTGAAAGCTCACTTCGCCCCGGAGCAGATCCGGGGCCGTGAAGGAAATGAGAGGGCCGGTGCAGGCATTGCGCCGGCCCTTTCCACATCCCTCATCCACTCCCCGGATTCATTCCGGGGCCCACGGTAGGGCGACCCGGACGGCGCCGCGTTTTCTCGAACACCCGAGCGGCGGACGGGTGGGCCCCGGAACAGGTCCGTGGAGTGTGAGATTTTGGGACCGAGGAAGACGCTCACCGGAACGCCTCAGCCCAATCCCGGACACTCCAGCGTCCCCACCCTGGATCCCGGCGCAGGGCCGGGAAGACGGGAAGAATTCCTCCCCTCTCACCCTCATCCACTTCCCGGATTTATTCCGGGGCCTACCCGTCGGCTCTTCGGGCGCTTGTGATGACCTGACGCCGCTCGAGCGGCCCAGCCGTGGGCCCCGGAATAAATCCGGGGAGTGGGTGAGAGAAGGAAGGGAAGCGCCCCCCTCAGATCGCCCCCAGCCCCTTCAGCGCCGCCTCGATCGCCTTCTTCTGCGTGGCACTCGCCGGCGCCATCGGCTGGCGGGGCAGCCCGGACGGCACGCCCTGCAGCGCCTGGGCGTATTTGGTGGCCGCCGGCAGGTTGTCGTGGGGCAGCAGCGCGTTCCAGGTGCGCAGCAGTTTGCCGTGCAGCCCCAGGGCCGCGGCGTGGTCGCCCGCCTTCACCAGATCCCACAGTTTCACCGACGCGCCGGCCCTTTTTTCCGATCCCATTCCCTCATGTCACTCCCCGGATTTATTCCGGGGCCTACCCGTCGGCTCTTCGGGCGCTGGTGATGACCTGACGCCGCTCGAGCGGCCCAACCGTGGGCCCCGGAATAAATCCGGGGAGTGGGTGAGAGAGGGAAGGGAAGCGCCCCCTCAGATCGCCCCCAGCCCCTTCAGCGCTGCTTCGATCGCCTTCTTCTGCGTGGCGCTCGCCGGCGCCATCGGCCGGCGCGGGAGGCCCGACGGCACCCCCTGCAGCGCCTGGGCGTATTTGGTGGCCGCCGGCAGGTTGTCGTGGGGCAGCAGCGCGTTCCAGGTGCGCAGCAGCTTGCCGTGCAGGTCCAGGGCCGCGGCGTGGTCGCCCGCTTTCACCAGGTCCCAGAGCTTCACCGACGCGCCGGGGGCCGCCGCCAGGATCGCGGCAATGGAACCATGCGCGCCCAGGGCATAGGAGGGGTACATCAGCGCGTCCACCGCGCTGAAGATCGACTTGCCCGGCTTCACGTCCAGCATCAGGTCGGCGAACAGCTTCAGGTCGCCGGCCGACTGCTTGACCCCGATCACCTCCGGCACCTCGTCGAAGATCCGCAGCAGCAGGGCCGGGGAGAGATAGGTCCAGGGCACCACGTTGTAGATGATGATCTTCTGCCCGGTCTCCCCGGCCATGGTGCGGAAATGCTCCACCATGTCGTCGTCGGATGGCCGGAACAGGTAGTGCACCGGCGTCACCTGCAGGGCGGCGGGGTTCAGGGCGGCCACCATCTTGCCCCTTCGCACCGCCTCGCGGGTGCTGTCGCAGATGATGCCGGCGACCACCGGCACCCGGCCGGCCGCCGCGTCCGTCGCGGCGGCGACCAGGTCGCGGGTCTCCTCGGCGTCGAGCGTGTGGCCCTCGCCGGTGGAGCCGCCGACGGCCACGCCGGTCGCCCCCTCCCGGATCAGCCAGTCGATCTGCTTGGCCGCCGCGTCGAAGTCGATGGCGCCGGCGGCGTCGAAGGGGGTGGTGGATGGCGGGATGACGCCGGCGAGCTCGGCCATGGGGTTCCTCCTGAAAGGGTCCGGCGCGTTCTTGATTGCGGAATAGGCGCGGAATGCGGCTGCCGGTACCGGTTATGACGCGGCCCATCCTCTGCGTGTCTTGCGCGCCGGAGAACGATGGCGTTCCATGAATTCCGATATTCGGAACAGTTCCGGCGGATGCTGCCCTGATGAAATCGCTCCCCCGATGAAATCCCTGCGCAAGACCTCCGCCGTGCTTGACTGCTTCACCCGCGAGGATCGCCGGCTGACCCTGGCCGAGATCGCCGCGCGCACCGGCCTGCCGAAGACCAGCGTCCACCGCCAGCTCGCCGCCCTGCGCGAGATCGGCTTTCTGGTCCAGGACGGACGGCGCGACGCCTACCGGCTCGGCTTCCGGCTGCTGGCCCTGGGCGGGGTGGTGCTGGCCGATATCGACCTGATGCGCCATGCCCGGGTCCCGGCGGCCACGCTCGCCAACCAGAGCGGCGAGGCGGTGCATATCTGCGTTTTCGACGGCCGCAACGTGGTCTCCATCGAGCGCCGGGAGATGGAGGGGGCGAGCAACGAGATCGTCCGCATCGAGCGCGAGCCGCCCCACTGCACCAGCACGGGCAAGGCGATCCTCTCCGTGCTGGGCGAGGCCGAGGCCGACCGGCTGCTGGCCGACCTGCTGGAGGACGGCGCCCTGCCCCGGTTCGGGCCGAACACGATCACCGACCGGGCCCTGTTGCGACGGGACCTCGCGCTCTGCCGGGCGCGCGGCTATGCGGTCGACGACGAGGAGCGCAATCCGGACGTGCGCTGCGTCGGCGCGCCGATCCGCCGCCACGGCCAGGTGGTTGGCGCCATCAGCGTCACCGGCCCGGCGCCCCGCTTCCCCGACGCGCGGCTGCCGGTGCTGGCGGAGATGGTGATGGCCACGGCGGCGAAGATCGGGCTCAATCTGGAGCGGTGAGGCCCAAGGACGGTCGGGCCCCGGGCTGATATGCTGAGCGGCCTCGCAGGGAGAAACTGGAGCAACCCCATGCCCGGCACCGTCATCGTCGCGAACCACTACCAGAACGAAAACTGCCATCCGGACGGGAAGGTGAAGGTGGGCATCGCCGCCGATGCCGACTGGCGCTGGCAGCGGCTCGACAACGCCAAGCGTCTGTTCGCCGGAGCGCGCGCGGCGGGCGTGCCCATCGTCCATGTGCGGCTCGCCGTCGACCCGGAATATCGCGACGTCATCGCGAACACGCCGCTGATCCGCCAATGGCTGGAACAGGGTGCGTGGAAGGAGGGGACCTGGGGCACGGAGTTCGTCGACGGTCTCGGCCCGATCGCAGGCGAGCACGTGGTCACCCACACCCGCAACAGCGGGTTCCAGGATTCCACGCTCGCCCAGGTGCTGTTCAAGCTCGGGGCCCGGCACCTGATCTGCTGCGGCGTGTCGACGGCCTATACGGTGGAGGGCACGGTGCGCCACGCGACCGACATCGGATACGAGGTGACCGTGGCGTCCGACGCCTGCTCGACCGCAACTCAGGCCCAGCACGAGGCGGCCCTGGCGGCGATGCGCGTGCTGGCGGAGATCAAGTCGGTGGACGCGATCCTGGCCGCGCTCTAGACCAGTCGCCGACGAACGAACACCGGGGGACGGTCGCCATGCGGACACAGGTTGCGATCATCGGCGGCGGGCCGGCCGGGCTGCTGCTCGGTCAGCTCCTGCATCTGGCGGGCATCGACACCGTCATCCTGGAGCGCCAGTCCCGCGCCCATGTGGAGGGCCGCATCCGCGCCGGCGTGCTGGAGCAGGGCACCGTGGACCTGCTGGTGGAGGCCGGGGTCGGCACGCGCCTGAAGGCCGAGGGGCTGGTCCATACCGGCTTCGACATCTGCATCGACGGCGCCCGCCACCGCATCGACCTGGAAGGCCTGACCGGTGGGAAGACCGTCACGGTCTACGGCCAGACCGAGGTGACCAAGGACCTGATCGCCGCCCGGCTCGCCGCCGGTCTGCCCCTAGTCTTCGAGGCGGCGAACGTCGCCCTGCACGACATCGACAGCGACCGGCCCCGGGTGACCTACGAGAAGGACGGCGAGACCCACTCCGTCGACTGCGCCGCCATCGCCGGCTGCGACGGCTTCCACGGCGTGTCGCGCAGGAGCATCCCCCAGGGCGTGCTGCGGACCTATGAGCGGGTCTATCCCTTCGGCTGGCTCGGCATCCTGGCCGATGTGCCGCCGGTCAGCCACGAGCTGATCTACGCCACCCACCCGGACGGCTTCGCGCTCGCCTCCATGCGCAGCGAGACCCGCAGCCGCTACTACATCCAGTGTCCGCTCGACACCGACGTGGCCGACTGGCCGGACGACCGGCTCTGGGCGGTGCTGAAGACCCGGTTCGGCGAGGCGGCCGGGCGCGAGATGCGGACCGGCCCGTCGATCGAGAAGAGTGTCGCCCCCCTGCGCAGCTTCGTCGCCGAGCCGATGCGCCACGGGCGCCTGTTCCTGGCCGGCGACGCCGCCCATATCGTGCCGCCGACGGGGGCCAAGGGCCTGAACCTGGCCGCCGCCGATGTGCGCATCCTGTCCTGGGCGCTGATCGACCTGTTCAAGCACAACTCGACCGCCGGGATCGACGGCTACAGCGCCGCCTGCCTCGCCCGGGTGTGGAAGGTGCAGCGCTTCTCCTGGTGGTTCTCCACCCAGCTCCACAATTTCGACAACGAGCCGGAATTCGAGCGCCGGGTGCACCGGGCGGAACTGGACTATCTGATGGAATCCGAAAGCGCGCAGAAGACCCTGGCGGAGAACTATGTGGGCCTGCCCTTCGTCGATCCCCGGACGGCGGCATAGCAATTCCGGCGGTTGCCAAGCCGGGATCTGCGTTGTCCGATAGCGGCCCTCACTGACCCGGAGCCGCTGCCATGTCCGTCGCCGACCTGATCCCGAAGACCGCCACCGAAATCGTCGGCCTGCTGAAGAAGGGCGAGGTCACCACCGCCGACCTTCTGGACGCGCTGGAGCAGCGCATCGAGGCGGTCGACGGCAAAATCAACGCCCTGCCGACCCTGTGCTTCGAGCGCGCCCGGGCGCGCGCCTCGGCGGCGTCGAAGGACAGCGTGCTGGCCGGCCTGCCGGTGGCGATCAAGGACCTGACGGCGACGCAAGGGGTGCTTACCACCTACGGCTCGCCGATCTACAAGGACAACGTGCCCGACAGCTCCGACATTCTGGTGGAGATGCTGGAGGCCGAGGGCGCGGTGATCTACGCCAAGTCAAACACCCCGGAATTCGGCGCGGGTGCGAACACCTTCAACGAGGTGTTCGGCCGCACGGTGAACCCCTGGAACACGTCGCGCAGCGTCGCCGGCTCGTCCGGCGGCTCTGCGGCCGCACTCGCCTCGGGCACGGCCTGGCTGGCCTCCGGCTCCGACCTCGGCGGCAGTCTGCGCAACCCGGCCAGCTTCTGCGGCATCGTCGGCTTCCGTCCGACCCCCGGCCGGGTCGCCCACGGTCCCTCCGACCTGCCCTTCGGCTCGATGTCGGTGGACGGGCCGATGGCGCGCAACGTGCCGGACGTGGCGCTGATGCTGGACGCCATGGCCGGCCAGCACCCGGTCGACCCGATCTCGCTCGCCCGGCCGGCGGAATCCTTCACCGACGCGGTCAAGGCGAAGCGGATGCCGAAACGGGTGGCGCTGAGCGTCGATCTCGGCGGCATCACCCCGGTGGACAAGGAGGTCGCCGCTCTGGTGGAGAAGGCGGCCAAGGTGTTCGAGGACATGGGCTGCATCGTCGAGGAGGCGAGCCCGGACTTCACCGACGTGCAGCTCGTGTTCCAGACCCTGCGCGCCATGCAGTTCGCCGCCAGCAAGAAGGCCCTGCCGGAGACGCACCGCGACCTGCTGAAGCCGGAGGTGATCTGGAACATCGAGAAGGGCCTGAAGCTGACCATGGACGAGATCGCCCAGGCGGAGCTCGCCCGCGGCCGGCTGTACCATCGGGTGGAGCAGTTCTTCCGCACCTACGACCTGGTGCTGTCCCCGGCGACCATCGTGCCGCCCTATCCGGTCGAGCACCGCTATGTGGAGGAATGCAACGGGCACCGGTTCTCGAACTACATCGAGTGGTGCACGGTGGCCTATGCCTTCACCTGCGCGGCCTGCCCGGCGATGTCGGTGCCGGCGGGGTTCACCGGGAGCGGGCTGCCGGTCGGCCTGCAGATCGCCGGCAAGCCGCGCGGCGAAGCGGACCTGCTGAGTGCCGCCGCGCTGTACGAGGCGGCGGCGGGGATCAACTCGGGTATCCCCATCGATCCCCGCGCGGGGAGCTGACACGCCCCATATACCTCTCCCGTCACCCCGGCCTTGCGCCGGGGCCGAGAGATAAATCGCGATGGAGCGTTGGGAGAAAACCTCAGCCGTTCCATCGCGCTGGCGTCTGGGTCCCGGGTCAAGCCCGGGAAGACGGGATGGGGCGAGTGGGAACGCCCCCTCGGATCAGGTGAAATCCACCGTCACCGTGCCCAGCGGCCCGTAATCCGCCACGATCTTCTCGTTCGGCTGGGCCGGGTACGGCGGCGTGGTCGAGCCCGTGGTCACGTATTCGCCGGCCGCGATCGACTTGCCGTGCTTGGCCAGCTCGTTGACCAGCCAGGCGGTCACCGCGTAGGGGCCGTTCTCCACATTGCCGCCCTTGCCCTCGCGCACGGACTGGCCGTCGGCGGTCAGGGTCACGGCGAGGTCGAGCAGGTTCATGTCCTTCGCGCCGTCCACGGGCTTGCCCATGATCCAGTAGCCGTGGGCGCCGTCGTCGGCGATCAGCGAGGCGCCGCCCGCCTTGGTCCAGCCGGCGCCGAACGGGGTGTCGACGATCTCGATCGCCGGCAGTACGGCGTCCACCGCGTCGATCACGTCCTCCTCGGTGACGGTCCGCTTCAGGCCGTCCAGCGGCTTGCCGAAGCGCAGGGCGATCTCCGGCTCGATGACGCGGATGTAGAGGTCCTTGCTCGGGAAGGAGGCCGGGCTCTCGGTCGTCATGGTGGAGAGCAGCACGCCCCAGAACATGTCGGGCAGCCCGAGCAGCTCGCGCGCACCGGCATTGGTGGCGCCGATCTTGTAGCCGATCGAGACCGCCCCGTCGGCGGCCCGCATCTCGATCACCTCGGCCTGGATGGCGTAGCCGTCCTCCAGGTCCTCCGGCTTCTGGCCGTCGGGCAGGGCGTCCAGGGTTGCCTTGCGGGCCCGGTGGTCCTGCAGGGTGACGGCGGCGGCTTTCACCATGTCTTCGGGCATCGGCATCTCGGCACTCCCTTGGCTTGTTGTTCTGCTTACGTACGACGCGCGGACGGCGATGTCACCCCGGCTGCTGCCGTACGGGGGTGCCGAAGAACAGGTCGCCGGCGGAGATCGCCCGAACCGTGCCGTCGGCGGTGACGATCTGCGCCCGGCACTGGTCGTCGAGCCCGCGCAGGGTGCCGGCCACGTCGTCGGCCGGATCGTCGGTGATCCGCGCGATGATAGGACCGCCGATCCCGCCCAGATGTTCCAGCACCGCCGTGCGGATCGCCGGCAGGCCGCCGGTCAGATAGGCGGCCAGGCGCCGGTCGAAGAGCGCCGCCAGGTCGTGGACCGCCCGGTCCCGGTCGACCGCCGTCGCTCCCTTGGAGGCGAGATCGGCGGCGGCATAGAGCTGGCCGGTGGGCGGCGAGGAGACCAGGTTGACCCCGATGCCGCAGATCACCCAGGGACGGCCGTCCTGCTCGCCGCTCTCCAGCAGGATGCCGGCCAGCTTGCCGCCGGCCACCAGCACGTCGTTCGGCCATTTCAGCGCGACCGGGACCTCCGCCGGCAACGCGGCACGGGCGAGATCGAGTACGGCCAGCCCGCAGACCATGGACAGGCCCCAGACGGGCGGACAGCCGGGCTGCGGGAAGGCGACGCGGCTCCAGTAGAGGTTGCCCTTCGGGCTGGTCCAGCTCCGTCCGCGCCGCGCCCGCCCGCCGGTCTGCTCGCGGGCGGTGACGATGGCGCCGTCGGCGAGGCTGCCGTCGGCGATCCGCCGGCGGGCCTCAAGATTGGTGCTGTCGACGCTGTCGAGGTCGATGATCGGGATGCTCATCTGGGCCGGATCGCACGGCCGGCGCGCCCGATCAAGCCGGAACGCCCGTCAGACGAGGCGCAGCCGGTAGAAGCGGGTGTCCACGGACATCCGCGGGAAGCTCGCCGGCAGGTCGGCCTCCTCCACCAGCTCGAAACCGGCCTTCTCGTAGAACCGGTGGGCGGCCAGGAACTTCGCCGTGGTGCCCAGCAGGACCTCGGTCAGCCCCCTGTCCCGGGCATGGGCGAGCAGGGTGTCGAGCAGACGGCGGGCGACCCCGTGCTCGCGGCCTCGGAAGTCGGGATGGACGAACATCTTGCGCAGGGCGCCGCGGCCCTCGCCGATATCGATCAGGGCGATGGAGCCGACCACCCGGCCCGCGGCGTTCTGGGCGACCCAGAACTCGCCGGCCCGCTTGCGGTAGAAGCCGGGGATGTCCTGCAGGTCCGGCTGGTCCGCATAGGTGATCGGGATCTCGAATTCCTGCTGCTGGATCGGCACGATCAGGTCGCGCACGCCGTCCCGCTGGGCGTCGGCATAGGGGGCGATGGATACGGACATGAACGGCTCTCCCGGCTCGGATCAACCCCGCAAAGATGCGCGCTGCCGCCGCAGGCGCAACTGGACCTGCGGTGCGGTTCGGCCCGGCGCCCGCCCTCGCTTGAGGCGGCCCGGCCCCGCCTGTATAGTCCGCCGCATAAATTTCGCGCTGCAGCAAAAGCGGTCGAAGAGCCCGGGAGAGGGACGGCATGAGTGAGAGCAACGGCGAAGAAGTCGGCCAGTACTTCCTCGAAGACCTCAGTGTCGGCATGACGTCGGACTACGACCGCGTGGTGACCGAGGACATGATCGAGCAGTTCGCCGAGGTGTCGGGCGACAACAACCCGCTGCACGTCGACGAGGACTATGCCAAGACCACCATGTTCAAGGGCCGGATCGCCCACGGCATGCTGGGGGCGGCGTTCATCTCCAAGGTGTTCGGGACCCAGATGCCGGGCAAGGGCTCGGTCTACATCTCCCAGACCCTGCGCTTCTTCGCCCCGGTGCGGATCGGCGACACGGTGACGACCACCGTGGAGGTCGTGGACATCAATCACGAGAAGAAGCGGGTCGCCTTCCACTCGCGCTGCCGGGTTGGGCGCACCGTCGTGATCGACGGCGACGCCACGATCCTGGTGCCGTCGCGCGCGGCGATCAAGGCGGCCTGAGGGAAGGGCAGAGCGGTGGAAATCCTGCGTTCGCTGGAGGAAGTGGAGCCGCGTCACCGGGGCTCGGTGGCGGCGATCGGCAATTTCGATGGCGTCCATCTCGGTCACCGGGCGGTGATCGGCGAGGCGGCCCGGATCGCCGGCGACCTGCACGCCCCGCTGTCGGTGGTGACCTTCGAGCCGCATCCACGCCAGTTCTTCCAGGCCAACCTGGACCCGTTCCGGCTGAGCACGTCGAAGGGGCGGGCGACCCGGCTGGAGGATCTGGGCGTCGACACCCTGTTCGAGATCCCGTTCAACAAGGAGTTCGCCCAGCTCAGCGCGGAGACCTTCATCGACGACGTGCTGCTCGGCCGGCTCGGCCTGCGCCATGTGGTGATCGGCTACGACTTCAATTTCGGCCATCGCCGGCGCGGCACCCCCGACATGCTGGTGGAGCGCGCCTCCCAGAAGGGCTTCGGCGCCACCAAGGTTGCCGCGGTGCATGAGAGCGACGGCGCGGTCTATTCCTCGTCGCGCATCCGCCAGTGCCTGATGGAGGGCGATCCGCGCGGGGCGGCCTCCCTCCTCGGGGCCCCCTGGGAGATCACCGCCAAGGTGGAGGAGGGCGACCGGCGCGGCCGGACCATCGGCTTCCCGACGGCCAACCTGCGCCTGGGCGACCTGCTCTGCCCGCGGCTCGGCGTCTATGCCATCCGCGCCATGCTCACCAGCGGCGAAGGATCGGGCACCTGGATGCCCGGCGTGGCCAATCTCGGCATCCGTCCGACGGTCAACGACCGGGGCGTGCTGCTGGAGGTGCACCTGTTCGACCGGGAAATCGACCTGTATGGCCGCGAGCTCCGCGTGAGATTGGTTGACTTTATCCGGCCGGAGCGGAAGTTTGGCGGCCTGGACGAGCTGACGGCGCAGATCGGCGCCGATGCGGCTCAGGCGCGGGAACTGCTGGGGCACTGATTCGGCCCCGTTTGCTCCCGGCTCCCCAACGACACGGACGTTCGAGATGACGACGGACTACAAGAGCACGGTGTTCCTGCCGAAGACGGATTTCCCCATGCGCGCCGGCCTGCCGCAGCGCGAGCCGGAGATTCTCGCCTGGTGGAAGGAGATCGATCTCGACCGGCGCATCCGCGAGATCCGCAAGGGGGCCGAGCCCTTCATCCTGCATGACGGCCCGCCCTATGCGAACGGCCACCTGCATATGGGCCACGCCCTGAACAAGATCCTGAAGGACCTGGTCAGCCGCACCCAGCACATGGCCGGCAAGCGCACCCACTACGTTCCGGGCTGGGACTGCCACGGCCTGCCGATCGAGTGGAAGATCGAGGAGGACTACCGGGCCAAGGGCAAGGACAAGGACGCCGTGCCGGTGGTCGAGTTCCGCCGCGAGTGCCGCGAGTTCGCCGACAAGTGGATCGACACCCAGCGCGAGGAGTTCAAGCGCCTGGGCGTGACCGGCGACTGGGACCACTACTACACCACCATGACCTTCAAGGCCGAGGCGCAGATCGCGCGCGAGATCGGCAAGTTCCTGATGGACGGCAGCCTGTACAAGGGCGCGCGGCCGGTCATGTGGTCGGTGGTGGAGAAGACCGCGCTCGCCGATGCCGAGGTCGAGTATCACGACCACACCTCGGTCACGATCCATGTGCGCTTCCCGGTGATCAAGGCGGGCAATCCCGCGCTGGAGGGGGCGGCGATCGTCATCTGGACGACCACCCCCTGGACCATGCCGGGCAACCGCGCCGTCGCCTATGGCGAGGACATCGATTACGTCGTGATCGAGCCGACCGCCGTCGCCGAGAACAGCCTGGCCAAGGTCGGCGAGAAGCTGGTGGTCGCCCGCTCCCTGCTGGAGGACTTCAAGGCCCAGACCAAGATCGAGGCGGTCAAGGAACTGGCGAGCCTGAAGGGCGCCGACATCGCCGGCACGGTCTGCGCCCATCCGCTGCGCGGCCAGGGCTACGACTACGACGTGCCGGCGTTGGCCGCCGATTTCGCCACCGACGACGCCGGCACCGGCTTCGTGCACATCGCGCCGGGCCACGGTGCGGACGACTTCGTGCTGGGCAAGGCGCACGATCTGGAGGTGCCGCAGACCGTCGGCGATGACGGCGTGTTCTACGACCATGTGCCGCTGTTCGCCGGCATGCATGTGCTCGAGGACAACATGAAGATCGCGGCCATCATCCGCGACCATGGCGGCCTGGTGGCGCGCGGCAAGATCAAGCACTCCTATCCGCATTCCTGGCGCTCCAAGGCGCCGCTGATCTTCCGCAACACCTCCCAGTGGTTCATCTCGATGGAGGCCACGGGGCTGCGGGACAAGGCGCTGAAGGCGATCGACGAGACCCGTTTCGTGCCCGCCGCCGGCCAGAACCGGCTGCGCGGCATGATCGAGACCCGGCCCGACTGGTGCATCAGCCGCCAGCGCGCCTGGGGCGTGCCGATCCCGGTCTTTGTCTCCAAGGAGACCGGCGAGCCGCTGCGCGACCAGGCGGTGATCGACCGGGTGGCCGAGGCCTTCGAGAAGGAGGGGGCGGATGCCTGGTTCTCCAGCGACCCGTCGCGCTTCCTCGGCCCCGACCACGATCCCAAGGATTACGAGCAGGTCACCGACATCGCCGATGTCTGGTTCGACAGCGGCTCGACCCATGCCTTCGTGCTGGAATCCGACGACGAGGCCTGGGCCGATCTGCCCTGGCCGGCGCAGCTCTACCTGGAGGGCTCCGACCAGCATCGCGGCTGGTTCCACTCCTCCCTGCTGGTCGGCTGCGGCACCCGCGGCCGCGCGCCCTACGAGGCGGTGCTGACCCACGGCTTCATCAATGCCGAGGACGGACGCAAGATGTCCAAGTCGCTCGGCAACGGCGTCGATCCGCTGGAGGTGATCGCCGAGAGCGGCGCCGATATCCTGCGCATCTGGGTGGTCAGCTCCGACTTCACCGAGGACCTGCGGGTCGGTCCGGGCATCCTGAAGCACGCGGTCGATCACTATCGGCGCCTGCGCAACACCCTGCGCTACGTGCTGGGCGCGCTGGACGGCTACACGGCGGCGGAGGCGATCGAGCCCGAGCGCATGCCGGAGCTGGAGCGCTGGGTGCTGCACCGGATCTCGGAGATCGACGCGGTGATGCGCCAGTGCACCCGGGATTTCGACTACCACACCATGTTCCTGACCCTGCACCAGTTCTGCTCGGTGGACCTGTCGGCCTTCTATTTCGACATCCGCAAGGACTCGCTGTACTGCGACGATCCCCGCAGCGACCGGCGCCGGGCCGTGCGCACGGTGATGAACACCCTGTTCGAATGCCTGACCACCTGGTTGGCGCCGATCTGCGTGTTCACCGCCGAGGAAGCCTGGCGGTCGCGCAACACCGGCGAGTTCGACTCCGTCCACCTGCAGGCCTATCCGACGATCCCGGCCGCGTGGCGCGACGAGGCGCTGGCCGAGAAGTGGTCGAAGATCCGCGCGGTGCGCCGCGTGGTGACCGGGGCCCTGGAGCTGGAACGGGCGGAGAAGCGCATCGGCTCGTCGCTGCAGGCGGCTCCGACCGTCTACATGTCGGCGGCGGAGAAGGCGGCGTTCGAGGGCCTGGACGCGGCCGAGATCTTCATCACCTCCGGCGCCACCCTGACCGAGGGCGCGGGGCCGGAGGGCGCCTACCGTCTGCCGGACGTGGCGGGCGTGGCCTGCGTGCCGGGTCCGGCCGAGGGCGAGAAGTGCGAGCGCTGCTGGCGGGTCCTGCCGGAGGTGGCGGTCGGCGATCCGATCTGCGACCGCTGCGAGGGCGCGGTCTCCGGCCTGGTCGACGCGGCCGAGTGAGCAGCGCGGCATGAGGTCTGCGCTCACCCGCGGTCTGGGGCTCGGCGCCCTGGTCGTCATCGCCGACCAGGCCACCAAGCTGTGGGCGCTGTCGGCCCTGTTCGATCCGCCGCGCCGCGTGCCGATCCTGCCGGTTCTCGACTTCGTGCCGGTCTGGAACCGGGGCGTCAGCTTCGGCCTGCTGGCCAATGACAGCCCGTGGGGCCCCTGGCTGCTCAGCGGCTTCGCCCTGGTGGTCTGCCTGTTCATGGGCTTCTGGCTTGCCCGGTCGACGAGTTGGCCGCTGATCTACGGCCTCGGCGCGGTCATCGGCGGGGCGGTCGGCAACGTGATCGATCGCATGTTATACGGCGCCGTCTTCGACTTCATCGACGTGCATTACGGGGGCTGGCACTGGCCGGCCTTCAACATTGCTGATTCTGCGATTACCTTAGGCGTCGCTCTTTTGCTGCTCGACGCCTTCGGCATCGGCATCGGCACCCGCAAAGGGGAGACCGAGGGAGGACATGGAAACGATGGGTGAGACCGCCGACCGGGTGCGCACCGTGGGGCGCGCTGCCCGCATCGTCCCGGCCGCCGTGCTGGCGGTTATCATGGCCGTCGGCCTGGGCGGCTGCGGCCAGCTCCGTGATGCGCTGGGCCAGACCAAGGATCCGCCGGACGAGTTCCAGGTGGTGGCCCGCGCGCCCCTGGCGCTGCCGCCGAACTACGACCTGCGCCCGCCGCGCCCCGGCGCGCCGCGTCCGCAGGAGCGCTCGACCACCGATGCCGCGGCCGAGCGGATTCTCGGCCGGTCGGCCCGGGCGACCACGGCTAATCCGAACGCGGTTCCGGCCGCCCCGGTGGTCGTGAACTCGATCGGCGAGGCGAAGTTCCGCCAGCAGCTCGGCGTCGGCCAGGCCGAGCCGGGCATCCGCGAGACCGTGGACAAGGAGACGGCGGAATACGTCTACGAGACCCGCTATCCGATCGACCGGCTGCTGTTCTGGAAGGACGATCCGGAGCGGGGCGTGCTGCTCGACGCCAGCAGGGAGCAGCAGCGTCTGCAGGAGAACGCGGCCCTCGGCCGCAAGCCGAACGAAGGCGAGCTGCCGACGATCACGCGGAACCGCGAAGGCCTGCTGCAGCGGATCTTCTGATCGGACGTCTCTGAACCGGCACGGACCCAGAAATCGGCCCGTGCCGGTCGCAAAGCCGCCATATTCTCCCCGTCGTATCGCGCGCGTTCCGGCCTCCCGGACCCGAGCTCGGGCTCCGGGATCGCCGGTTTCCGACGGGGCGGTTTGACGAATGGAGCGTCGGCCGCCATCTCTGACGCGTGCCTGCTGTCCGGACGGAGAATTTCGGCGATGCGACTCCTCTCAGCCACCGGTCGTTTGCTCGGCCTCCTGACCCTGTTGGTCGTGCTGGCCGCGCCGGCCCGCGCGGCGGTGTTCGACCCCACGACCTTCACCCTGGCCAACGGGCTGCAGGTGGTCGTGATCGAGAACGACCGCGCCCCGGTGGTCAGCCACATGGTGTTCTACAAGGTGGGATCCGCCGACGAGCCCAAGGGCAAGTCCGGGATCGCCCATTTCCTGGAACACCTGATGTTCAAGGGCACCGACACGATGGCGCCGGGCGAGTTCTCGGCGATCATCAAGCGGATCGGCGGCCAAGAGAACGCCTTCACCTCCTATGACTACACCGGCTACTACCAGAACGTCGCCAAGCAGCATCTGGGCCGGATGATGGAGCTGGAGGCCGACCGGATGGCCAACCTGAAGCTGCCGGCCGACCAGATCGCCCCGGAACTCGAGGTGGTGCGCGAGGAGCGCCGGTCGCGGATCGACAACGACCCCTCCTCCCTGCACAGCGAGCAGGTCTCCGCCGCCACCTATCTCGCCTATCCCTACCGCATCCCGATCATCGGCTGGGAGGACGAGGTCTCCGCCCTGACCCAGGAGGATGCCGAAGAGTTCTATCGGACCTGGTACGCCCCCAACAACGCGGTGCTGGTGGTCGCCGGCGACGTCACGCCGGACGAGGTGCGCCGTCTGGCCGAGGACACCTACGGCAAGATCGCCGCCCGCGAGATCCCGGACCGGGTCGCCCTGCGCGGCACCGAGCCGGCGCAGCTCGCCGCCCGGCGGGTTGAGGGCACCCACCCGCGGGTCGACCAGCCGACCTGGTCGCGTCGCTGGATCGCGCCGGGCCAGGTCTGGGGCGACACTGACCTCGTGCCGGCGCTGGAAGTGGCAGCCGAGATCCTCGGCGGCGGCACCACCAGCCGGCTGTACCGGGCCCTGGTGGTCGAGCAGGCCAAGGCGGTCTATGCCGGTGCCGGCTACGGCCCCACGGGCCTCGGCCCGCAGCTCTTCGCGGTCTATGCCAGCCCGCGCGCCGACGTGACCGTGGAGGCGCTTGAGGAGGCCGTGGAGGCGGAGATCACCCGCATGCTGCGCGACGGCGTCACCGCCGAGGAGGTGGAGTCGGCCGTCATGCGGATGAAGCGGGGCGCGATCTTCGCCCGCGACGATTCCCTGGCCCCCGCCCGGCTGTTCGGCGTCGAGCTCGCCTCAGGCGGCACCATCGCCGACGTGGAGGAATGGCCCGAGCGGATCGGTGCCGTCACCCCCGACGCCGTCCAGGCGGCCCTGCGGCAGGTGCTCGTCGAGCCGCATTCCGTCACCAGCATTCTGCGCCCCGAGCCCCGGAGCTGAGCGCCATGAAAAGCCTTCTGCGACTAGTCGTCTGCGTCCTCGTCCTGCTGCCCGGCGGCGCCTACGCCCTGGAGATCCAGCAGGTCACCAGCCCGGGCGGGATCAAGGCCTGGCTGGTGGAGGACCACCGCAACCCGATCCTGTCCCTCGACTTCTCCTTCCGAGGCGGCGAATCCGCCGATCCGGAGGGCAAGGAGGGCCGCGCCCGCCTGGTCTCCGGCCTGCTGGACGAAGGGGCCGGCGACCTGGATTCCCAGGCCTTTCAGAAGGTGCTGGCCGACAATTCGATCTCGATCGGCTTCGACAGCCGCTCCGACCGGTTCTCCGGCAACATGGTCACCCTGACCGAGACCCGCGACACGGCGGTCGACCTGCTGCGCCTGGCCCTGACCGAGCCGCGCTTCGATGCGGAGCCGGTGGAGCGCATCCGGGCGCAGATCACCGCCTCCCTGCGCCGCAGCCTGCAGGACCCCCGCACCATCGCCAACCGCACCTGGTGGGCCACCAGCTTCCCCGACCACCCGTATGGCCGCTCCGGCGACGGCACGCTGGAGAGCGTGGCGGCGGTGACGGTCGAGGACCTGCGCGCCTTCACCGACGCGGTCCTGGCCCGCGAGGACCTGGTGGTCGCCGCGGTGGGCGACATCGGCGCCGAGGAGCTCGGCACCCTGCTCGACACCGTCTTCGGCGGCCTGCCGGAGAAATCGGGGGTGGAGCCGGTCGCGGATACCGATCCGGCCCATGACGGCGAGACCATCGTGGTCGATCTGGCCATCCCGCAATCCGTCGTGGTCTTCGGCCAGCCCGGCATCGACCGCGAGGACCCGGACTGGTTCACCGCGAACCTGCTGAACCGGGTGATGGCCGGCGGCTTCGGCTCGCGGCTGATGGAGGAGATCCGCGAGAAGCGCGGCCTGGTCTACGGCGTCTGGGCCTATCTGCTGCCGCTCGACCATTCCCCGCTGATGATGGGCGGCCTCGCCTCCCAGAACGCCCGGGTGGCCGAGGCGATCTCTCTGGTCCGCCAGGAATGGGAGCGCATGGCCGAGGAGGGGCCGACCCAGGAGGAGCTGGACGACGCCCGCACCTATCTGCTGGGCTCCTTCCCCCTCAGCCTGACCGATTCGGAGGGCATCGCCTCGCTTCTGGTCTCGCTGCAGGAGAACGACCGGCCGGTCGACTATCTCGACCAGCTGGAGGAGATCTATGGCGGAATCACCCTGGCGGATGCCCGTCGGGTCGCGGCAAAACTGTATCGTGCGAAGGAATTGACGGTGGTCGTTGCCGGTCAACCGGAGGGGATCGAGCCCGCCGGGACGACGTCCGCGCCCGCTTCCGGAGGCTGACGCCACCGGAGCATGGATGACGGCAGGGGCGGCGATCGACTACCGTGACGGGATAGGAGAGCCGGATGCTGCACGAACTGCCGATCGCCAACGACATTGACGCCTGCTTCGCGCACAAGGCCGCCGCCGGCCTGCCGCGCGACACCTTCGAGGCGATGGGCGAGGCGGCAGGCGGCGCCCTGGAATTCATCCGCGCGCGCCGCGACGACGGCAGCCTGCCCGTCCTGACCCTGCCGCGCCGGCGCGACGACATCGTCGCCTGGAAGCCGATCGTCGACCGTTATCGCTCGCTCTATGACGACGTGGTGGTGCTCGGCATCGGCGGTTCGTCCCTCGGCGGCGCCACCCTCTGCGCCCTGGTGGACGGCGGCGGGGTGACCGGGCCGCGGGTGCATTTCCTCGACAATATCGATCCGATCGGCTTCGATTCGCGGCTGGCGCGCCTGGACATGGGCCGCACCGGCTTCCTGGCGATCTCCAAGTCCGGCGGCACGGCGGAGACCCTGACCCAGCTTCTGATCGTCATCGACCGGCTGACCGAGCGGCTGGGCCGCGAGAACCTGGGCACCCACATCACCTGCATCGCCGAGGCGACGGACAACCCGCTGCGCCGCATCGCCTCGGAGCACGGGCTGTTCTGCCTGGAGCACGACCCCAAGGTCGGCGGCCGGTTCTCCGCCCTCTCCGTCACCGGCCTGCTGCCTGCCGCCATCGCCGGGGTGGACGTGGAAGGGGTGCGCCGCGGGGCCGCCGCCATGCTGGACGCCGCCCTCTCGGCGGAGTCCCCGCTCGACGATCCGGCGATCGCCGGGGCGGCGATCAACGTGGCGCTGGCCCGCGACCACGGCATCAACCAGACCGTCCTGCTGCCCTATGTCGACCGGCTCGACCGGCTGTCCTTCTGGTTTCGCCAGCTCTGGGCCGAGAGCCTGGGCAAGGAGGGCCACGGCACGACCCCGGTCAACGCGCTGGGCGCGGTCGACCAGCACAGCCAGATGCAGCTCTATCTCGCGGGTCCGCGCGACAAGCTGTTCACCGTGATCTGCAGCGACCCGCGCGGCCGCGGCGGCCGGGTGCGCGCCGAGGTGGCGGGCGGTGCGGCGGAGTCCCTCGACTATCTGGTCGGCCGCACCATGGGCGACCTGATGGCCGCCGAACAGCGGGCGACCATCGACACGCTGATCAAGAACGGCTGCCCGACGCGGGTGATCCGCTTCACCACCCTGAACGAGGAGGTGATGGGCGGGCTGATGATGCAGTTCATCCTGGAGACCATCGCCGCCGCCCAGATGCTCGGCATCGACGCCTTCGACCAGCCCGCGGTCGAGGAGAGCAAGGTGCTTGCCCGGCAGTTCCTGCGCGAGGCCGGCTGATGCCGGACGGGGCGGGCAACGCGGCCGGCAGCTCTGGCGCCTCCCCGATGCCGACGCTGCGGCGTCTGCCGGAGACGCTGGTCAACCAGATCGCCGCCGGCGAGGTGGTGGAACGGCCGGCCAGCGCCCTGAAGGAGCTGGTGGAGAACGCCCTGGATGCCGGCGCGCGGCGCATCGACATCGTCCTGCGCGACGGCGGGCGCACCCTGATCCAGGTCTCCGACGACGGTTGCGGCATGGATGCCGAGGCCCTGTCCCTGGCGGTGGAGCGCCACGCCACCTCCAAGCTGCCGGACGACGACCTCACCCATATCGCCACCCTGGGCTTCCGGGGCGAGGCGCTGCCCTCCATCGGGGCGGTCAGCCGGTTGTCGATCACGTCGCGGGCCCGCGGCGGCGAGGGCGCCTGGAAGATCCGGGTCGAGGGCGGGCGTCTCTCCCCGCCGGAACCGGCCGCCCTGACCGCCGGCACGCGGGTGGAGGTGCGCGACCTGTTCTTCGCGACGCCGGCCCGCCTGAAATTCCTGAAGGCGCCGCGCACCGAGCAGGGCCACGCGGTGGAGATCATCCAGCGTCTCGCCATGGCCCATCCGGACGTCGCCTTCTCGCTCGGCGACGGCAGCCGCACCCTGCTCGACCTGGCCGCCGCCCCGGATCTCGCCACCGGCGACGATCCACACCGGGCCCGGCTCGCCCGTCTCGGCGCCATCCTGGGACGCGACTTCGAGGACAACGCCTTGGCCGTGAACGCCGACCGGTCGGGCTACCGGCTGACCGGCCATGCCGGCCTGCCGACCCTGCACAAGCGGACCAGCGCCCAGCAGTTCCTGTTCGTCAACGGCCGGCCGGTGCGCGACAAGCTGCTGCTGGGTGCCGTGCGCGGCGCCTATATGGACTTCATCTCCGCCGACCGCCACCCGATGGTCGCCCTGTTCCTCGACCTGCCGGCGGAGGAGGTGGATGTGAACGTGCATCCGGCCAAGACCGAGGTGCGGTTCCGCGACGCGGGGCTGGTGCGCGGGCTGATCGTCGGTGCGCTGAAACACGCGCTCGCCGAGGCCGGCCACCGGGCCTCGACCACCGTCGGCACCGCCACCCTGGGCGCCTTCCGGCCCCAGGAGACTGCGTATCAGGGCAGCTATCCGCGCCCCCATTCCGGCGCGAGCGCCTCCTGGGCGACCCGCTATCCGCAGCATCCCTCCCAGGGCCTGGCCGAGGCCCAGGCCGCCTGGCAGGCGCCGGACGGGCGCGGCGGGTATGGCGGGTCTCAGGGCGGCGGCTTTGCCTTCGACAGCGCCCCGGCGGCCCGGGTCGAGCAGGGCGCGCCGATGCCGGCGGAGCCCGACCCCGGCCATCCGCTGGGGGCGGCCAAGGCCCAGGTCCACGCCAACTACATCATCGCCCAGACGGGGGACGGCCTGGTCATCGTCGACCAGCACGCCGCCCATGAGCGGCTGGTCTACGAACGCATGAAGGAAGCCCTGGCGGCGGGGGGCGTCGCCCGCCAGGCGCTGCTGCTGCCCGAGGTGGTGGAGCTGGACGAGGCCGCCGTCGACCGGCTGGTCGCCCGATCGGCGGAGCTGGAGGCGCTGGGGCTGGTGCTGGAGGGCTTCGGCCCGGGCGCGGTGGTGGTGCGCGAGGTCCCGGCCCTGCTCGGCCAGACCGATGCCGCCGGGCTGGTGCGCGATCTGGCCGAGGACCTGGCGGAGGCGGATTCGGCCCTGTCCCTGGAGGACCGGCTGGCCGATGTCTGCGGCACCATGGCCTGCCACGGCTCGGTGCGTTCGGGGCGGCGGCTGAACGCCGACGAGATGAACGCCTTGCTCCGGCAGATGGAGGCCACCCCCCATTCCGGCCAGTGCAACCACGGCCGCCCGACCTATGTGGAGTTGAAGCTCAGCGACATCGAGCGGCTGTTCGGTCGGCGGTAGCGGCCCGGATCATGAGCGCGGGAGGCAGCGCGACCGACCCGTCGCGCCCCGACTACCCCTCCATCGAGTCCAGCGCCTTTTTGAACCGCGCAGCGTGGCTGGTCTCGGCCTTGGCGAGGGTCTCGAACCAGTCGGCGATCTCGTCGAAGCCCTCGTCGCGGGCTTGCTGCGCCATCTCGGGATACATCCGGGTGGCGTCGTGGGTCTCGCCGGCGATCGCCGCCTTCAGGTTCGCGCCGGTGTCGCCGATCGACTCGCCGGTCACCGGGTCGCCGACCTCCTCCAGGTATTCCAGATGGCCGTAGGCGTGGCCGGTCTCGCCCTCGGCGGTGGAGCGGAACACGGCGGCGATGTCGTTATAGCCCTCGATATCGGCGGTCAGGGCGAAATACAGATAGCGCCGATTCGCCTGGGCCTCGCTGGCGAAGGCCTTCTTCAGGTTGGCCTCGGTCTTCGACCCCTTCAGCTCGGTCATGGGCAGGCTCCGGTCGGAAACGGCCAGGGGACCGCAACGGGAGAGGGGGGACGGGTCAGACGGCCGCCTTGCGGACCCGCACGATCAGGTCGACCCGCTCGATCTCCGCCCCGGCGGGGGCCGAGGGCAGGCTGCCGATCGAGACCTGGTCGGCCGGGATGTCCACCAGACGGCCGGTCTCGGCCTCGAAGAAGTGATGGTGGCCCCGGGTGTTGGTGTCGAAATACGACCGCCCGGCCTCGACCACGACCTCGCGCAGCAGGCCGGCATCGGTGAACTGGTGCAGGGTGTTGTAGACCGTCGCCAGGGACACCCGCACGCCGTCGCGCTCGGCCTGAGAGTGCAGCTGCTCGGCGGTCACATGCCGGTCCGCGCCGTCGAACAGCAGGCGGGCGAGCGACAGGCGCTGGCGCGTCGGGCGCAGGCCGGCGCTACGCAATGTGTCCACGGCGGCGGCGAACGGTCGTGAAGTCATGGCCCGCACCTTGTGAGTTCCGGCCCTTGGAACCGATCAATAGGGTTTCCAAAAGCGTTGAAACAAAACGATTATCATGAAGGGTCATTATTGGCAATCCATGCCCTTTGCAAGCTCGGGTGCGATGTGGTTTGCTTGGCGCGATTGAGCCCGACGGGAGGTCGCGGCTCAGCGCATCGGGAATGCGGGGATCGCATTCCGGGTGGATTGACGGACCCACGGACGGCGAGGCCGGCATTGGATTTCAAGAAGCGGAGCAGCTTCTCCTACAAGGATCTGCTCGAATGCGCCCACGGGCGCCTGTTCGGTCCCGGTAACGCGCAGCTGCCGCTGCCGCCGATGCTCATGTTCGACCGCATCACCCACATCGCCGAGACCGGCGGTGCCAACGGCAAGGGTGAGGTTGAGGCCGAACTCGACATCAAGCCGGATCTCTGGTTTTTCCCCTGCCATTTCGAGGGCGACCCGGTCATGCCGGGCTGTCTCGGCATGGACGCGCTGTGGCAGCTGCTTGGCTTCACGCTCGGCTGGCTCGGCGGGCCCGGCTCGGGACGCGCGCTCTCGGTGGGCGAGGTCAAGTTCAGCGGCCAGATTCTGCCGACCGCCACCAAGGTGCGCTATCATTTGGACCTGAAACGGGTTATCAGCCGCAAGCTCTTCCTCGGCATCGCCGACGGATGGGTTGACTGCGACGGTGAGCGGGTGTTCGAAGCCAAGGACATCCGCGTGGGCCTCTTCGCCAACCCGGCGGCGGCCCTGGCCTGACGGAGAACAAAATGCGACGCGTCGTCGTCACCGGTATCGGTGTCGTTTCCCCGATCGGCAACGACAAGGCCGAGGTGACCGAATCCCTCAAGACCGGCCGCTCGGGCATCACCTTTGCCCCCGAGTACAAGGAGATGGGCTTCCGCAGCCATGTGCATGGCTCGCTGAAGCTCAACCTGGAGGACCGGATCGACCGCAAGCTGCTGCGTTTCATGGGAGACGGGGCGGCCTACAACTACCTCGCCATGGAAGAGGCGATCGCCGACAGCGGCCTGGAGACCTCCGACATCTCCAACCCGCGCACCGGCCTGGTCATGGGCTCCGGCGGCCCGTCCACCCGCAACATGATGCTGGCCTTCGACACCGCCCGGGAGAAGAGCCCGAAGCGGGTCGGCCCCTACATGGTGCCGCGGGTCATGTCCTCGACCAACTCGGCGAACCTGTCGACGATCTACAAGATAAAGGGCCTGAGCTACTCGATCAGCTCGGCCTGCTCGACCAGCGCCCATTGCATCGGCAACGGCGTGGAGATGATCCAGTACGGCAAGCAGGACATCGTCTTCGCCGGCGGCGGCGAGGAGCTGCACTGGACCCTGTCCGTGCTGTTCGACGCCATGGGGGCGCTGTCCTCCAAGTACAACGAGACGCCGGAGAAGGCCTCGCGCCCCTACGACACCAGCCGCGACGGCTTCGTGATCGCCGGCGGCGGCGGCGTGGTGGTGCTCGAGGAGCTCGAGCATGCCAAGGCCCGCGGCGCGAAGATCTACGGCGAGGTGGTCGGCTACGGGGCGACCTCCGACGGCGCCGACATGGTGGCCCCGTCCGGCGAGGGCGGCCTGCGCGCCATGCAGCTGGCGCTGGCCGACGTCCACGATCCGGTCGACTACATCAACACCCATGGAACCTCCACGCCGGTCGGCGACATGGTCGAGCTCAGCTCGATCTCCGAGGTGTTCCGCGGCCAGAACAAGATCCCCTTCATCAGCTCGACCAAGTCGATGACCGGGCACAGCCAGGGGGCGACCGGCGTCCACGAGGCGATCTACACCCTGCTGATGATGAACGGCGGCTTCATCGCTCCTTCGATCAACATCGAATCGATGGAGCCTGAGGCGGAGGCGATGCCGATCGTGCGTGAGCCGATGCTCGACCAGGAAGTCAACGTCGCGCTGTCGAACAGTTTCGGCTTCGGCGGAACCAACGCCGTCCTCGCCTTCCGGCGGGCGGACGTCTGAGCAACCGGGCGGCGCCGCGTCGGTCAGCCGCCCAGCAAATTCCGTGACCCCGGCGGCCTGCCGGGGCTTTTCAGGAACAGGAGCCCGATGTCAGATTCGCCCTCCCCCCAGCCGATCATGGCCGGCAAGCGCGGGCTCATCATCGGCGTGGCCAATGACCGCTCGATCGCCTGGGGGATCGCCGCCGCGCTCGCGGAGCACGGCGCGCAGCTCGCCTTCACCTATCAGAACGAGAGCATCGAGCGGCGGGTGAGGCCGCTCGCGGAATCGGTCGGTGCCGACATCGTCCTGCAATGCGACGTGACCGACCATGCGTCGCTGGACGCCGTGGTCGGGCAGATCAAGGACCGCTGGGGCGGCCTGGACTTTGCCCTGCACGCGGTGGCCTATTCCGACAAGGCCGAGCTCAAGGGCAAGTACTACGACACGTCGCGGACCAACTTCATCAACACGATGGATGTGTCCTGCTACTCGTTCACCGCGCTCGCCCAGCGCCTGGCGCCGCTGATGGGCGAGGGCGGCAGCCTGCTGACCCTGTCCTATCTCGGGGCCGAGCGGAGCACGCCGAACTACAACGTCATGGGCGTGGCCAAGGCGGCGCTGGAGGCGAGCGTGCGGTACCTGGCCGCCGATCTGGGGCCGGACGGGATCCGGGTCAACGCACTGTCGGCCGGCCCGATGCGCACCCTGGCGGGCTCGGCGATCGCCGATGCGCGCTACACCTTCCGCTTCTCCGAGAACGCCGCCCCGCTCGGCCGCAACGCGGCCCTGGAGGAGGTCGGCCGGACCGGCATGTACCTGCTGTCGCACCTGTCCTCGGGCGTGACCGGCGAGGTGGTGCATGTGGATGGCGGCTTCCACTCGGTCGCGATCCCGCACCCGAGCCGCCGCGAAGGCAACAAGGGCGAGGGCTGAGCCGGAAAGCTCCCCTCTCCTGCTCCCTCTCCAATATCCCCACTCTCCGGACTTGTTCCGGGGCCGGACCTCCGCGGGCCGGAGTATCCGGCTCAAGGGCTCCGGCCGCCCCGCTCCTGGATCCCGGCTCAAGGCCGGGAAGACGGATGGGCGGCGGGGCGAGTACTGCTTTGGATCTCCTTCCAATCACCCACTCCCCGGACTTGTTCCGGGGCCTACGCGTCCGCTGGACCCGGCCTTGTCAGGACGGGTCCGTACGATTCCTGTCGCAGGTCCCGGCACAGGGCCGGGAAGTGAGTGAGGGAGAGGGAGATGAGCTATGACCCCTGTTCCGCCGCGGTTTCCTTCTGGCGGGTGTGGACCTCCTCCGGCCAGCGCGACTTCATGAACGAGATGATCGCCCAGATATCCGCATCGGCCAGGGTGCTCTCGAAGGCCGGCATCTCGTTGCTGTAGGTCGGCGGCGAGAAGGGCTGGCCGCCGAACTTGATCACGTCGAACAGGTCGCGGTCGGTTAGGCGCCAGATCGGGGCGGTGCCCTCCAGCGGCAGGGGCGGGCGCCCGCCCTGAGGATAGTCCCGGTCCCAGCCCGGCTGCCCGGCGAGGTCGGCGCCGTGGCAATAGGCGCAGTGCTGGTCGTAGAGCGTGTGGCCGAGCCCGACCTGGGCCGCGTTGGTGTGGTCGGCCGAGACCGCCGTCTGGTTGGTGTAGCGCTCCCAGTACAGGTCGGCCGCCGTCATCAGCACGCCGATCACCACCGCGGCGGCGAGGAACCGGCCCTTCGGACCGAGCCGGTTCAGCACGCCGCCGACGAGGCCCCGGCTGGGGGCGGCCGGCCTGTCCTCGTCGTCGTCGAACCGGCCGTGGCCGCGGTCCGGGTCGATCGCCCGCCCGGGCGGCTTGGGGATGCGCCCGCCCAGCCGCTGCTCGAAGCGGGCCCGTCGCTCCCGTCGGGCGGTTTTCGGATCGCGCATGGGCTGCTCTCGCCTCCTATCGCGTGGCGCGCGTCAGTCGACCTCGCGCACCTTCGGCGTCCCGAAGACATTGTCCAGCCAGTCCGGTCGGGCAAGCCCGGCGCGCACCTTGGCCTCCATGGCGCCCTCGCCGGTCCGCACCTGGTCGAGCCGGTCGGCCACCGCGTCGATCCGGTCATGGGGGACGATGACCACGCCGTCGCGGTCGGCCACCACCAGGTCGCCGGAAGCGACGGCCACGCCGCCGCACAGGATGTCGAGGCCGACCGTGCCGGGGCCGACCCGGGCGGGGGAGTTCGGGGTGACGCCGCCATGCCAGACCGGCAGGCCCATGCCCTCCACCCCGTCCTGGTCGCGGATCGCGCCGTCGGTGACGAGGCCGATGGCGCCGGCATTGCGCAGCATCCCGCACAGCAGGTCGCCGGTCAGCGCCGTCTGCCGGTAGCCGTCGGCCGCACAGACGATCACGTCGCCCTGCTGCAGCACGTCGAGGCAGGCGGCCAGGGCCAGGTTGTCGGCCGGATGGGCGAAGGCGGTCAGGACCGGAGCGGCGATGGACACCGCCGGGGCGATCTGCGGCTTGATGTCCGGGGTCATCGCACCCCGCCCTTCCATGGCGTCCACCACCTGGGCGGTGTAGGCGCCGCGGAAGCGGCGGAGCTGGGCCTCGGTCGGCCGCCGGAACGTGCGGCGGACGGTGAGGATGGGGGGATCTTCGAGCATGCGATCAGGACTCCGTGCGGGTGAACAGGTCGGCCATGGCCGCTGCACAGGCCTCGGGCTCCTCCTCGGCGAGGAAATGCCCGCAGTCGAGGGCGACGGCGTCCACATCGTCGGCCCAGCGGCGCCAGACGTCCAGATGCCGCTCGTCCTTTTCCTTCAGGTAGCGCGTACCCCAGACCAGGCGGGTCGGGCAGGTGAGGCGCCGCCCGGCCTCCAAGGAGGCCTCGTCCAGGGCGAAGTCCACGGTCGCCCCGGCCTGGTAGTCGGCGAACATCGCGTCGACCACCAGGGGATCGCGGTAGGCGTCGCAATAGGCCTGCACCGCCGCCTCGTCGAGCCGGTCGCGATGCCCGGCCCAGCGGTCGATCAGGTGGCGGACATAGCCCGGACCGTCGGCTCCGACCATCTGGCGCAGGAACGGGTCGTTCTGGGCCAGCAGCAGCCAGTGATAGCTGCCCAAGGCGGAGCGCCAGTCCATGCGCCGCCAGTTCTCCAGGGTCGGCACGATGTCCAGGGCGGCGAAGCTGCGGACCTTTTCCGGCATGTCCAGCGCCAGGCGGTAGCCGATCCGGGCCCCCCGGTCGTGGCCGGAGAGGTGGAAGCTGTCATGGCCGAGCGCCGTCATCAGCCCGGCGCAGAGCCGGGCCAGGGTGCGCTTGGAGAAGGTCTCCGGGCTCGGCACCGGCCCGCGCGAGGCGCCGTAGCCGGGGGTGTCGGGGATCACCAGGGTGAACCGGTCGGCCAGCAGCGGGGCGAGTTGGTGGAAGGCGACATGGGTCTGGGGAAAGCCGTGCAGGAGCAGGGCGGGCGGTCCCGACCCGCCGATCCGGACGTGGAATTCCGCCTCGTCGACGGTGATCCGCTCCGTGCTGAAGCCTTCGAACATCCCACTCTCCCCTCAAAACAGGGAACAACCATGCTACGTCTGGGCGGTGGGTTCCAGTACGCGAATGGACACAGACGGGAAGGTGGCGATGGCGCAGGACAGGCGCAGCGTGCGACAGGCGGCCCTGGCCCGGGCGATGGACTATCCCTACCCGGCCCATCCCGAGCCCTACCTGTTCCGCGGCGGCCGGGCGGAGCCGCTGGCGGGCGGATTCGAGACCGGGCACCTGACCCCGGTGATCGCCGTCGGCTCCAACCGGGCGCCGGTGCAGCTCGCCCGCAAGTTCGAGCGCATGGAGACGGCGATCCCGGTCACGCGGCTGGTCGCCCGCGACCTGGACGTGGTCCATGCCGCCCATATGGCGGGGTATGGTGCCGTGCCGGCCACCCTGGCGCCGTCGCCCGGGACCGAGGTCGAGCTGTGGATCACCTGGCTCGACGAGGCGGCGATGCGGCGGATGGACGAGACCGAGGCGGTCGGCGTGAACTACGCCCGCGAGGAACAGGTGCTCGACATCGTCAGCGCCGACGGCCCGGCGCCCGACCGGGCCCTGGTCTACAACGCCCTGCGCGGCTGCCTCAGCTTCGACGGCGCCATGGTCCCGCTCGCCGCCGTGCCGGCGACCGGCCGGCGGATCCCCGCCCTGACCCAGCGCGAGGTGCTGGAACGGCTGCACCGGGAGGCCGGAAGCAAGGCGGCGTTCGAGCGCTGGCTGCACGGCCATATCGGCCCCACGGGCCTGCTGCGCCGCACCCGGCTGACCGACAGGCTGGCCGCCGGCGCCCTCCGCCCCGGCGGCCAGCCGGTCAGTTGACGCTCGGCCGGATCTCCTCGGCGGCGTCGGGCTCGAAGCCCTCGGCCACGATGCGGGTCTCCGCCATCAGGCAGGACTGGGCGCTCACCGTCTCGTTGGAGGCGCGCAGCCGGCGCAGCAGCACCTTCAGCAGGGCGACCAGCCCCGGTTCGGCATTGGCCAGAAGGCGGCTGAAGTTCTGCTCGTTGATCACCTGGACGACGGTCATGCCGACCGAGCGGGCGCTGGCGCTGCGCGGGGACTTGTCGATCAGGCCCATCTCGCCGATCAGCTCGCCGGCGCCGACGGTGGCCAGGACCACCTCGTGCCGCTCGCCGGCGCTGCGGATGATCTCGACCTCGCCGCTCTCGATCAGGAAGGCGGCCCAGGCCTGGTCGCCCTCGTGGAACAGGGTCTGTCCGGGCCGGTAGACCCGGCGGTCCAGGATCTTGACGTTGCGCATTCCCGCTCTCCCCGGCGCCTTCTCTCCGGTCTCCTGTCGAAGGTACGGATTCCGCCGGGTGGGGAAATGCACGTTTGGCGCCGTTTGCGTCACCCTTGCGTGAGATCGGTGTGAGCGGCTCAGGCCGGATCGACCCGCCACACGATTGTGCGCCGCAGGTCGCTGTCCTCCAGCTCGCGCGGGGTCGGGACCATGTATTCGGCGAGCTTGGTCAGCCCGCTGTCCGGCAGGTAGCTGCGGCCCGGATCGCCCATCAGCACGGTGGCCCCGGCCGCCGCGTGGCGCCGCAGCCAGCCGATGGTCCGGGTCGACATGGGCAGCTCGTAGCAGACGTCGCCGGCCAGCACGAGGTCGAAGAGCGGGCGCCCGTCGGCCGCCAGGGCCGGCTCCTCCAGCATGTCCCGGCGCACCGTCTCCAGCCCGCCGGCGACCCCGTTGGCCTCGGCGTTGAGTGCGATCGCGGCCGCCGCGAAGGGGTCGATGTCGTTGGCCACCACATGGGAGGCCGAGACCCAGAGCGCGGCGACGGCGACGATGCCGCTGCCCGACGCGAAATCCAGCACCCGCTTGCCGGCGGCCACCTCGGGATGGTCGATGATGTAGCGCGCCAGCGCCTGCCCGCCGGCCCAGGCGAAGGCCCAGTAGGGCGGCGGCAGGTCCTTCTCCGCCAGCTCCGCCTCGGTCAGCTCCCACAGCGGTACCGCCTTGTCGGCCAGGTGCAGCGTCAGCTCCGGCACGAGGCTCGGCGGTTTCAGCAGGGTGTTCTGGCGGACGAACGCGACCGGGTCGCCCATGGCCGGGTCAGCCGATGACAAAGGCGAGGGCGATGATCAGCCCGGCATCGCGGTTCGACTTGAAGGTGCGCAGGCAGGCATGGGGATCGTCCAGGTCGGTGGCGCGGACCTGGCGCATGAAATGCAGCCCGGCCAGGGCCAGCCCGCCATAGGCCAGCGGCCCGAGACCCGCACTCCACAGGCTGGCCGCCAGCAGCGCCAGGGTGACCGCGTAGAATCCGATCAGGGCGGGTTTGGTGCGGTCGCCCAGCGCCAGGGCGGAGGAGCGCACGCCGACGATGGCGTCGTCCTCCTTGTCCTGATGGGCGTAGATCGTGTCGTAGCCGAGCGTCCAGAAGAAGCCGGCGGCATAGGCCAGCAGGGCGGCCGGCGAGATCGTCCCGGTGACCGCCGCGAAGCCGAGCAGCGCGCCCCAGTTGAAGGTCAGGCCGAGCACCGCCTGGGGCCAGTCGGTGACCCGCTTGGCGGCCGGGTAGAGGAAGACCAGGACCAGCACCGCGGCGCCGATGGCCCAGGAGGGCTGGTTGAGCTGCAGCAGGATGGCGAGGCCGATGGAGAGCTGGACGGCGAGGAAGACCAGGGCGGCGAACGGCGAGACGGCACCGCTGGCGATCGGCCGGTCGGCGGTGCGGGCGACCTTCTGGTCGAGCTTGCGGTCCCACAGGTCGTTCACCGTGCAGCCGGCTCCGCGCATCACCAGGGCGCCGAGGGTGAACAGCGCCACCAGCCACAGCATCTCGAGCAGAGACGCCGTCCCCATCGGCGCCCCGATCGCCTGCCAGCCCAGCGCCAGCCCCCACAGGCAGGGCAGGTAGAGCAGCCAGGTCCCGATCGGCCGGTCGAGCCGGGCGAGCCGCGCATAGGGCCGCCAGGACGCGGGCAGCCAGCGGTCGACCCAGTTGCCCTGGGGGATGTCGCTCGCCCCGGTGAAATCTCGGTTGAAATCGCTGCCGCTCATGGGAGGTTGAAATCGCTACCGCTCATGGGAGGCAGTCATACGCCAGTTGCCGGCGCGGCGAAACCGCCTGCGCGTGGCGTTTCGTGGATTGGACGCAACGCCTCAGGCGCCCCGCTCCGCGCGCCCGCCCACCCTTTTATCCACTCCCCGGATTTATTCCGGGGCCCACTTCTGAGCGTGCTTCGCTTTGTGACGGTCGGTGCGGCGGCGGTGTAGGCCCCGGAATAAATCCGGGGAGTGAAAGAGGGGGAAGGTACCCTCCCCCCGATCCGATCAGCTCGGGCGCACGGGATAGGCGCTGGGGACCTTGTCGACGGCGTCCAGCAGGTCCGGGCGCACGCTCTCCACCCAGTCCTGGATCAGCCGGCGGGCGATGCTGTCGCGGCGCGGCAGGAACTTGCCGAGCGCGTCGAAATCGGCGAGCTGCTCCAGGCTGAACCACTGGGCGTCGCCCAGCTCGTCGTCGTTGCGCACGATGTCGAACGACTTCGCCTCGGCATGGAAGCCCAGCATCAGCGAGGACGGGAACGGCCAGGGCTGCGAGGAGTGGTAGCGCACGTCGCGCACATGGATCCCGCTCTCCTCCCAGACCTCGCGGGCCACGGCCTCCTCCAGGGTCTCGCCCGGCTCCACGAAGCCGGCCAGCGTGGAGTACATGCCCTCGGGCCAGACCTTCTGGCGGCCGAGCAGGCAGCGGTCGCCGTCATGCACCAGCATGATGACCGCCGGGTCGGTGCGCGGGAAATGGGGTGAGCGGCAGCTCTCGTTGGTGCAGGTCCGCTGGTGGCCGCCCTTCACCGCCCGGGTCTCCGAGCCGCAGACGCCGCAGAACCGGTGGCGCTGGTGCCACCACATCAGGCCGCGGGCATAGGCCAGCACCGAGCCCTCGAACCGGTTCAGCAGAGGGCCGATCTGGCGCAGGTCCTGGAACACCCCGTGGGCGGCCAGGATGTTCAGGATGTCGGTCTCCTCCAGCGGCGACAGGTCGATCGCCACATGGGCGACGCCGCCATACTCGCCCAGGAAGGCGGTGAGGTCGGCGAAGCGCAGCAGCCCCTTGTGCTCGGCCACCGACAGCATGCCGGCGCGCGGCGCGTCGCCCGGGGCGACCAGCGAGCGGCTGCGCCAGACCGGCACGATCACCGTGTCGGGGCGTTCCAGCAGCTCGTCGAGCCAGCCTTCGCGCTCGCGGATATGGGCTGAACGGTCGAGACCACCGAAGCCGTAGACGTTCGGGCGCTTGGTGATCAGGTCGGTGACGGGGACGGACGGGTCCGTGCCGGGAGGGTGCAGGCTCATGGTGGCGCGAGTGTACACGCCTGGAAGACGGAGGCAACGGGCCCCGTCCACATCCCCCGGATCGGCCCGGCGGCACGTGGACGGGGCGCGGTGTCGGGGTCAGCCGGCGCGCACCCGGGCGCAGAACTCGGTGATCTCGCGCTGCAGGGTGTCGGCATTGATCGCGAGGTCGCGGCTGGCGTCGAGCACGTCGGAGGCGGCCTTGCTGCCGTCGCGGGCCTGTCCGGCCATCTGGGTCACGCCGTTGGCGGCCTGGCTGGCGCTCTGGGACATGGCCGCGACCTCGTCGCCGAGCTCGCGGGCGGTCGCTTCCTGTTCGCTCACCGCGTCGGCGATGATGCGGGCGACCTCGTCGATCCGGCCGACGGTCTCGCCGATGCCGCGGATGGCTTCCACCGCGCCCCGGGACTCCGCCTGGATGGAGGAGATCTCGCCGGCGATGGTCTCGGTCGCCTTGGCGGTCTGACCGGCCAGGTTCTTCACCTCACTGGCGACAACGGCAAAACCCTTGCCGGCGTCGCCGGCGCGGGCCGCCTCGATCGTGGCGTTCAGGGCCAGCAGGTTGGTCTGCTCGGCGATGTCCTGGATCAGGGTCAGCACCTCGCCGATCCGGTCGGTCGCCTGGGCGAGGCCGGCCACGGTGCGGTCGGTGTCGGCGGCGCGCTGCACCGCCTCGCCGGTGATCCGGCTCGACAGGCTGACCTGGTCGGTGATCCGGGCGATCGACTGGGAGACCCGGTCGAGCGCCTCGGCGGCGGCCTCGGCCCGGGCCCGGTTCTCGCTGGCGTCGCGGGCGACGGAATCCGCGTGATCGCCGACCCGACCGGTGGTCTCGGTCAGGCTGGTGGCGGTGCGGTTCAGTTCCTCCGAGGAGGCGGCGACGGTGTCGGCGATGCCGCCCACGGTCTGCTTCAGGGTGTCGGACAGGGCGACCAGGGCGGCGGTCTTCTCGGCGGCGGCCTGGCGGTCGCGCTCCCGGGTCTCCTCGGCCATCCGCGCCTGCTCGGCCTGGGCCCGCTCGACCTCCTCCAGGGCTTCGGCGGAGGCGTTGAAGGCGCGCTGGATGCTGTGGGTGACCCAGAGCAGCGCTCCCGCCTCGGCGACCACGATGACCGCGTGCAGGATCACCCGGCCGAGCGAGGCGTCGTCCGGGAACACGGCGGCCGGCAGCAGGAAGCTGAGGGACAGGTGGTGCACGGCGACGACCACCGTCGCCACCAGGATCGACACCGCGCAGACCATCGGCGCCAGGATCGCCAGGGCGGCGAAATAGTACATGTGCATGTCGATCTGCCACGCATTGCCCCAGAACAGGGCGACCATCATCGACACGATCCCCATCATCACCGCGGCGATCAGGTAGCGGGTGGCCGGCGCGTCGGGCTGCAGCCGGGCCATCGCGACGACGACGGCGGCGGCGACGCCCGTGGCCAGGGTCGGCCACAGCATGTCCCGGTCCAGCAGGAAGGCGGTGATCGCGACGAGCGGCACATGGGCGAGGATGAACAGCGACAGCGCCTGGGTGGCGCGGCGGCGGATGCTCAGAATGTCTGACATGTGGGTATCCCGGTCTGGAGGCGGATCAACCGCGGGCGGTCGGGGAGGAGAGACCCAGGCAGCCGGCGGCGGCCGTCGGATCGATGGTCAGGAGGGCGCCGGCGGCGCGCAGGCGCTGCGCCAGGCCCGGGGTCGGGCTGGCGACCAGCAGGACGGAGGGAGCGATGCCCTCGCGCAGGATCACGGTGTCGCTGCCGTCCAGGCTCGCCATCACGTCGCGGGCGGTCCACCACGGCGGAAAGATCGCGGCCACCCGCGCATCGCCGTCGCCGGACGGCGCCAGCAGGCCGAACAGGGCCACGGCCAGCATTGCGATGCCGGCCAGGGCGGCGGGGAGGAAGTTCAGCAAGGTCACGTCCGATCGTAGGGTGTAAAAGTCTGTGACGGTCGCAAGTCACGGTCCTCCACTGGAAAGGACAGCGACCTACCCTTACACCCTAATATTTAAAGGGTAGTTAAGGTAAATCCGCAGACGTCTTACGATTCGGACGAAGTTCTGGATCACGAAAAGGGGTCCGGCGGCCCGATGTCGGGGCCGCCGGGACACGCGCGAGCGGCGGTGCCGCCCGTTTCTCAATCAGGCGGCTGTGCCGCGCGTTTTTAAATCAGGCGGCTGTGCCGCCGACGGCGATGGTCATCTTCAGGGTCGGCTGGCCGACGCCGACCGGCACGCCCTGGCCGTCCTTGCCGCAGGTGCCGATGCCGTCATCGAGCTTCATGTCGTTGCCGATCATGGTGATCTTGCCCATGGCGTCGGGGCCGTTGCCGATCAGGGTCGCCCCCTTCACCGCCGGGCCGATCTTGCCGTTCTCCACCAGATAGGCCTCGTTCATGGAGAACACGAACTTGCCCGAGGTGATGTCGACCGAGCCGCCGGCGAAGTTGACGGCGTAGAGGCCGCGCTTCACCGATTTCAGGATCTCCTCCGGATCGGCGTCGCCGGCCGCCATGTAGGTGTTGGTCATGCGCGGCATCGGGTGATGGGCATGGGACTGGCGGCGGCCGTTGCCGGTCGCCGGCACGCCCATCAGCCGGGCGTTCTGGCGGTCCTGCATGTAGCCGACCAGGATGCCGTCCTCGATCAGCACGTTGCGGGCCGACGGGGTGCCCTCGTCGTCCACGGTGATGGAGCCGCGCCGGTCGGGCAGGGTGCCGTCGTCGATCACGGTCACGCCCTTGGCGGCGACCCGCTGGCCGATCATGCCGGAATAGGTCGAGGTGAGCTTGCGGTTGAAGTCGCCCTCCAGGCCGTGGCCGACCGCCTCGTGCAGCATGACGCCGGGCCAGCCCGGGCCGAGCACCACCTCCATCTCGCCGGCCGGCGCCTCGACCGCGCCGAGATTGACCAGCGCGATGCGCAGCGCCTCGTCGGTGGCGTGCTGCCAGGTCTCCGGATCGACATACTTGTCGAAGCTGACCCGGGCGCCGCAGCCGTAGTAGCCGGATTCCATCTTGTCGCCGTCGCCGACCACGACCTGCACGTTGAGCCGGACCAGCGGGCGCACATCGGCGACGCGCTGGCCGCCGGCCCGCAGGATCTGCACCGCCTGCCAGGAGCCCATGAGGGTGGCGGAGACCTGCCGCACCCGCGGATCCTTGGCGCGGGCATAGGCGTCGATCTCCTTCAGCACGCCGATCTTCGCCTCGGTGGAGAAGCCCTGCAGCGGGTTCTCGGCGGTGTAGAGGGAGCGGTTGGTGCCCTTCGGACCCAGGTCCATGGTGCCGTTATGGCCGGCATGGACGGCGCGCACCGTATCGGCGGCGCGCTTGATGGCGTCCTCGGACAGGTCGGCGGCATGGGCGAAGCCGCGGGCCTCGCCGGCGATCGCCCGCAGGCCGAAGCCCTGGGTGGTGTCGAAGCTCGCCGTCTTCAGGCGACCGTCGTCGAAGGCGAGGCTTTCGCTCTGGCTGTATTCCAGGAACAGCTCGCCGTCATCGGCGCCGTTCAGCGCGTTGTCGACGATGTCCTGGGTGCGGCCCGCGTCGAGGCCGGCGCGGTCGAAGAACAGCTCGTCAGTCAGGGCGAGGTTGGACACGGGGCGGCTCCATCGGGATAGAATGGGTCTGAACAGGTTACGCAGCTTCACATAGGCGTCCCGGCCGTGGAAGTCGAGGTTGGGGAAGTCGAGGTTGGGACGGTCGAGGGCGGACCGGACGTGGGGCATCGCCCCGGTTACGCGACCGAATGCCGCGTCGCCCGCGCTTGTGGGCCGCCGGAGCGGCATTTAGCCTTGCAAGGTGTGTTGAAGGGTCGCGTTGCACGGTTGAGCGGATGGTGCCATAAGGGCGTCGCTGCACTCCGGGGGACTGTGGCTCAAGGACCAACGACGACGGGAATGACCGAGTGATGGAGCGGATCCTCAAGCGGGTTGCCGGTGCTACGATGCGCGGCGGGGCCGCACTTCTGGCAGCGGTGGCGATCCTTGCGGTGGCGGCGTTTGACGCGTCCGCCGCCCAGCCTCAGCCCTGGCAATTGGGCATGCAGGAACATGTGACGCCGGTCGGCCACAAGGTGGACGAACTGCACAACATTCTCCTGGTGATCATCACCCTGATCAGCCTCTTCGTGCTGGCGCTGCTGGTGTATGTGTGCATCCGCTTCAAGCGGAGCAACAACCCGACCCCGTCGAAGACGACGCACCACACGATGCTGGAGGTTGCCTGGACGGGCATCCCGGCGCTGATCCTGGTGTTCATCGGGCTGTACTCGTTCCCGCTGCTGTATTTCCAGGACAAGGCGGTCGACCCTGACATGACGATCAAGGTCGAGGCGCATCAGTGGTACTGGAACTACACCTATCCGGACCAGGAGATCGCCTTCGACAGCTACCTGATCCCGGACGCCGACATCCAGCCGGGCCAGATCCGTCTGCTCGATGTCGACAACCGTCTGGTGGTCCCGGTCGGCAAGAAGGTGCAGGTCCTGGTCACCACCTTCGACGTCATGCATTCCTTCTTCGTCCCGGCGCTCACCGTCCAGGTCTACGGCACGCCGGGCCGGGTCAACGAGACCTGGTTCGAGGTCGAGAAGCCCGGCGTCTATTACGGCCAGTGCAACCAGATCTGCGGCATCGACCATTCCCGGATGCCGATCGTGGTCGAGGCCATGGAGCAGGCGGATTACGACGCCTGGCTCGCCAAGGCGAAGGAACAGTTCGCGATGAACCCGACCGCGACCAAGGTCGCGTCGGTCGCCGACTAACCGGTGGAGACAAGCAAGATGACAAGCGCTGATCACGCTCACGACCACGGTCACGACGACCACGGCGCGCCGAGCAGCTTCGTGAAGCGGTGGCTGTACTCCACCAACCACAAGGACATTGGCACCCTCTATCTCGTGTTCTCGGTGATCGCCGGCCTGCTGGGCGGCGCGATCTCGATCTACATGCGTATGGAGCTCCAGGATCCGGGCGTCCAGTACATGGCCGACGGCAACACCTGGAACGTCTACGTGACGGCGCACGGCCTGATCATGGTGTTCTTCGTGGTCATGCCGGCGCTGATCGGCGGCTTCGGCAACTGGTTCGTGCCGCTGATGATCGGCGCGCCGGACATGGCCTTCCCGCGGATGAACAACATCAGCTTCTGGCTGATCGTCCCGGCCTTCCTGCTGCTGGTAATCTCGATGTTCGTTCCGGGCACGGGCGGCGCCGACGGCACCGGTACCGGCTGGACGATCTATCCGCCGCTGTCGGGCAAGCTCGGCACGCCGGGCATGTCCATGGACCTCGCGATCTTCTCGCTGCACCTCGCCGGTGCCAGCTCGATCCTGGGTGCCGCGAACTTCATCACCACCATCTTCAACATGCGCGCCCCGGGCATGACGCTGCACAAGATGCCGCTGTTCGTCTGGGCCATGCTGGTGACGGCGTTCCTGCTGCTGCTGGCGGTTCCGGTCCTGGCCGGCGCCATCACCATGCTGCTGACCGACCGCAACTTCGGCACCTCGTTCTTCGAGCCGGCCGGCGGCGGTGACCCGGTGCTGTTCCTGCACCTGTTCTGGTTCTTCGGTCACCCCGAAGTGTACATCATGATCCTGCCGGCCTTCGGCATCGTCAGCCAGGTGGTCGCGACCTTCTCGCGCAAGCCGGTCTTCGGCTATCTCGGCATGGCCTACGCCATGGTCGCGATCGGCGTCGTCGGCTTCGTCGTGTGGGCGCACCACATGTACACGGTGGGTCTGGACGTCGACACGCGGGCCTACTTCACCGCGGCGACGATGGTCATCGCGGTGCCGACGGGCATCAAGATCTTCTCCTGGATCGCCACCATGTGGGGCGGGTCGATCGAGTTCCGCCTGCCCATGATCTGGGCGGTCGGCTTCATCTTCCTGTTCACCGTCGGCGGCGTGACCGGCGTGGTCCTGGCCAATGCGGGCGTCGATATCGCCCTGCACAACACCTACTACGTGATCGCGCACTTCCACTATGTGCTGTCGCTGGGTGCGGTGTTCGGCATCTTCTGCGGGTTCTACTACTGGTTCCCCAAGATGACCGGCTACTCCTACAACTCGATGCTGGCCCGGGCGCATTTCTGGCTGACCTTCATCGGCGTGAACGTGACGTTCTTCCCGATGCACTTCCTGGGTCTGGCCGGAATGCCGCGGCGCTACATCGACTATCCGGATGCGCTGGCGGGCTGGAACTACGTGGCCTCCATCGGCTCCTACATCGCCGGCATCGGGACGCTCGTCTTCATCGTCGTGGTGATCGAGGCCTTCAGCGCCAAGCGCAAGGCCGCGGCCAACCCGTGGGGTGAAGGGGCGACCACGCTCGAGTGGACGGTCAGCTCCCCGCCGCCGTTCCACACCTTCAACGAGCTGCCGCAGATCGCGCCCTCCAAGGGTCATTGATCGGAGCGCGTGGTGACTGACCTGACGGCCCAGACGCTATCGGCCGAGGCCGTTCCCAGCACGGGAACGGCCTCGGTCCGCGACTACATCGCGCTGCTCAAGCCGCGGGTGATGTCGCTTGTCGTCTTCACCGGGTTCGTCGGCCTGGCCATCGCGCCGGGCGACATCCACCCGGTGCTGGCGACGATCGCGGTGCTGTGCATTGCCGTCGGGGCCGGCGCCTCGGGCGCCATCAACATGTGGTATGACCGCGACATCGACGCGGTCATGGGCCGCACCGACAAGCGGCCGATCCCCTCCGGCAAGGTCGATGCCGACGAGGCGCTGAGCTTCGGCGTGATCCTGGCCGGGTTCTCGGTCCTGGTCATGGCGCTGGCCGTGAACGTGATCTCGGCGGTCCTGCTGGCCGCCACCATCGGATTCTACGTCTTCGTCTACACCATGTGGCTGAAGCGCCGCACGCCGCAGAACATCGTGATCGGCGGTGCCGCCGGCGCGGTGCCGCCGGTGATCGGCTGGGCGGCGGCCACCGGCGACGTCGCCTGGCTGCCGGTCGTGCTGTTCGCCATCATCTTCGTGTGGACGCCCCCGCATTTCTGGGCCCTGGCCCTGTGGAAGCGCGGCGAGTACGCCGCCGCCGGCGTGCCGATGCTGCCCGTCGTCTCGGGCGAGCGGTCGACCAAGCGCCAGATCCTGGCCTATTCCGTCCTGCTCGCCGGGCTCGGCCTCGCCCCCTGGGCGATGGGATCGACCGCGGCGGTCTACGGCGTCGCCGCCATCGTCCTCGGCGGGCTGTTCGTGCTGGGCGCGGTGCGGGTGCTGCGCGCCGACCGGGACGACATGAAGCCGGCCAAGCTGCTGTTCGGCTATTCGATCCTGTATCTCTTCGCCCTGTTCGGCGCCTTGCTGGCCGACCACTGGATCGCGGGATGACGGCGATGAGCGATCCCGACACCAAGGACGGCAAGAAGGTTCCGACCAGCGCCGACGACATATGGGCCCAGCGCCGGGGCAAGAACCTGGCCATCCTGGCGACCATCATGGGCCTCGCGATCCTGTTCTTCGTTGTGACCATCCTGCGGATGAGCTGAGGGATGACCGACCCAACCGAGACCCGGCAAACCGACACCTCAGAGACCGACCAGGCCCAGGCCGCGACGGCGCGGGCCGATCGCGCCCGCCGCTCGAACCTGCGGGTCGCCGCGACGCTGGGCGGAATCGTGGTCGGCATGATCGGCGTGTCCTATGCCGCGGTGCCGCTCTACACCCTGTTCTGCCAGGTCACCGGCTTCGGCGGCACGACCCGCCAGGCCGATGCCGCCCCGGGCGCGTCGGCCGAGCACCGCACCTTCACCGTCCGCTTCGACTCCAATGTGAGCCAGGGGCTCGAGTGGGAGTTCGTGCCGGCGGTCAACACCACGACGGTCGAGGTCGGGGTCGAGAACCTCGCCTTCTACCGGGCGACCAACACCAGCGACACGCCGGTGGTCGGCACCGCCGCGTTCAACGTCACGCCGCACAAGGCCGGCCCGTATTTCATGAAGATCGCCTGCTTCTGCTTCACCGAGCAGGTGCTGAAGCCGGGCCAGACGGTCGACATGCCGGTGCAGTTTTTTCTCGATCCGGAGCTGATGAAGGATCCGAAGATGGACGGGGTGACCACGGTCACGCTGTCCTACACCTTCTATCCGGCTGAGGATCAATCGAAGGCCCAGCAATTCGCGCTGGCGCCGTCCGTAGAGTAACATTACCGCCAGTTCCGGCGGAGGGTCTGAAGACGAGGGGACCGATGGCACACGAACAGCATCATCCATACCACCTGGTGGAACCGAGCCCCTGGCCGTTCATGGGAGCCGCGTCGGGCTTCGTGCTCGCGGTCGGCGGCGTCATGTACATGCACGACCTGCCGATGGCGGTTCTGGTCATGCTGGTCGGCCTGGCGCTGATCCTCGCCACGATGTTCTTCTGGTGGCGCGACGTCATCCGCGAGGCGCAGTGGCAGGGCCACCACTCCCCGGTGGTGCAGATCGGCATGCGCTACGGCATGGCGCTGTTCATCACCTCCGAGGTGTTCTTCTTCCTCGCCTTCTTCTGGGCGTTCTTCGACATGGCGCTGTATCCGCGCACCGGCGTGTGGCCGCCGGAGGGGATCCAGACCTTCGATCCGTTCGACCTGCCGCTGATGAACACCCTGATCCTGCTGCTGTCCGGCACCACGGTGACCTGGGCGCACGCGGCCCTGCTGCAGAACAACCGCAAGGAGCTGCTCTGGGGTCTCGGCATCACGGTGATCCTGGGCTTCATCTTCACCTGCCTGCAGGCCTACGAGTACAGCCACGCGGCCTTCGGCTTCACCGACACCGTCTATGCCTCGACCTTCTACATGGCGACCGGTTTCCACGGCTTCCACGTGATCGTCGGCACCATCTTCCTGGCGGTCTGCTGGGTGCGCGCCTACCAGGGCCACTTCACCCCGGAGCAGCATTTCGGCTTCGAGGCGGCGGCCTGGTACTGGCACTTCGTCGACGTGGTGTGGCTGTTCCTGTTCGTCTGCATCTACTGGTGGGGCGGCTGAGGCCGTCTCATGAAGCCGGCCCGGCGCATGGCCTACGGTCCATCTCCGATCGCGCCACACCCAATCGCAGCCGGGCTGGCCTGCCGATGCCCGGCCTGCGGTAAGGGCCGGCTGTTCGACGGGTATCTGACCGTCGTCGAAACATGCGAGGTCTGCGGCGAGCCGCTGCGGACCCGCAGCTCCGGAGACGGACCGGCCGTCTTCGTGATCTTCGCCCTCGGGGCGATCCTGTCGGTCCTGGCCTGGATCGTGGAGGCGCTGTTCTCGCCGCCGATCTGGGTCCACGCAATCGTGTGGTCGATTGCCGTGATCGTCGGGACCATATTGCTTCTGAGACCGTTCAAGGGCGTCGTCGTCGCGCTGGAGTTCCGGCACGGCACGCCCGACCAATAGCCGCCGCGGTTCCGGCCGCGGCCCGAGGACATCATGGGTTTTCGTCCGCGCCTCTGGCCGACGCTGTTCACACTTCCCGCCGTCGTGCTTATGCTCGCCCTGGGCGTCTGGCAGCTCCAGCGGCTGGCCTGGAAGACCGAGCTGATCGACGCGTTCGAGGCGCGGGTCGCCGCCGAACCGGCCGATCCGCCGCCCTCCCTGACCCATGACGACATGGGCGAGTGGCGCTACCGCCGCGTGGTCGCGACCGGGCGCTTCCTCCACGACAAGGAGATCCAGATCACCGGCAAGCCCTTCAAGGGCACCGCCGGCTTCCATGTCATCACGCCCTTCGTCACCGACGCCGGCCTGACCGTCTTCGTCAACCGGGGCTGGGTCCCCGAGGATCAGCGCCGCCCCGCCGACCGTCCGACCACCCTGGTGCCGCCGCCGGCCACCATCGACGGGGTGGTGATGGAATCCGGCATCAAGGGCTATTTCGTGCCGGAGAACGAGCCGGCCAACGACGTCTGGTTCACGGTCCGGCCGCAGCCGATGGCCGAGCATCTGGGGCTGCAGGGCCCCATCGCCACCGGCTACTACATCGACCAGCTCGCCGAGCAGCCGCGGCCGACCACCCTGCCCTTCGGCGCCGAGCGCACCGTCACCGTGCGCAACGAGCACCTGCAATACGCCATCACCTGGTTCCTGCTCGCCGCCACCCTGATCGGCGTCTACATCGTCTGGCACCGCCAGGCCGACCAGGCGGAGCGCGACGGAGACGGGGCATGACCGCGACCCCGGCCACCGACGCGCTGGAAGCCCGGTTCCGCCGGCTCTCCGCCCTGTCGGGGGCGTCGGGCATGCTCGGCTGGGACCAGCATGTTCTGATGCCGGCCGGCGGGGCCGAGGCGCGGGCCGAACAGCTCGCCACCCTGTCGGTGCTGCGCCACGAGCTGCTGACCGCACCGGCGGTGGCCGAGGACCTGGCGGCGGCGACCGAGGAGCCCCTGGACGACTGGCGCGCGGCTAACCTGGCGGAGATGCGCCGGGCCCATGCCCATGCGACCGCCCTGTCCTCCGATCTGGTCGACGCCCTGTCCCGTGCCGGCTCGCGCTGCGAAGCCCTGTGGCGCGAGGCGCGGGCCAAGGCCGACTTCGCCATCGTCCGCGACGCCATGGCCGAGCAGATCCGCCTGATCCGCGAGGAGGCGGCCGCCAAGGCCGCTGCCCTGGGCACCGGTCCCTACGAGGCGCTGCTCGACGGCTACGAGCCGGGCGGGTCGATCGCCAAGATCGATAGCCTGTTCGCCGAACTGGAGCGGGAACTGCCGCCGCTGCTCGATGCCGTGCTGGAGCGCCAGTCCCGCCAGGGCGACCCGGTGCAGCCGAAGGGGCCCTTCCCGGTCGCGACCCAGCGCATCCTGTCGCGCCGGGTGATGGAGACCCTGGGGTTCGACTTCCACCACGGCCGCCTGGACGAGACCCTGCACCCGTTCTGCGGCGGCGTGCCGGACGACGTGCGGGTGACCACCCGCTACGACGAGACCGGCTTCATCAACGGCATCATGGGCGTGATCCACGAGACCGGCCACGCCCTGTACGAGCGCGGCCTGCCGTCCGACTGGCGCGGCCAGCCGGTGGGCGAGGCCCGTGGCATGGTCATGCACGAGAGCCAGTCGCTGCTGATGGAGATGCAGGCCTGCCGCTCGCCGGCCTTCTTGGGGCTGCTGTCGGACTGGGCGCGCAGCGCCTTCGGCGCCGACGGCCCGGCCTGGGAGCCGGAGAACCTGCGCCGGATCTACACCCGCGTGGCGCGCAGCTTCATCCGCGTGGAAGCCGACGAGGTGACCTATCCGCTGCACGTGATCCTGCGCACCCGGCTGGAACGGGCGATGCTGTCGGGCGAGCTGGAGGTCGAAGGACTGCCGGCGGCCTGGAATGCGGGCATGCAGGAGCTTCTCGGCGTCACCCCGCCGGACGACGCCCGGGGCTGCCTGCAGGACATCCACTGGTATGACGGGGCGGTCGGGTATTTTCCCACATACACCCTGGGCGCCATGGCCGCGGCCCAACTCTTCCAGGCGGCGGTCCGGGCCGAGCCGGGCATCCCCGAGGCGATCGGCCGGGGCGATTTCACGCCTCTGGTCGGCTGGCTTCGGACGAACGTCCACGGGGTCGCGAGCTCGATGGGGACCGAGGAGATCCTGAAGGCGGCGACCGGTGCCGAGCTGAGCGCCGCCCCGTTCCTGGCGCATCTGAAGACGCGGTACCTGGAGGGGTAGGCGCTTGGCCGCCCACTACCTCTTTCTCGTTTTCCCAGCCTTGCTCCGGGACCGAGGATGCGTGCCGCCGAGCCGTCAGGGATTTAGGCGTCGACGTTCCCGACGCCCCGTTCCTGGGTCCGGGCGCAAGGCCGGGAAGACCAGGAAATTTGAGAGCCTCAGCCCTCGCCCTGGGGCAGCCCCGCCTCCAACGCCCCGGCGATGATCTCCGACACCTCGTCGGCGGTGAAGCCGATGGTGCGGTTCTCCGGAACCTCCTTGCCGAGCTGAGTGCCGCCCCGTTCCTGGCGCATCTGAAGACGCGGTACCTGGAGGGGTAGGCGCTTGGCCGTCCACTCCTTCTTTCTCGTTTTCCCGGCCTTGCGCCGGGACCGAGGATGAGTGCCGCCAAGCCGTCAGGGATTTGGGCGTCGACGCTCCCGCCGCCCCGTTCCCGGGTCCCGGCGCAAGGCCGGGAGGACTGGGAAATTTAAGAGCCTCAGCCCTCGCCCTGGGGCAGCCCCGCCTCCAGCGCGCCGGCGATGATCTCCGACACCTCGTCGGCGGTGAAGCCGATGGTGCGGTTCTCCGGCACCTCCTTGCCGAGCTGGGTGCCCGCGACGAGCCGGTAGGTCTCCGCGGCCCCCATGAAGATCTGCGGGTCGAGGCCCACATCGTTGAAGGTGCGGGCGATCTCCTCCATCTCGCCGACCCAGCGATAGGCCTTCGGCGCCATGTCGGGCAGGGAGCGGTCGAAGCGCTCGCGCAGCATCCGCAGGCTCGCCACCATCTCGGCGTCCAACTCCCGGCCCACCCCGTAGGCCTTGGCCGAGGCGAGCGACTGGATCGCCAGGGCCGTCAGCCCCTTGGTCACCGCCGCATAGCTCATCTTCAGGGCCGAGGCCGCCCCGACGCCGCCCGGCACCGCGCGCATGTCCAGCCCGGCCTTGCGCAGCTCGACCACCCGGGCCACGTCATCCTCATGGCCGGAGACGTAGAGCCGCGGGCCCATGCCGCTGGCACTCTTCGGCGGGCCGCCGATGATGCCCCCATCGACGAAGGGCACGCCGATCCCCTCGATCACCTCGCCCACCTCCACCGCCGAGGCGGGGGCGATGGCGTTCAGGTCGACATAGATCGGCTTGGAGCGCGCCAGGGCCAGGGAGGAGGCGAGCCGCTGGGCCAGTTCCAGGGCCAGGGACGGCGGCAGGATGGAGAACAGGATGTCGGCGCCATCCACCGCCTCCACATCGTCCCCGGTATCGGTGATCCCGGCGGCCAGGGCCAGCGCCCGGGTGCGGTCCGAGCGGTCGGCAAGGTTGGTCGTCACCGTCAGGCCCTTGGCGACCAGGACGCGGGCCAGCGCGTGGCCCATGTCGCCCGGCGCGAAGATGGCAACTCTCTCGATTGTCATGCCGATCCGTCCCTAACCATCGGTGGAGGCCAAAGCGGTGCTGCGAGCCGCCGCATGATCGCAAGGTTGCACACGGCAAGCACCAAGCATAGGTTACCGCGTCAACGCTCGGGGATATACAGGTCCGTGCAATACGTTAGCACCCGCGGGCAGGCGCCCGCTCTCGCCTTCGACGATGTTCTGCTCACCGGACTGGCGCGGGACGGCGGTTTGTACGTCCCGGCGGTCTGGCCGCTGTTCTCGAAGGACGACATCCGCAGCCTCCGCGGCCTCTCCTATGCCGAGGTCGCGACCCGGGTCATGGCGCCCTTCGTCGGCGGCACGATCCCGGAGGACGTGCTGCGCAAGATCGCCGAGGACGCCTATGGCGCCTTCGGCCACACCGCCGTCGCCCCGCTGAAGCAGCTCGACGGCACTCTGTGGATGATGGAGCTGTTCCACGGCCCGACCCTGGCGTTCAAGGACTACGCCATGCAGATCCTGGGGCGGCTGTTCGACCATGTGCTGGCCCAGCGCGGCGACCGGGTGACCATCGTGGGGGCGACCTCCGGCGATACCGGTTCGGCCGCCATGGAGGCCTGCCGCGACCGCGACGCGATCGACTGTTTCATCCTGTTCCCGCACGGACGGGTGTCGCCGGTGCAGCGCCGGCAGATGACCACCGTCGACGCGCCGAACGTCCACGCCATCGCCGTCGAAGGCACCTTCGACGACTGCCAGGACCTGGTGAAGGCGGCGTTCGGCGATACCGAGTTCCGCGACGAGATGACCCTGTCGGCGGTCAACTCGATCAACTGGGCGCGGATCATGCCGCAGATCGCCTATTACTTCTGGGCGGCGGTGGCCCTGGGCGCGCCGGAGCGCACGGTGTCCTTCTCCGTCCCCAGCGGCAATTTCGGCAACGTCTATTCGGCCTATGCCGCGCGCAACATGGGCCTGCCGATCGAGACCCTGGTGGTCGGCACCAATTCCAACGACATCCTGTACCGCTACCTGGAGAGCGGCACGATGGAGATCACCGGTGTGGCGCCGACCCTGTCGCCGTCGATGGACATCCAGGTCTCCAGCAATTTCGAGCGGCTGCTGTTCGACCTGCTCGACCGCGACGGCGACGCCGTGCAGCGGACCATGAACGGCTTCCGCCAGTCCGGGTCCTACACCGTCGAGCCGGAGCGCCACGCCAGGGCGACCGCCCTGTTCCGGGGGGCGAAGGCCGATGACGATCGGATCGTGCAGACCATCCGCGCCATCGCCGAGCAGACCGGCGAGGTGATCGACCCGCATACCGCCGTCGGCATCGCCGCCGCGCGGGACACGCAGGCCGGCCGCGACGCGTCGGTTCCCATGGTGTCGCTGGCCTGCGCCCATCCGGCCAAGTTCACCGAGGCGGTCGAGCGGGCGGTCGGCACGGCCTCGCCCCTGCCGGAGCGCATGGCCGACCTGATGGACCGGCCGGAACGCCAGACCGTGATGCCGAACGACCTCGGCGCCTTGAAGGCCCTGGTGCGCGACCGTGCGACGCGGCGGGGAGCGGCGGCTTGACCACACCTGCGTTCCCGGGAATGCGCCTGACCACCCTGGACAACGGGCTGACCGTCGCCACCGATGCCATGCCGTCGGTGGAGTCGGCGTCCGTCGGCCTGTGGGTCGGCGTCGGCACCCGCCACGAGAAGCCGTCCGAGAACGGCTTGGCCCACCTGATCGAGCACATGGTGTTCAAGGGCACCGCCAAGCGCGACGCGGCGACGATCGCCCGCGAGATCGAGGATGTGGGCGGTCACATGAACGCCTATACCTCGCGCGAGCAGACCGCCTATTACGCCAAGGTGCTGGCCGACGACGTGCCGGTGGCGGTCGACCTGATTGCCGACATCGTGCAGAACTCGGTCTTCGATCCGGCCGAGCTGGAGCGCGAGCGCTCGGTGATCGTTCAGGAGATCGCCCAGGTCAACGACACGCCCGACGACGTGATCTTCGATCATTTCCAGACCGCCGCCTTCCCCGACCAGGGGCTGGGGCGGCCGGTGCTGGGCACGTCGGAGGTGGTGCGCTCGGTGCCGCGCCAGTCGCTGGTCGACTACGTGGCCCAGAGCTACGGCGGCGATGCCTGCATCCTGTCGGTCGCCGGCAAGGTGGACCACGACCGGGTGGTGGAAATGGCGGCCGAGCGCTTCGCGTCGATGCCGTCCAAGACCACCAAGACCACCGATGCCGGGACGTATAGCGGCGGCGAGATCCGGGTCGAGCGCGACCTGGAGCAGCTTCACGTCATCCTCGGCTTCCGCGGCACCTCGTTCAGCGACCCGGATTTCTACACCCTGCAGGTCCTGTCGATGATCTATGGCGGCGGCATGTCATCCCGCCTGTTCCAGGAGGTACGGGAGAAGCGCGGGCTGGCCTATTCGATCTACTCCTTCACCTCGGCCTATCTGGATGACGGCCTGCTCGGCGTCTATGCCGGCACCGGGGCCGACGAGGTGGGCGAGGTGATGCCGGTGATCTGCGACCAGCTCCGGGCGATCCCGGACGAGCTGGACGAGAGCGAGCTGGCCCGGGCGAAGATCCAGCTCAAGTCGTCGCTGCTGATGAGCCGGGAGAGCACCAGCGCGCGCTGCGAACAGCTCGCCAACCATTTTCTCATCCACGGCCGCGCGCCGGACCTGGCGGAGATCATCGAGAATGTCGAGAAGGTCGACCAGGACGCGATCCGCCGGGTGGTGGCCCGCCTGCTGAGCGACCCGCCGACCCTGACTGCCGTGGGCCCGACGCGGACGCTCGAGAGCTACGACGCCATCCGGGCGCGGTTGAGCTGAGAGGGATACGCTCCTCCACTCCCTCTTCCCCACATCCTCCTGACCACACTCCCCGGCCTTGTGCCGGAACCCTCGGTTCGGCTCGCACGGGCGTCCGCGGCGAATCTTCAGGCCTCCGGGCGCGCTCTGGCGTAGGCCCCGGAACAGGTCCGGGGAGTGAGGTATGGATGAAGGGGAATTGCCAACCCCTCCCCACACTTCCCGGCCTTGTGCCGGGACAAGCCCATCCGCTGGGACGGGCGCCCGGGGGAACTCTGCGATCGCACGCATTCCCTGGGCCTTGCCCCGGCACGAGGCCGGGGAGTGGGTTGGAGTTGAGGATCGTAGAAGGTACGCCCGCCACCCCTTTCCGCTCTACAATTCCCGGCCTTGTGCCGGGACCCACGGTTCGGCTCGCACGGGCGTCCGCAGCGGATCTTCAGACCTTCGGGCGCGATCTGGCGTAGGCCCCGGAACAGGCCCGGGGAGTGAGGTATGGATGAAGGGGAGTTACCAACCCCTCCCCACACTTCCCGGCCTTGTGCCGGGACCCACGGTTGGGTTCGCACTGGCGTCCGCAGCGGATCTTCAGACCTCCGGGCGCTATCTGGCTTAGGCCCCGGAACAGGTCCGGGGAGTGAGGTATGGATGAAGGGGGATGCCAACCCCTCTCTACACTTCCCGGCCTTGTGCCGGGACCCACGGTTGGGTTCGCACGGGCGTCCGCGGCGGATCTTCAGACCTCCGGGCGCGACCTGGCGTAGGCCCCGGAACAAGTCCGGGGAGTGAGGTATGGATGAGGGGAGTTGCCAACCCCTCCCCACACTTCCCGGCCCTGTGCCGGGACCCACGGTTCGGCTCCCACGGGCGTCCGCGGCGGATCTTCAGACCTTTGGGCGCGATCTGGCGTAGGCCCCGGAACAGGTCCGGGGAGTGAGGTATGGATGAAGGGAAGTTGCCAGTCCCTCCCTACACTTCCCGGCCTTGTGCCGGGACCCACGGTTCGGCTCGCACGGGCGTCCGCGGCGGATCTTCAGACCTCCGGGCGCGATCTGGCGTAGGCCCCGGAACAGGTCCGGGGAGTGTTAGAAGAATTGAGTGAAGGCCCTACAACTCCCGCAGCATCAGGAGCACACCGCCCTCATGGGGAAGGCGGGGGAGCGGGGGGAGGTCGACCGCGCCCACCTCCCGGAACCCGCACTTGCGATACAGCCCCAGCGCCGCCGCGTTGTCGGCGAAGACCCGCAGCGTCAGCTCCGAGAACCCCGCCGCCCGGGCCTTCCCGGCCACGGCCTCGATCAGGGCGCGCCCGACCCCGTGGCCGCTCGCCTTCGCACGCACCGCCAGCATGTTGATGAACCACGAGCCCGGCCGCCCCATGGCCTGGATCGGCGCCACATGGGCGGCCCGGTCCTTGGGCACGCTGGGCTCCAGGCCGGAAGGAGGCTGATCGGAATACGGCTGGCTGGTGACCGCGCCGACCGGCGCGCCGTCCAGCTCCGCAATCAGGGCGCGGCTCCAGGACAGGGCGGTGTCGGCCGACAGCACCGCCTGCAGCATCTGCTGGGCGGCACCGGGTTCCCCCGGACGGTCGTCATAGAGGAATTCGTAGACCCCGCCGCCGGCGAGAATGTCGAGAGCGGCGAGGACCGGCGCGTCGGCGGGACGCGCCGGTCGGATGGTCACCTCAGGCACAAGTCCGGTCGATCCCGGCTCACGCCGCCTTCTTGAGGTGCTTGGCCACCAGTTCCTCGGCGATCTGCACCGCGTTCAGGGCGGCACCCTTGCGCAGGTTGTCGCTGACGCACCAGAACACCAGCCCGTTCTTCACGGTCGGGTCCGTGCGGATGCGGCTGACATAGACCGCGTCCTCGCCCGCACTCTCCACCGGGGTGACGTAGCCCTCGTCGGCGCGGTGGTCGAGCACCACCAGACCCGGGAAGCCCTGCATCGCCTGGCGGGCGGACTCGGCGTCGATCGGCTTCTTTGTCTCGATGAACACCGCCTCGGAATGGCCGATGAACACCGGCACGCGGACGGCCTGGGCGACCACCTCGATGTCGGGATCGAGGATCTTCTTGGTCTCGACCGTCATCTTCCACTCTTCCTTGGTGAACCCGTCATCCATGAACTTGTCGATGTGCGGGATCACGTTGAAGGCGATCTGCTTGGTGAAGGTCTCGCGCTCGATCGGGTCGTTCACGTAGACCGAGCGGGTCTGGTTGAACAGCTCGTCCATGCCTTCCTTGCCCGCACCGGAGACCGACTGGTAGGTCGAGACCACCACGCGCTTGACGCCGAAGGCGTCGTGCAGCGGCTTCAGGGCCACGACCATCTGGGCGGTGGAGCAGTTCGGGTTGGCGATGATGTTCTTCTTGCCGTAGCGGGCCAGCGCACCGGGATTCACCTCCGGCACGACCAGCGGCACGTCCGGGTCCATGCGGAAGGCGGAGCTGTTGTCGATCACGACGCAGCCGGCCTGGCCGGCCTTCGGCGCGTATTCCAGCGAGACGTCGCCGCCGGCGGAGAACAGGGCGATGTCGGCCTTGGAGAAGTCGAAGGTCGCAAGGTCCTGAACGGTGAGGGTGCCTTTCTCGCCGTAGGACACTTCGTTCCCGGCGGAACGGCCCGAGGCGAGGGCGATGACCTCGTCGGCGGGGAAGTTGCGCTCGGCGAGCGTGGTCAGCATCTCGCGTCCCACCGCACCCGTGGCGCCGACAACGGCAACTCTGTAGCCCATGATCTTTCTCCTTTCGCGATACGCGCGACAGTCGGCCGGGGTTTACGCCCCCCGGTCCTGCATCGCAAGCACGCAAACGGAAGGGCGGAAGCCGCTAGCCGGTGGTCTTGGTGGTGGTTTTCGGGGTGGCGAACGCGCAGACGCCGACGCCGGCCGCAGTCGCGGAGCGCAGGAGAAGGTCAGCCAGGGTAGCCATCGCGTTCATGGGGGGGAGGTATACGGGATTTTACGGGGGTGGGGAAGTGGACTTGTGGTGGGGTGTTCTGTCTCCCCACCTCACCCAACCCCACCGTCATTCTGATGCAAATCAGGATCAAGCCCCCTGCGCCCGCCACCACGCCGGTACGGGGCGCCGGGGTCGGTGCGTTGGTCCTGACGTGCGTCAGGACGACGGGGAGCTTGAGGGGCAGGGCGAGGGGAAGGCGGCCAACATCCAGCCGTCATCCCGATGCAAATCAGGATCAAGCCCCCGGCGCCTGACACCCCGCCGGTACGGGGCGCCGGGGTCGGTGCGTTGGTCCTGACGTGCGTCGGGACGACGGGGAGCTTGAGGGGCAGGGCGAGGGGAAGGCGGCCAACACCCCGCCGTCATCCTGATGCAAACCAGGATCAAGCCCCCTGCGCCTGCCACCACGCCGGTAGGGGCGCGGGGCCGGTGGGTTGGTCCTGACTTGCGTCAGGACGACGGGAAGGGGCGAAAGGGTACCGGCGGGCGGATCAGACCAGCTTGTCCAGTTCCTTCAGGATGCTGTCGGTCATGGTCGCGGTGGAGACCTTCGCCTTGCCCGGGGCCATGATGTCGGCGGTGCGCATGCCGCCGGCCAGCACGTTGTCGATCGCCTTTTCCAGCAGATCGGCGTCCTCGCCCATGTCGAAGCTGTAGCGCAGCAGCATGGCGAAGCTCAGCATCTCGGCGATCGGGTTGGCCATGCCCTTGCCGGCGATGTCCGGGGCGGAGCCGTGGACCGGCTCGTACAGGGCGTGGCGCTTGCCGGTGGTCGGATCCTCCGCACCGAGCGACGCCGACGGCAACATGCCGAGCGAGCCGGTCAGCATGGCGGCACAGTCGGACAGCAGGTCGCCGAACAGGTTGTCGGTGACGATCACGTCGAACTGCTTCGGCGCGCGGACGAGCTGCATGGCGCAGTTGTCGGCGAACATGTTCTCGTATTCGAGACCCTCGCCCTCGGCCTTGTGCAGGTTGGTCATGACCTGGCGCCACAGCACGCCGGACATCATGACGTTGGCCTTCTCCACCGAGGTCACCTTGCCGCGGCGTTTGCGGGCGAGGTCGAAGGCGACCCGGCCGATGCGCTCGATCTCCGGCGTGGTGTAGGCCTGGGTGTCGAAGCCGCGCTTGGTGCCGTCGGGCAGGTCCTCGATGCCGCGCGGCTCGCAGAAATACACGCCACCGGTCAGCTCGCGCAGGATCATGATGTCGAGACCCGACACCAAGTCCGGCTTCAGCGAGGAGTTCTCGACCATGGACGGGAAGACCATCGCCGGACGCAGGTTGGCGAACAGATCCATTTCCTTGCGCAGGCGCAGCAGGCCGCGCTCCGGCTTCAGCTCGAACGGCAGGTCGTCGTATTTCGGGCCGCCGACTGCGCCGAACAGGACGGCGTCGGCATGGGTGGCGTCGGTCATGGTCTCGTCGGTGAGCGCGGTGCCGTGCGCGTCATAGGCGGCACCGCCGACCAGACCTTCCTCGATGTCGAAGGACACCGAGCGCTTCTTCGCCATCCAGTCGACGATGCGCAGGGTCTCACCCACGACCTCGGGGCCGATGCCGTCACCCGGCAGCACCAGCAGTTTCTTGTTCGACGCCATAACCCGCTTCCCTCCAGAAATCCCTCTTCACCCCGCGCAATTCCTTAAACAAAGGGGCGAGGCGAAGCAAATCGGTTGTTTTTCGCGACCGGCGGGAGTGTCCCGCCGGTTCATTGTCGATGGATCGACCGGGCTCAGGCCCAGGGCATCGCCGCCTTGCGCTTCTCCTCGAAGCTGTCGATCTTCGGGGCCTGCTGCAGGGTCTGGCCGATATCGTCGAGGCCGTTCAGCAGGCAGTGCTTGCGGTGGGCGTCGATCTCGAACGGCACGCTCTCGCCGTTCGGCCGGCCGATCGTCTGGTTCTCCAGGTCGATCTCCAGCACCGCGTTGGAGCCCTTGTTGGCGTCGTCCATCAGCTCGCGCAGCTGCTCGCGGGTCACCTTGATGGGCAGGATCCCGTTCTTGAAGCAGTTGTTGTAGAAGATGTCGGCGAAGCTGGTGGAGATCACGCACTTGATGCCGAAGTCGAGCAGCGCCCAGGGGGCGTGCTCGCGGCTCGACCCGCAGCCGAAATTGTCCTCGGCCACGATGACCTGGGCGTTGCGGTACTGCGGCTTGTTCAGCACGAAGTCCGGCTTCTCGCTGCCGTCGTCGTTGTAGCGCATCTCGGCGAAGGCGTGCTTGCCGAGGCCGGTGCGCTTGATGGTCTTCAGGTACTGCTTGGGAATGATCATGTCGGTGTCGATGTTGATCATGTCCATCGGAGCGGCGGTGCCGCGCAGCTGGGTGAATTTCTCCATCGGTGTTCTCCTCCCGGATGGGGCGTTCTTGTCAGATCAGGATTGCGGCGACGGAGCGACATCCTCGGTTCGCTCCCCCGGCAGTCCGTCATGGATGTTCGGCCAGGACAGGCGGCTCTCCACGCCCCAATGGGCCTGGGGCGGGACAGCGTCCGGCCGGTCGAGGCTGGCGATGGTGACCGAGACGTGGGCGGCCCCGTCCTTCTCGTAGGTCAGGGGCGTGCCGCAGTCCCCGCAGAAGCCGCGTTGGGCGATCGGCGAGGAGCGGTAGCGCTTCGGCTCCGCCCCCGTCCATTCGAAGCTGCCCTTGTCGAAGCCGACCAGGGCTGCGAACGGACCGCCGGTCGCCTGCTGGCACATGCGGCAATGGCAGTAATGCGGCCGCAGCGGGGTGCCGGTCGCGCGGTAGCGCACGCGGCCGCACAGGCAGCCACCCGTCCACTCGGCGTCGGTTCCCGCTGCCATCGCCTGGACCTCAGTTCGCCAGGGACCGCACGTCGGCCAGATGGCCGGTGACGGCGGCGGCGGCGGCCATGGAGGGGCTCACCAGATGGGTGCGCCCGCCCGGGCCCTGCCGGCCCTGGAAGTTCCGGTTGGAGGTGGACGCGCAGCGCTCGCCCGGCTCCAGCTTGTCGGCGTTCATCGCCAGGCACATGGAGCAGCCCGGCTCGCGCCAGTCGAAGCCGGCCTCCTTCAGGATGACGTCGAGGCCCTCCTGCTCGGCCTGCTCCTTCACCAGGCCGGAGCCCGGGACGACCATGGCGTAGACGTTCGCGGCGACCTTGCGGCCCTTGGCCACGGCGGCGGCGGCGCGGATGTCCTCGATGCGGCCATTGGTGCAGGAGCCGATGAAGACCTTGTCAATCTTCACCTCGGTCATCGGGGTGTTCGGCGCCAGGCCCATATAGGCGAGCGAGCGCTCGATGGAGGCCTTCTTGCCCGGATCGCTCTCGGCGGCCGGGTCGGGGGTGTGGCCGGTGACCGGCACCACGTCCTGCGGGCTGGTGCCCCAGGTGACCTGCGGGATGATGTCCTCGGCCTTGAGCACGACTTCCTTGTCGTAGGTCGCCCCTTCGTCCGACGGCAGGGTCTTCCAGTATTCGACGGCCTGCTCCCAGGCTGCACCCTTCGGCGCCATCGGGCGGCCCTTCAGATAGGCGAAGGTGGTCTCGTCCGGGGCGATCATGCCGGCGCGGGCCCCCGCCTCGATGGTCATGTTGCAGACCGTCATGCGGGCTTCCATGGACATCTCGCGGATCGCCTCGCCGGCGAACTCCACCACATGGCCGGTGCCGCCGGCGGTGCCGATCTTGCCGATGATCGCCAGGATCACGTCCTTGGAGGTCACGCCCTCCGGCACCTTGCCTTCCACCGTGATGCGCATGTTCTTGGCCGGCGCCTGGGGCAGGGTCTGGGTGGCGAGCACATGCTCGACCTCGGAGGTGCCGATGCCGAAGGCCAGCGAGCCGAAGGCGCCGTGGGTGGCGGTGTGGCTGTCGCCGCAGACGATGGTCATGCCCGGCAGGGTGAAGCCCTGCTCCGGGCCGATGATGTGCACGATGCCCTGGCGGACATCCATCACCGGGAAGTACGGGACGCCGAATTCCTTGACGTTCTTCTCCAGGGTCTCGACCTGGATCCGGCTCTCCTCGTCCTCGATCCCCTTGGAGCGGTCGGAGGTCGGCACGTTGTGGTCGGCGACCGCGAGGGTCAGGTCGGGCCGGCGCACCTTGCGCCCGGCCAGCTTCAGGCCCTCGAAGGCCTGCGGGCTGGTGACCTCGTGGACCAGGTGGCGGTCGATATAGATGAGACAGCTACCGTCGTCCTGAACGTCCACCAGGTGGCTTTGCCAGATCTTGTCGAACAGCGTGCGGGGCGTCGCCATGGCTGCCGGTTCCTCCTAAAGCATGGGGGCCGCGCGGGTCCGGAGCGGGCAGGGCTCCGTCGGCGGCCGGTCTCTCTCTTGCGTCGTGTCGCGTCCCGTTGGCCGGAACCGCTTGTTTCGAGCGCCGGACTGTACAAGGACGTGGGTTGCAGGCAAACCGTGAAACGCGCAAGAACGCTTTGCACGGGGGCGGTTTCACGCCTGATTCGTGCTCCGCCCGCCTTTCGTATCCGTTCCGACGACCATCCGAGCCTGCTTCATGACGGAAATGCTGTCCGATCTCGACCTGCCGATGCTGGTCCTCACCGTCTGTGCCGCCTTCCTGGCCGGTGCGGTGCGCGGCTTCGCCGGGTTCGGCTCGGCCCTGGTGCTGGCCCCGGTGCTGGCGCTCGCCTACGGGCCGACGGTGGCGGTGCCGGTGATGTCGGTGCTGCAGGTGCCGATCCTGTACCAGGTCACCAGGATCGCCATGCGCGAGACCGACTGGAAGCGCACGGCACCCATGGCGGCGACCGCGCTGGTGTCGATCCCGCTGGGGGCGGCGGTGCTGAAGAGCCTGGATCCGCAGATGCTGCGGATCGGCATTTCGGTGATCGTGCTGACCCTGGCGGCGGTGATGGCGGTCGGCGGCCTGCCCCGCGTGCGCCGCACCCGGCCGCGGGACCTAGTGGCGGCCACGACGGCGGGGGCGATGGGCGGGGCGACGGGCATCGGCGGGCCGCCGCTGGTGCTGTATTTCCTCGCCACCGCCGAGCCGGCGCGCCAGGTGCGCGGCGACCTGTCGGGCTATTTCCTGGTGACCGGGATCGTCGGGCTGGCGACCTATTTCCTCTACGGGCTGATCACGGTGAAGGCGCTGACCATCGGCGGCATCCTGGCGGTGCCGCATTTCGCGGGGATGTCGTTCGGCGGGTTCCTGTTCCCCAGGGCGAGCGAGAAGACCTTCCGCTGGATCGCGCTCACCATCCTCGCCTGTGTGGGGGTGGGGACGCTGCTGAAGTAGCGGGCGGCGCGTTCCCTTTTCTCTTTCCTCACTCCCCGGACGCGTTCCGGGGCCTAAGGCTGGGCGCGGTTCGGGCGGTTTGCGTGCTCCCCGCACCCGTGCCGGCCGACCCGTGGGTCCCGGCACAGGGCCGGGAAGCGACGAGGAAGGATTGTTGAGCAGGTTGGGACGAATGCGGCGCGGATGTCGCCACGCCCGTTTTCCCCCACCCCTTCGGCACTCCCCGGATTCATTCCGGGGCCCACGGCTGGGCCTGCACGGGCGCCCGAGGGAAATCGCACCGTCCGACCTTCGCCCATGCGTAGGCCCCGGAATGACTCCGGGGAGAGATGAAGAGAGAGACGCCGTTCTCCATCGCCCTCCCGGTTCAGGGCTGGGAAGATGGCGGCTGGACGGTGAGGGCGGGGCGGTTGAGGGGAGGAGCGGCGCGGGCCACCCCCGGCTCCGGATACCCCCATCCCCATCACACACTCCCCGGATTCATTCCGGGGCAGCGCCTCCGCCGGGGCGGGCGTTCGACCGGCCACGCACGCCGATGGGCTCGCCCCGGAATAAATCCGGGGAGTGAAAGAGGGGTGGGCATGCGGGAAAGCACGGGGGCGTGCGGAAACGCAGAACGCCGCGACCCGGGGGATCGCGGCGTTCCGTGTTCTCCAGCCCGAAAGCTCGGGAGGCTTACGCCTCGGCGTTGCTCTCGGCCGCGTTGTTCTCGGCGGCCTTCGCCTCGCGGGCGGCAGCCTGGGCGGCCTTGTTGGCGGCCTTCGCCTCGGCGGCGTTGGCGCGCTCGTTGGCGGCCAGCTTGCCGGCGTAGCCGGTGGTCTTCTCGGCGATACGGGCCGACTTACCGGTGCGGCCGCGCAGGTAGTACAGCTTCGCCCGGCGGACCTTGCCGCGGCGCATCACCTCGATGGCGGCGATCCGCGGGGAGTACAGCGGGAACACGCGCTCCACGCCCTCGCCGTAGGAGATCTTGCGGACCGTGAAGGAGGAGTTCAGGCCGTCGTTGTTGCGGCCGATGCACACGCCCTCGAAGGCCTGGATACGCTCACGCGTGCCCTCGACCACCTTCACGTCGACGCGCACGGTGTCGCCCGGGGCGAACTCGGGGATGTCGCGGTCCGCGCTCAGCTTCTCGACCTGCTCCTTGTTGAGCTGCTCGATGATGTTCATGGCTTCGTCTCCGTCTCGAGGCCGGCTCGAACTCGCTCCGGCGGTTGGTCCCGTCTCTGGCCGCCCGGTCTCACCGACGCTCGGCCCGTTCCTTGTCTTCCAGGTAGCGCGCCCAGAGGTCCGGTCGCCGCTCCCGCGTGATGGTCTCCGCTTCCCGGCGCCGCCACGCCTTCACATTGGCGTGGTGCCCGCTGGTCAGCACCTCGGGGACGGTCATGCCGTTCCAGTCCCGAGGCTGGGTATAGAGGGGATATTCCAGCAGCCCCTCTTCGAAACTCTCCTCGGCCAACCCGTCCACCGCCCCCATGACGCCGGGCAGCAGGCGGATCACCGCATCCATCATCGCCAGTGCCGCCGGCTCGCCGCCGGAGAGCACGAAATCCCCGAGGCTGACTTCCTCGAGGTTGCGGGCGGCGATCACCCGCTCGTCCAGTCCCTCGTAGCGCCCGCAGACGATCACCGCTCCCGGTTCCGCCGCCAACGCCTTCGCCCGCGCCTGATCGAAGCGCCGTCCACGCGGGCTGAGGTAGAGCCGCGGACCCGGCCTGTCATCGACCGCCGCCAATGCCGCATCCACGACATCCGGGCGCATGACCATACCGGCACCCCCGCCGAACGGGGTATCGTCCACGGAGCGGTGCTTATCTCGCGCGAAGTCCCGGATGTCCAGCGTTTTCAGACTCCAGACACCGGAATTCAGGGCCTTTCCCGCGAGCGACAGACCGAGCGGTCCCGGAAACATCTCCGGGAACAGCGTCAGGACCGTGGCCTGCCACCCGACGACGTTCCCGTCGGGCGAAGGGGCCTCGGACCGCGGCTCATTCCGCTCGTCCACACCGCACTCCTCAGTCTTCGGACCCCTTGTCGGGCCCGTCTTCCAGCGCGCCTTCCGGCGGATCGACCACCATGCGGCGCGCCTCCAGGTCGACCGTGGGGACGACCTGTTCGGTGAACGGCAGCATGCGCGCCTTGCCGTCCGCCCCGCGGAACTCCAGCACGTCGCCCGCGCCGAAGTCGTAGAGGGCGGAGACCCGGCCGAGCAGCGTGCCGTCGAGGCCGACAACCTCCATGCCGATCAGGTCGGCATGGTAGAAGCTGCCGTCGTCAGGCTCGGGCAGAGCGTCGCGCGCCACGTAGAGCCGCTGGCCCTTCAGGGCCTCGGCGGCATTGCGGTCGCCGACCCCGTCCAGGGCGACGATCACCTGCCCCTTGGCCTCGCCGGTGACCCGCAGGGTGAACCGCCGCGTCCCGGTCTCGTCCTCGACGGGACCGTAGGCGGCGATGTCCTCCGGCACCTCGGTGAAGGGCTTCACCTTCACCAGGCCCCGGACCCCATGCGGGCCGGTGATGGCCCCGAGACAGACGCGTGCGCTCATGGCAGCGGCCTCTGCGAGCATGCCGGGGCTCAGGCCTCGGCCTTCTCTTCCTCAGCCGGAGCCTCTTCGGCCGGCGCGGCAGCCTCGGCGGCGGCCTTCTCGGCGGCTTCGGCGGCCTTCGCGGCTTCCTCGGCCTCGCGCTCGGCGCGCTTCTTGCCCGGGGCGGCCTTCTTGGTCTGCTCGGTCCACACGAACGGATCCATCACGCCGGCCTTGCCCAGCATCTTGTGGACGCGGTCGGTGGCCTGGGCGCCGACGGACAGCCAGTGCTTCACGCGGTCTTCCTTGATCACCAGGCGGTGCTCATGGTCCTGCGGCAGCATCGGGTTGTAGGTGCCCAGCTTCTCGACGAAGCGGCCGTCGCGCGGCGAGGTCGCCTCGGCGACGACGATCCGGTAGAACGGGCGCTTCTTGGCGCCGCCGCGGGACAGGCGGATGCGAAGTGACATTGTCGTTCCTTTCTCAGTACATTCTTTAATTTGATCAATACGTTAGTCGTGATCCGGCAGGCTCACTTGCGCTTGCCGGGAAATCCTGGAGGCAGGCCGCCGAGGCCGGGAAGGCGCGGACCGCCCATCCCGCCGCCGAGACCGGGCATGCCGCCCATGCCCCCGCCCATGCCTCCGCCCATGCCGCCGGACGGCATCTTCGGCATCTCGCCCGGGGCCGGCATGCCGCCGCCGCCCATCAGGCCCTTCATCATGCCCTTGCCGCCCATCTTGCCGACCTTCTTCATCATCTTGGCCATCTCCAGATGGCTCTTCAGAAGGCGGTTGATGTCCTGCACCTCGGTGCCCGATCCGGCGGCGACGCGGCGCTTGCGCGAGGCGTTCATGACCCGTGGGTTGACCCGCTCGGCCTTGGTCATCGAGGAGATGATGGCTTCCTGGCGCTTGAGCTGGCTGTCGTCGATATTGGCGCCGGCGAGCTGCTTCTGGAGCTTGCCCACGCCCGGCAGCAGGCCGAGCACGCCGCCCAGGCCGCCGAGATTGCGGAGCTGCTTGAGCTGGGCCGCCATGTCGTCGAGCGTGAAGGTGCCCTTCATCATCCGCTCGGCCATCTTCTCGGCCTCTTCGGCCTCGATGGTCTGGGCGGCCTTCTCGACCAGGGACACCACGTCGCCCATGCCGAGGATCCGGCCGGCGATGCGCTCGGGGTGGAAGTCCTCGAGGTCGGTGACCTTTTCGCCGACACCCAGCGCCTTGATCGGCTTGCCGGTGACGCCGCGCATGGAGAGTGCGGCACCGCCGCGGCTGTCGCCGTCGACGCGGGTCAGGATGATGCCGGTGATGCCGACACGCTCGTCGAAATTGGTGGCGGTGGTGACCGCGTCCTGACCGGTCAGTGCATCGGCGACCAGCAGCACCTCGTGCGGGTTGACCGCGTCGCGCACCGAGCGCGCCTCAGCCATCAGCCCCTCGTCGATCGAGGTGCGGCCGGCGGTGTCCAGCATGACCACGTCGTAGCCCTGCAGGCGGCCGGCGGTCATCGCCCGCTTGGCGATGGTCAGCGCGGTCTCGCCCTGGACAATGGGAAGGGTGTCGACGCCGACCTGCTCGCCGAGCGTGCGGAGCTGCTCGCGCGCCGCCGGGCGGGTGACGTCGAGCGACGCCATGAGCACCTTCTTGCGGTCGCGCTCGGCGAGCCGCTTGGCCAGCTTGGCGGTGGTGGTGGTCTTACCGCCGCCCTGCAGGCCGACCATCAGGATCGGCACCGGGGCCGCCGCGTTCAGGCTGACCGCCTGGCTGTCGGAGCCGAGCGTGGCGACCAGTTCGTCATGCACGATCTTGACGACCATCTGGCCCGGGGTGACCGACTTGATCACCTCCTGGCCGACCGCGCGGTCGCGGACCCGGTCGATGAAGGACTTCACCACCGGCAGGGCGACGTCGGCCTCGAGCAGCGCCACGCGCACTTCGCGCATGGCGGCCGACACGTCGCTTTCGCTCAGTGCGCCGCGTTTCTTCAGGCGGTCGAAGACCGACCCAAGACGCTCGCTCAATCCCTCGAACACGTCGTCACCCGTGGTGCGTTACGGTCGAAACCAAATCCGGTTGTCCCAAACGGAAACGCGCCCGTGCTCGAACCCTCGAGGACGGACGGAACCCGTTAAGGTCTCGGCGGCCGAAGCTGTGCCAAGAAGCGCGCTGTGTACGGGCAACCGCCCGCGGAGTCAAGTTTGGGGGCCGACGGCTCCCGCCGGGCCGCCTCAGCGGCTCAGCATGGCGATCAGTTCCTGGTTCTTGTCGCGGGCGATGCCGGGGATGAGGAACAGGTCGAGGAACCACCAGATCGCCGGGATCAGCAACAGGAAGCCGAACACGCCGAAGGTAATGCTGGAGAGGGCGCCGAAGATCACCCACATGGCGAGCATGACCAGCGCGCTCTTCACCGCGCCCAGATAGAAGCGGTGCACCGCGAAGGTGCCGAGGAAGAACCAGAGCAGATAGGCGATCAGCACCGACTTCTTGTTGGCGTCGTACTGCATGATCCGCTCGGCCTCGCCGGAGGGACCGTAATAGCCGTTGGTGCGCTCCGGCGACGTGTCGGTCATCGTGGGTTTCCTCTGTCTCTCTCGCTCTGTCCAATCCCTCATATGGGGACGCATGCCAAATCTGCAAAACCGGCATAGCCGGTCCGCGTCCGGTGCATGGGTTCCCCTCTTTTAAGACTTGGCATTGCAGAGGATATTCCACGCCGCGATCTGGGGAGCCCGGCGACTGTGTCCGGCGATAACCGGGGCGCGCCGCGCCGCACGCGCGATCGGGCCGGGAGGCCCCTCCACCCATGTTCTTCACCACCATCCGCACCGCTGTCTTCGCGGCGCTCGCGCTTGCGCTCGTCTCCACCGCCGCCTCGGCCGCCGGCAACGCCAACCGCGGCCTCGCCCCGGCGACCGACGCCAAGACCTGCGGCCAGCTGATCAAAGACACCCGCGAGATGCTGAACGAGACCGAGGTCACCGAAGAGACCGACAAGCAGGTTGAGGCGATGATCAAAGAAGCCGATGCCCAGTGCAAGGCGAGCGAGTTCGGCAAGGCCACCGACACCGTCGTCCAGGCCCGCACCCTGCTGACCAAGGAATAAGGCTTGGAGCAAATCGCGATCGGATGGACACAGATGATCGTGTGACTTTGCTCCAGCTCTCATCGTTTAGAGGACGATTCACGGTTCAGATCGGGTCGATCTGAACCGGTCGTGCTCTGGGACTACTCGTATCGGCCGTCGGCCGGTCTGACTTGCTTGCCCCAGCCCCCGGTCAGGCCGCCGCTTCCGGCACGATGGGCGGCCGCGCGTTAAGAGCGTCCTTGTCGAACCCGGCAAGGCGCTTGTAAGCCGCGGCCGTCCCCTCCCTCTCCTCCGCGTTCAACACGTCGTCGATCCGCTCGAAGCCGTTCGGTGCGCGCTCCTCCACCATCTGCATGACCTGCTCCGGCCCGTTGCCCCGATTGGCGGTGACGATCCTGGCCGTCGCCGGCAGCCGCTCGGCCTCATAGGCGTCCAGGGCGGCCGTCGTCAGGCCCCCGGTCAGCAGCTCCCGCGTCAGCACGCGGGCATCCAGGATCGCCTGGCTCGCCCCGTTCGACCCGATCGGATACATCGGATGGGCGGCGTCGCCCAGCAGGGTCAGCCGGCCGTGGCGCCAGGCGTCCAGCGGGTCGCGGTCGACCATCGGGTATTCGTAGACCGTCTCCGCTGCCCGGATCAGGCCGGGCACGTCCAGCCAGTCGAAGCGCCAGCTCTCGAAGGGCGGCAGGTACTCCTCCACCTTGCCGGCCCGGTTCCAGTCCTCGCGCCGCCAGGACTGGTCCGGGCTGAACTTGCGCTCGGCGACGAAGTTGATGAGCTGGCGGCCGTCGGGCAGGTCGCGCAGCGGGTAGCAGACGAATTTCTGATACTCGTGGCCGGCCATGATCATGGTGCGCCCGCCCAGGAACGGCGGCGCCACCGCGGTGCCGCGCCACAGGATCGCGCCGTTCCAGATCGGCGGCCCCTCGTCCGGATGCAGGGCGGCGCGGGCGGCGGAGTGGATGCCGTCGGCGGCGATCAGGACGTCACCCTCCACCTCGGCGATCTGCGCCCCGGTCCGGTCGGCGAAGCGGGCGGCTATGCGGTCGCCGCGCTCCTCCCATCCGGTCAGGACATGGCCGGTGGCGATGGTGTCCGGCCCCAGCCGCTCCAGCACCGTGCGGGTCAGCAGCATCTGCAGCTCGCCGCGATGGATGGAGATCTGCGGCCAGGCATATCCCGCGTCGCGGCCCCGCGGCTCCGACCAGATCTCCTGGCCGCGGCGCGAGTAATAGGCGAGCCGGGCGGTGGGGATGCCCAGTGACAGCAGTGTGTCCAGCAGGCCGAGCTCGGTCAGCTCGCGCACCGCATGGGGCAGGACGTTGATGCCCACACCCAGCGGCGCCAGCTTCTCCACCGCCTCGAACAGCCGGCACGGGATGCCGACCTGATGCAGGCTCAGCGCCAGTGTCAGGCCCCCGATTCCGCCGCCCGCGATCAGCACGGTCATGGCCGTCCCCTCCTTTCCCGTCTTTTCCCGCGATGATAGGGAGGGCGTGCGGGATCACACAAGCGAGGCGTAGGGGCGCGATGACGGCGAGACAGAGCGAGACCGTGCAGACCGGCTTCGGCCAGGTCGAGGTGCATCGCTGGGGGCCCGGCGGCCGGCCGCTGGTGCTCCTGCATGCCGCCGCGACCGGTCCGAGAGCCTATGGCGGGCTGGCCGAGCGTCTGGCCGAGGCGGGGTGGCAGTGCCTGGCCCCCGCCCTGCACGGCTACGGCAACAGCCTGGTCCTCGGTGCCGCCTCCGCCGTCGAGGGGCATGCGGCGATCGCCACCTGGCTGGCGGAGGTGAGCGGCGCGCGCAGCATCGTCGGCCATTCCATGGGTGGGCTGGCGGGTCTGCTGGCCGCCCCCTCGGCCGAGCTCGACCGGCTGGTGCTGTTCGAGCCCATCCTGTTCGACGCCCTGGACCGCCAAGCGGATGCGGATCTGATCGCCACCGAGGCGGAGATGGCGGCAGCCATGCAGCGTCATCTGGCCGACGGGCGGGCGGCCGAGGCGGTCCGGGTCTTCGTGGAGGCCTGGAACGACACCGCCTGGACGGCGCTGCCGGAGCCGGCCCGCGCCCGGCTGACCGCCCAGGCGTCGGTGGTGGTCGCGGAGACGGAGACGACCGGCAGCGTCGGGATCGCCCCGGAGGTCTGGCAGGCCGCCCCGCCGGTCGCCTTGATTCACGGCGACCGTTCGCCCGAGATCGCCCGGCGCATGGTGGCGGGTGCCGCCCGACATCTGCCCCGGTCGACGGTGACGTCGCTGACCGGCATCGGCCATATGGCGCCGATCCTGACCCCGGAGCCGGTGGCCGAGGCGATCCTGGCCGCCCTTTCCTGACGTCTCACATGAAGGCGCGGTCCTCCGCCGGGCCGTGCAGCAGGGTTTCCGCCACGATATGCAGCCCGGCGATCGCCTCGTCGTCGCTGCGCGGGCGGCCCAGTGCCAGGCGGATGCGGTTGCGTCCCGCCCCGGTCACCGTGGCGAAGACCTCTCCCGCCGTGGTCACCACGCCCTTCTCGAGCAGCGCCGCTGCCGGATCCACCCCTTCCCACGTGTCGGGGATGCGCAGCCAGGCATGGGGGCTTGCCTCCGAGCGGATCGAGACCAGGGGGCCGAGTATCTGGCGGGCGGCGTCGGCCCGGCGGATCTGCGCCCGCCGCTTGCCCTCGCGCAGCCGGTCCGCCGTCCCGTCGGCGAGCCAGCGGGTCGCCACCTCGGCATTGAGCGGGGAGGCCATCCAGATCGAATCCCGGATCGCGGCCCGGCCGCGCGTGCGCATCCGCGGCGGCATGTGCAGGGCGCCGATCCGCAGCCCCGGCGACAGGTGTTTCGACGCGCTGGTCAGGTAGATCACGTGCTCTGGCGCGAAGGCGGAGAGCGGGGCCGGCACGTCCGCATCGGCATAGGCCCGGTACAGGTCGTCCTCGACCACCGGCAGGCCGTAGCGCTCGACCACCCGCGCCAGTTCCCGCCGGCGCGGCTCGGCGAAGGTGAGCGAGGTGGGGTTGTGCACCGTCGGAATGAGGAACAGCGCCTTGGGCCGGTGGTGGCGGATCGCGGCGTCCAGCGCGTCGGGCGCCATGCCGTGCTCGTCCCACTCCACGCCCACCGTGCGCAGCCGCAGGATCGAGGCCACGCCGATGAAGCCCGGATGGGTCAAGGGATCGCACAGCACCACGTCCCCCGGCTCGGTCAGCGCCTGCAGTGCCGAGGAGATCGCGTGCTGGGCGCCGGCGGTGATCAGGGTTGTCTCCGCCGTCGCGTCCACCCCGAAGCCCGAGATCCACTGCGCCATGGCCGCCCGGTGCTCGCGCCGTCCGCCATTGGTGTCGTAATCGGCCAGCCGCAGCTCGCGCGGGTCGGCGACGATCTGCGCCAGGGTCGCCCGCAGGGCCGCCTCGGACTCCGCCATCTCGGTCGGGAAGTTCAGGCCCATATCGACCGGGGCCGGCTCGCTGTCTGAGTTCCTACCCCAGCCATGGGTGCGCGGGTCGCGCACGAAGGTGCCGCGGCCGATCTCGCCGTCGACCAGCCCCCGGGCCGTCACCTCCTTATAGGCGCGGGTGACCGTGCCCACGGTCACCCCCAGGCGCCAGGCGAGGTCGCGATGGGTCGGCAGCCGGGTGCCCACGGCCAGCCGGCCGGCCTGGATGTCGTCGGCGATGGCCTCGGCGATGGCCCGGTAGCGCGGCCCGGCGCGGCGGTCGATATCGGGCAGCCAATGCGTCATGGTGACAATGTTCCGCTTGAACCGATTGAAGGGAGACAATATGCCGGACAATCAGAAAGACAATTCAAACATTGTCCCAGTGACAGATCGGGCGACGGATCAGACCGGGACTGTGTCGAGACAGGGAACGAGCCGATGACCCAGAGCGATGCCCTCGACCGCATCAATGCCGCCGCCGAGATCGTCTATTCGGTCATGGCGCCGACCCCGCAATACGCCTGGCCGCTGCTCTGCGACCGGGTCGGGGCCGAGGTCTGGGTCAAGCACGAGAACCACACGCCGGCCGGCGCCTTCAAGATCCGCGGCGGCTCGGTCTATGTGGACCACCTGCGCCGCACCCAGCCGGAGGTGACCGGCGTGATCGCCGCCACACGGGGCAATCACGGCCAGTCGGTGGCCATCGCCGCCCGGCGGGCCGGGCTCTCGGCCACCGTCGTGGTGCCGGAAGGCAATTCAGTGGAGAAGAACGCCGCCATGCGGGCCTGGGGCGGCGAGCTGCTGGTCCACGGCCGCGACTTCCAGGAGAGCTTCGAATACGCCCAGGACCTGGCGCAGGAGCGCGGCCTGCACATGTTCGCCAGCTTCCACGACCGGCTGGTGGACGGGGTCGCGACCTACGGCCTGGAGCTGTTCACGGCGGCCCCGGACCTGGAGGCGGTGTTCGTGCCGATCGGGCTCGGCTCCGGCATCTGCGCGGTGATGCAGGCGCGCGACGCGGTCGGCTCCAAGGCCGAGGTCTGGGGCGTGGTGTCGGAGACGGCGCCGGCCTATGCGCTCAGCTTCGCGGCCGGCCATCCGGTCTCCACCAACGCCTCCAGCGCGCCGACTATCGCCGACGGGGTCGACTGCCGGGTGCCGAACGCCGCCGCCTTCGAGCGGATCAAGGCGGGGGCGGCCGGGATCATCAAGGTCTCCGACGCCGAGATCGCGGACGCCATGCGGGCCTATTACACCGACACCCACAACATTGCGGAAGGGGCCGGGGCGGTGCCGCTGGCCGGGCTGATGCAGGTGCGCGACCGCTGGCAGGGACGCAAGGTTGGCGTGATCCTGTCCGGTGGTAATGTGGACATGGACGTCTACCGCCAGGTCCTGACGGGGACGTCCTGACGCCATGAGATTCGACGCGAAAGGTGGATCATGACCGAGGAGCTGTTCCGCGAGGACTCCTACCTCACATCCTGCGAGGCCAAGGTGGTGGCGGTGAGCGAGGAGGGCATCGTGCTCGACCGCACCGTCTTCTACCCGACCGGCGGCGGCCAGCCCGGCGACGTCGGGACCCTGACGACGGCCGACGGGCGGACCGTCCCGGTGGCCGACACCCGCAAGGGCAAGACGGTCACGGGGATCGTCCATGTCCCGGGCGAGGGAGCTGCGGACCTCGCCGAGGGTGACGTCGTGACGGCCACCATCGACTGGGACCGCCGCCATCGGCTGATGCGGATGCACACGGCGATGCACGTCCTGTGCTCGCTGGTCGAGGGTGGGGTGACCGGCGGCCAGGTGGGCGACGGCAAGAGCCGGCTGGACTTCAACCTGGAGCCGGAGAACGTGCCGGACAAGGAGGCCCTGACCGAGAAGCTGAACGCGGTGATCGCCGGCGACCATGCGGTGACCATCGGGTCGATCACGGATTCGGAGCTCGAGTCCAACCCGGATCTGGTGCGCACCATGTCGGTGAAGCCGCCGACCGGGGCCGGCACGGTGCGGATGATCCGCATCGGCGACGCCGTGGACTACCAGCCCTGCGGCGGGACCCATGTGAAGCGTACCGGCGAGATCGGCCGGCTGGACGTGACCAAGATCGAGAACAAGGGAAAGCAGAACCGCCGGATCAACATCGCCCTGGTCGACTGAGGGCAAACCATCGGCGGAAGGATGACGTGCCGGGGTGCCGGCGCGGACGGGTGAGGTGCAGCCAACGCTTTTGAGGAACAAGGAATGACCCTGAGTTTCGAGACCGTGGATGTGTTCACCGACACCCGCTACGGCGGCAACCCGCTGGCGGTGGTGTTCGGGGCCGAGGGGCTCCCGGCCGAGCGGCTGCAACAGATCGCCCGCGAGTTCAATTACTCGGAAACCACCTTCGTCCTGCCGCCGGAAGACCCGGCGCACACCGCGCGGGTGCGGATCTTCTCGACCAAGCGCGAGATGCCATTCGCCGGGCATCCCAACGTCGGCACCGCCGCCGTGGTCGGCTGGCGCGGCGAGCTGTTCGGCCGGCCGTTGGGCGACACGGTGCTGTTCGAGGAGATCGCCGGCGTGGTGCCGGTGGCCCTGACCCGCGAGGGCGGCGCCGTCACCGCGACCACGCTGACCGCGCCGGAAGCCTTCTCCCGCCACCAGGAGGTGCCGGCGGACCAGGTGGCGGCCTGTCTCGGTCTGGACGTCTCGGCGGTGACCACCGCCCGCCACGCGCCGGTAATCGGCTCCGTCGGCCTGCCCTTCATCCTGGCCGAGCTGAGCGATGCCCAGGCGATCCGCCGGGCGACGCCGGTGACCGCCCGCTTCGCCGACCAGCCGGAGGTCGCGGCCAACGGCGCGATCCTGTGCTACGCCCGGGTGGCGGAGCCCGATCTCGACATCCGCGCGCGCATGTTCGCGCCGATCCGCAACGTCGCCGAGGATCCGGCCACCGGCAGCGCCTGCGGGGCGCTGATGGGCCTGCTCGGCACGCTGGAGACCGGCAGCGGGACCCTGCGGCAGCGGATCGCCCAGGGGGTGGAGATGGGCCGCCCCTCGCTGATCCGGGGGGCGGTCGACCACGCGGACGGCACCAGCACCGCCGTGCGCATCGGCGGCCGCTCGGTGCGGGTGATGACGGGGAGCATCGAGGGGTGAGGCGGAGGCAGGCCCTTCGACACGGCCCCCGGCTGATCGCCGGGGCCCTGTTCGGGGCATGCTCCTCTATCCGTCTTCCCCCGTCATCCCGGACGGCCCCGTCCCGGATTTAATCCGGGATTGATCCGGGGACGGGCCGGGTCTCACCGGGGGACGATCCGGGATGACGGGCGAGGGGCGGAGAGTAAAGAAAGGGCCTCACCCTGAGCGGCCCCCGCGTCGGCGGGGGCGTGTCGAAGGGCGATGCACAGACGGAATTCAGGAGCGGTGAAATGACCTTGACCTACGAGACCGTGGACGTGTTCACCGAGACCCCGTTCGGCGGCAATCCGTTGGCGGTGGTGTTCGGCGGCGAGGCCCTGTCGGCCGAGCGCATGCAGGCGATCGCCGTCGAGTTCGGCTATTCGGAGACCACCTTCGTGCTGCCGCCGCAGGATCCGGCGAACACCGCCCGGGTGCGGATCTTCACCCCGACCCGCGAGGTGCCCTTCGCCGGCCACCCCAATGTGGGCACCGCCACGGTGGTCGCCTGGCGGGGCAGTCTGTTCGGCCGGCCGGTCGGCGAGGCGGTCCGCTTCGAGGAGGGGGCCGGGCTGGTGCCGATCGCGATCCTGAGCGAGGGCGGCAAGCCGGTCGGCGCCCAGCTCACCACCCCGCAGCTCTTCCGGCGCGGCGCGCCGGTGCCGGTGGCGGATATCGCCGCCTGTCTGGGCCTGGAGGCCACCGCCATCCGCACCGACCGCCATCCGCCGGTCGGCGGCACGGTCGGGCTGGAGTTCATCCTGGTGGAACTGGCCGACCGGGCGGCACTGGAGGCTGCCCGGCCGATCCGGGCCGAGTTCGAGAGCCGCCTCGCCCATCTGCCGGTCTACGACATCCACTGCTACGTGCGCACCGGCGGCGACGACGTGGACGTGCGGGCCCGCATGTTCGCGCCGCTCGACAACATCGACGAGGACCCCGCCACCGGCAGCGCCAACGGCGCGCTGCTCGGCCTGCTGGCGGAGCTCGACGGGCCGGCGGAGGGCACCATGGCCCTGCGCATTGCCCAGGGGGTGGAGATGGGCCGCCCCTCGCTGCTGCTGGGCGAGGTCGATCGGGCCGGCGGGGCGACGACGGCGATCCGGGTCGGCGGGCGCTGTGTCGCCATGATGCGCGGCGAGCTGGTCATGCCATGAGTCCGACGGTCACCATCGCGCCGGCGGCCACCGAGGCCGACCGGGCCGATTTCGCCGCCCTGGTCCGCGAGTATGTGGACTGGCTGGCGATCGATCTCGGCTATCAGGGGTTGGAAGCGGAGTTGGCGGCCCTGGACCGGGTCTACGCTGCGCCGGGCGGAATCCTGCTGGCGCGCGCCGAGGACGGGGCGGCCCTCGGGGGCGTCGCGGTCAAGCCGTTGCCGAAGCTCGGATCGGGGATCTGCGAGATGAAGCGGCTCTATGTCCGGCCGGCGGGACGCGGTCTCGGCCTCGGTCGGCGCCTGGGCGAGGCGGCGATGGCGCATGGCCGGGCGGCCGGCTTCGCCGCCATGGTGCTGGACACCCTGCCGAGCCGCATGGGCGACGCGGTGGCCATGTACGGCAAGCTCGGCTTCACCCCCCGGGCCGCTTATTACGACACGCCGATCGCCGAGACGATCTTCCTGGAACGCCTGCTCTAGCCCCGTCCTTGGTCCCGATCAGCCGCGCGGCCAGGTCGGATGGTGGTCGTCAATCACGAAGGCATGGGCATGACGCAGCGGGCCGTGGCGGTGCGGATGGCTGTGCGGCTCCGGACCTTCCCAGCCCTCGTGGCGGTGCTGGTGGTGGGCATCGTGGACATGCTCGTGGGTATGCTCCTGCTCCGGATGCTCGTGGGTCAGCACCGCCGCGTCGTCCGCCGGCCACAGCAGGGCGGCCGCCGCCGTCCCCGCCGCCGCCAGGGCCGCCAGCACGGCGAAGGCGATCCAGACCTCCTCCAGCCGTCCCAGCACGCCGGCCAGCGGATAGGCGACCAGCCAGCAGAAGTGGCTGAGCGCGAACTGCGCGGTGAAGACCGCGGACCGCGACTCCTCATCCGATGAGCGGGTGATCACCCGCCCCGCCGGGGTGCCGATCAGCGACCCGGCGAACCCGATAACTGCCCAGGCGGCGGCCAGCGGCGCGAACCCCTGCCCGGCCGACCCGGCCAGGATCGCGACCGTCATCAGCCCGCCGCCGGTCAGCATGACACTGCGCTCCGACACGTGCTCCAACAGCCGGGGCAGGGACAGGGCCGCGATCATCGAGCCGCCGCCGAGCACCGCCATCAGCAGCGCCACCTCGCTCTCGCCGCCGCCGAGGCGGTCGCGCACCAGCACCACCGTGTTGACGATGGCCAGCGCCCCGCCGGCGGAGACCGCGAAATACAGGGCGAACAGGCCACGGAGCCGCGGGGTGGCGAGGAAGATCCGCAACCCCTGGGTCGCCCGGTCGACGAAGCCGCGGACCTGTTTCGCCGCCGGCCGGGGCAGGCTACAGGACAGGATCAAGGCCGCCGAGAGCCCGAAGGTGGCGGCGTTGGCGGCGAACAGCACGTCGTAGGACACCACGGTGAGCGCCAGGGCGGCGAGGCCGGGGCTCGCCAGGTTCTCGATGTCGTAGGCGAGACGCGAGAGCGCCAGCGCGCGCGTGTACGCCTCGGTATCCGGCAGCACGTCGGGGACGGTGGCCTGGAAGGCCGGGGTGAAGCCGGCCGCACAGACGTGCAGGGCGAGGAACAGGGCGTAGACCTGCCAGATCTCGGTGACGAAGGGCAGGCCGAGCACGATGGCGGCACGGGCGACATCCAGGGCGACCAGCATCCGGCGGCGGTCGAACCGGGCGACCACGGCCCCGATCAGCGGCGCCAGGGCGACATAGATCACCATCTTCGCCGCCAGCAGGATGCCGAGCACCAGCCCCGCATCGCCGCCCGCCAGGTCGTAGGCCAGCAGGGCCAGGGCGATCGTCGTCAGGCCGGTGCCGACCAGGCTGGTCACCTGGGCGGCGAACAGGTGCCGGAACGTGCGGTTGGCGAGCGGCGCGAGCATCACCATCAACATGGGGCGGCGGCGGTCGGGTCAAGGCTTCCGGTTCGGGCGCATTCCTGAGAATTGGCGGCCGGACTTCTGTCCGGTATGGTTCCGGACTTGGTCGTGGGGGCCATCATTCGTCGAGAAACATGATGCTGCGAACGACCGGAGTCCGTCTGCCCAGGATCGGGATGCCGATCCTGCTCGTCACGCTCGCCCTGATCGCCGCCGCCGGCCCGGGCAGGGCCGAGCCGGGGGTCACCCTCCACCTGCTTGAAGGCCGGATCGCCGTGAACGGCTACGACCCCGTGGCCTATTTCACCGAGGGGGCGCCGGTGCCGGGCCTGCGGGCCCACGAGCATGAGTCCGGCGGCGCGGTCTACCGGTTCGCCAGTGAGGAGAACCGCCGCCGCTTCGCCGCCGACCCGCAGCGCTACAAGCCGGCCTATGGCGGGTTCTGCGCCTACGGGGTGCGCACCGGCCGGAAATTCCCGACCGATCCCACCGCCTGGCGCATCGTCGACGGGAGGCTCTACCTGCTGCTGAACCCGGCGACCAAGGCGATCTGGGATCTGGAACTGCAGAACAACATCGAGATCGCCGACGCGATCTGGCCGCAGATCGTTCCCTATACCGACACGGAGCTGGTCAGCCGCACGCCCTGACCCTCAGGGTGCGGCCGGCGCCGGCTCGTCGTTCGGCGGCAGGGCGCGCCAGGGCGGCAGGGTGACGGTGATCCGGGTGCCCTCGCCGAAGGTGCTCTCGATCAGCAGCTGGCCGCCATGGGCCTGGGCGATGGCCCGGCACAGGGGCAGGCCCAGCCCGGCCCCCCGGTGCTCCCGGTGCAGGCGGGTATCGAGCTGGGTGAACGGCTCCAGGACCTTCTCGATCTGGTCCTCGGGGATGCCGATCCCGGTATCGGCCACATAGACCGACACCGAGCGGCGGTCGTCGATCGACGCACCGATGGTGATCGTGCCGTCGGGGCGGGTGAACTTCACCGCGTTGGTGATCAGGTTGGACAGAAGCTGCAGGATCAGCCTTGCGTCGGCGCGCAGCGGCGGCACCGCCTCGTCGACCTCGACCGTGACCGTCACGCCGGAGGCGTCGATCTCCGGCCGGCTCATGTCGATGGCCCGGCGGATCTGGGCGTCGATGGCGATGGTCGATTCCGCCGGTATCAGGCCGCCGGCCTCGGCCCGCGACAGGTCGAGCAGGTCGTTGATCAGGTCCAGCAGATGGGTGCCGCTGGTGCGCACGATCTCGGCATAGCTGCTGTAGCGCTCGTCCCCCAGAGGGCCGAACTTCTGGTTCTTCAGCACCTCGGCGAAGCCGATGATGGCGTTCAGCGGGGTGCGCAGCTCGTGGCTCATATTGGCCAGGAAGGCGCTCTTGGCGCGGTTGGCGGCGCGGGCCTCGTCGCGGGCCCGCTTCAGCTCGCCGGTGCGCTCCTCGACCCGCTTCTCCAGGTCGATGCGCGCCTCGTCCAGGGCGGTCTCGTAGGCGGTGTGGCGGCGCTGCATCCGGTTGAAGGCCTCGATCACCCGGGCAACCTCGTCCGCGCCGTGCCACTGCACCTCCTCGCGCGGCGCGCCGAGACGGGTGCTGTCGATCGCCTTCTGCAGCTCCTTCAGCGGCCGGCCGATCACCAGGTCGAAGGCCGCCTGGGTGGCGAAGACGATGGCGACGCTCAGCAGGATGGCGAAGGCGACCAGCACCAGGATGCGCGACCGGGCCGAGGCCCGGATGCCGGCATCGGTCATCACCAGCTCGAGCCGGCCGGCATATTGCAGGTCGGTGCCGACGGCATAGCTGATCGGCGCCTCGCGGATGATCGACTTGCCCTGGGGCGTCTCGCGCGCGCCGAACGCGGCGAGCGGGCGGCCGTCGCGGTCGGTGATGAAAATGCCGATCAGGTCGGGATCGATCAGGGCCGGGGCGGCCTGGGTGGCGATCAGGACCTCGTTACGCTCCCATACCGCCCGGGCCAGCATGACCGCGTTGCTGGCCAGCATCCGGTCGAGCTTCATCTCCAGCCGCTCGACCGCGTCCTCGTAGGTCTCGACCTCGAGCAGGACGAAGAAACCGCCCACCACCGCGATCACCAGCGGCAGCGTCACGGCCAGGAAGGCCATGCGGACGGACCTGAACCGGTACAACCGGCTCAGGCCGCGCTGCATCAAGGAGTTCCGGTCTGCCGCGGCGGTCCTGGCCGGCGGATCTTCTCTGTCCGTGGGACGCCCCACCCCATGTCGTCCTCAGGCAAGGGATCAGTAGTCGAGGAAGCTGCGCAGTTTCCGAGATCGCGACGGGTGCTTGAGCTTGCGAAGCGCCTTGGCCTCGATCTGACGGATACGTTCGCGGGTCACGCTGAACTGCTGGCCGACCTCCTCCAGGGTGTGGTCGGTGTTCATGCCGATGCCGAAGCGCATGCGCAGCACGCGCTCCTCGCGCGGCGTCAGGCTGGCCAGCACCCGCGTGGTGGTCTCGCGCAGGTTCGCCTGGATGGCGGCGTCCAGCGGCTGGACCGCGTTCTTGTCCTCGATGAAGTCGCCGAGATGGCTGTCTTCCTCGTCGCCGATCGGCGTCTCGAGGCTGATCGGCTCCTTGGCGATCTTCAGGACCTTGCGCACCTTCTCCAGCGGCATCACCAGCTTCTCGGCCAGCTCCTCCGGGGTCGGCTCGCGGCCGATCTCATGCAGCATCTGGCGCGAGGTGCGCACCAGCTTGTTGATCGTCTCGATCATGTGCACGGGGATGCGGATGGTGCGGGCCTGGTCGGCGATCGACCGGGTGATCGCCTGCCGGATCCACCAGGTGGCGTAGGTCGAGAACTTGTAGCCGCGGCGGTATTCGAACTTATCGACCGCCTTCATCAGGCCGATATTGCCCTCCTGGATCAGGTCCAGGAACTGCAGGCCGCGGTTGGTGTATTTCTTGGCGATGGAGATCACCAGGCGCAGGTTCGCCTCGACCATCTCCTTCTTCGCGCGGCCGGCCTCGCGCTCGCCCTTCTGCACGGTCTGGACGATGCGGCGGAACTCGCTGATCGGCAGGCCGGCATCGGCCGAGATCAGCGCCAGGTCGGCGCGGTGGTTCTCGATCTGGTCGCCGTAGCTCTCGAAGAACCGGGCCCAGCGGGCGTCCTTCTTCGCCACCCGCTCGCCCCAGCCGGGCTCCAGCTCGTTGCCGAAATGCTCCTCCATGAAGGACTGCCGCGGCACCTTCACGCTGTCGGCCATGCGCCAGAGCTGCATGTCCACCTGTGTCATGCGGCGGTTCAGGGAGTAGAGCTGCTCGACCAGAGCCTCGATACGGCCGTTGTTCAGGCGCACGCTCTCCATCGCCTCGATCAGCTCGCCCTTGAGCTTCTCGTACTTGCGCTCGGTGGTGCGGGCCAGCTCCTCGCCGCGGGTCAGCTTCTCGATGCGGCGCTTCTGCATCTTGGCGAGCTTGCCGTAGGTGTCGGCGATCTTGTCGAAGTTCTCCAGCACCTGCGGGATGAGCTGCTGCTCCATCGCCGACAGGGACAGGTTGTTGTCCTCGCCGTCCTCGCCGTCCTCGTCCTCGTCCTCGCTCTCCGCGCCCTCGGCCTTCTGCGAGCCGGTGTCCTCGCCGTCGTCGCTGTCGTCGGAGGCCGGTGCCGCCGGGGCGTTCTCGGCGCCGTAGGTCGCCTCCAGGTCGATGACGTCGCGCAGCAGGATGGCGCCGTCCTTGAGCTGGTCGCGCCAGTGCACCAGGGCGCGTATGGTCAGCGGGCTCTCGCAGATGCCGCCGATCATCATCTCGCGGCCGGCCTCGATGCGCTTGGCGATGGCGATCTCGCCCTCGCGGGACAGCAGCTCGACCGAGCCCATCTCACGCAGATACATGCGCACCGGGTCGTCGGTCCGGCCGACATCCTCGTCGGAGACGTTGCCGGCCACCGCGCCGTCGCTGTCGCCCTTGTCCTCGTCCTTGTCGCCGTCGTCCTCGTTCTCGACGACGTTCACGCCCATCTCGCTGAGGGCGCTCATGATGTCCTCGATCTGCTCGGAGGACATCTCCTCCTGGGGCAGCGCCGAGTTCACCTCGTCATAGGTGAGGTACCCGCGCTCCTTGCCCTTCTTGATGAGGTTCTTGACCGCCTGGTTGATATTGTCCAGCAGCGGCCCGTCCGGCGCGGCACCCTCTTCGCGGGTGTCCTCGTCGTCGTTCTGAGCCGCCGTTGCTGTCTTAGTCGCCATGAGCCTTCGACCTCATCGTTGTCGCCGGTGTCGACCCCGGCTCCGTTCTCAGTTCGCGTCTTCCAGCGCCGACGCGGAGGTAATCGCCTGAAGCGTGCTTTGCAGGCTCAGCATGCGCTGCCAGCTAGCCTCGCTGAATGTCTGTCCGTATTCCCGCTGCGCATCAAACAGTTGCTCTCGTAGCAGAGGCCCGGCGAATCGTCCAAGCAGTTCCGCCAAACCCTGTCGCGCATCGGAATGGCTGGCGCCCTGCCGAGCGAAGGCCGCGTGGTGCAAAGCCTCGTCGGACAGCAGTCCATCCACCGTTTCCGAATAACCCAACGCCATGAAGTGGTCGCGAAGACCGTCCGCGTCAAGTCCAGGGTCCTCCGCGTTGATCTCTAAGATTTGACGGCGAAGTTTGTCAAGGAATGGGTCGTCGAGCGTCAGGGTGGCCAGCACCTCGCCGAGCTCGTCCAGCAGGCCCGGATGGTGCATGAAGGTGGCCAGGATGACCTGCTGCTGGCGGCGGGGCAGGACGGCGTCGACCCGGGCCCGGGCGGTGCGGCTGCCGATCGGCTCCGGCGGCGGCGGTGGCGTCCATCGCCCGCCGCGCGTCCGATCGCCGCCCCAGCTCCGCTGCGAACCGCCGTAGCCCTGGCCGCGGCCGAACTCGCGCTGGCCATCGCGGCCGCCGGTGCGACCCTTGGGACGGCGCATCTCCTCGATCCGCGCCTCAACGTGGTCCTTGTAGGCGATCTGCACGGTCTGGTCGGCGACCTCGCGCACCAGGTCGCGCATGCGCTTGAAGAAGGCGGCGCGGCGTTCCGGCGTGTCGGTCGGGTTGGCCACCAGCTCGCTGGCCCACAGGAAGTCGGCCAGCCCCCGGGCGGTGGCGAGGATGTCGCGCAGCGCCTTCTTGCCGTCGCGCTTGATCAGGTCGTCCGGATCCTGGCCCTCCGGCAGGGTGACGAAGCGCAGGGAGTGGCCCGGCTTGAGCAGCGGCAGGGCCCGGTCGCAGGCCCGGCGGGCGGCGCGCTGGCCGGCGGTGTCGCCGTCGAAGCACAGGATCGGCTCCGGCGTGATGCGCCACAGCTCGACGATCTGGTCCTCGGTCAGCGCGGTGCCGAGGGGGGCGACCGCCGGGAACCCGGCCTGGGCAAGCGCGATCACGTCCATGTAGCCTTCGGCCACCAGCAGCTCGCCCGACTTGTGGGCCGGCTCGCGCGCCTGGGCGAGGCCGTAGAGCACCCTTCCCTTGTGGAACAGCGGGGTATCGGGAGAGTTCAGGTATTTCGGCTGGCCGTCGCCCAACACCCGGCCGCCGAACGCGATGACCTTGCCGCGCCGGTCGGTGATGGGGAACAGCACCCGGCCGCGCATGTAGTCGACGGTCTCGCCGGCCCGCTCGCCCTCGTCGTAGCGCTTGACCAGGCCGGCCTCCACCAGGACGTCGGTCTCCACGCCCTCGGCCTTCATGGCCCGCTGCAGCGCCTTGCGGTCGTCCGGCGCCCAGCCCAGGCGGAAGGTCTTCAGCGTCTCGTCGGTGAGGCCGCGTTCCTTCAGGTAGCGCAGGCCGGCCTCGCCGGCCGAGGTGTGGAGCTGGCGTTCGTACCAGCGGCAGGCCAGGTCCACCACCTCCTGGAGCGAGCGGCGGCGCTCGGCCCGCTGCTGCTCCTCGGGGCTTTCCTTCGGCACCTCCACGCCGGCCAGGGCGGCGACCTGCTCGACCGCCTCCATGAATTTGAGGCCGTCGTTCTCCATCAGGAACTTGAAGACGTCGCCATGCGCCCCGCAGGCGAAGCAGTGATAGAAGCCCTTGTCGTCGACGATGGAGAGCGACGGCTTGGTGTCGTTGTGGAACGGGCAGACCGCCAGGAACTCCCGGCCCTTGCGCTCCAGCTTGTACTTCCGCCCGACCACGCTGGAGACCGTCACGCGGTCGCGCAGCTCGTCGAGGAAGTGCGGGGGAAGCGACATGGGCGGCGGTGCTCGGCGTGATGGGCGCGGGGCCGCGATCATACGCTTCCGGGGCGGTGATGGCGATCATCGCATTACCCTCCCCCCTCCCTCACTCCCCGGATTTATTCCGGGGCAAGCGGTGGGGTGTGAACTGGGCGCTATCGACAGATTACCGCGGCCCGCCCCGGTCGATCCGCTCGCCCCGGAATAAATCCGGGGAGTGAGGGTATGGGAGAGGGGGTGGCGTCACAGCCCCTTCAGGAATCCCAGCAGCTTGTCTACCACCGCCTCGGGCTGTTCCTGCTGGACCCAGTGGCCCGCCCCGTCGAGGAGGTGGGTGCCCCGCCAGTCCGGACACACCGCGTCGCTCGCCATCGCCTCGATGGCGCCGGGGAACTGGTAGATGCCCCAGTCCTGGGCGCCGGCGATGAAGGTGGACGGCACGTCGATCGTCTTGCCGCTGAACACCTCCTGCTCGCTCAGAAACGCGCCCGTGGTGTTGCAGCGGTACCATTGCAGCCCGCCCTGGAATCCGGTGCGGCCATATTCGCCGGCATAGACCGCCATCTCGCGCTCCGGCAGCCAGCGGTTGGCGGCGATCTCGGCGTCGGACGGCATCTCCTTGGCCACGGTCTGCGCCATGGTCTCGTTCAGATCCATGATGTAGTAGGTCGGCATCTGCGCCAGCGCCTCGGCATTCCAGCCGTCCAGTCGGACCGGCTTGTTCTGCGCCCAGTCGGCGCTCTTGTGGTGGTAGTACGCGCGCAGGAAGGCGTGCAGCCCCTGGGGACAGGCGGTCATGTCCGTGTTGGCCGGGCGGGTCGAATAGTACCACTGGTAATGCTTGCGCGGCCGGGGCAGGGCGGCGAGGTCGGCATGGATGTCGCCCTTGGCCGCCGGCGCTTCGAACGGCGTCTTCGGCGGGCCGGCGAAGGGCGAGCTCATCATGGCGAGCGCGCGGAACACGTCGGGCCGCACCAGGGCGCAGGTCGCGGCGATGGGCGAGCCGAAATCATGGCCGATCACCGCCTCCACATGGCGGCGCCCCTGGGAGGCGAGCAATCCGAGAATGTCGCGCAGCAGGTTGAGCGGCCGGAACGGCGTCAGCGGTCCGTCATACTCCGCGTCCCAGCCGGTGGTCCGGCCGTAACCGCGCTGGTCGGGGGCGAGCACGTGGTATCCGGCCGCCGCCAGGGCCGGCATGACCTTGCGCCAGCTATAGGCCAGCTCCGGGAAGCCGTGCAGCAGCAGCAGGCACGGCTTGCCGTCCGCCCCCTCCCAGCCGGCCTCCAGCAGGTGCATCCGCAGCCCGTTGATGTTCTCCACGAAGCGCGAGCGCACGCCGTCGGGAAGAAGCGAGGGGTCCAGAGGGTCCTGGGGAATGAGCGAGGGATGGGTCATGGCGGGGGCGTCTCCTGGTGTCCCGGGCTGTTCATTTGCCCGGTGTGTCCTTGAACCCCTATCCTAGGTCGCCCGTACCTCTTCGCGATAGCGCCCGGGATGTCATGATCGCTTCCGTCTCCGCCCTGCTGACCAGTCTCGCCCTTCTGCTCGCCGGCAACGGGCTGCTGACCCTGCTGCTGCCGACCCGCGCCGTGATGGACGGCATGTCGACCGGCGCCATCGGCCTCGCCATGTCCGGCTATTTCGCCGGCTACGTGATCGGCTGCCTGCTGACGCCGCGCATCGTGCAACGGGTCGGCCATATCCGCAGCTTCTCCGCCCTGGCGGCCCTGGCGGCGGCGACGGCGCTCGCCTATGCGCTGGCCGGGGACCCGATCGCCTGGTTCCTGCTGCGCGCCCTGTCGGGCATCGCCATGTCCGGGCTGACCATGATCGTTGAGAGCTGGCTGAACGACCGGGCGACCGACGAGACCCGCGGGCGGATCATTTCCGTCTACCGCATCGTCGACCTGAGCGCGGTGTCGGTCGGTCAGTTGCTGCTCAGCGTCGCCCCGCCGGCCGGGTTCGAGCTGTTCAGCCTGTCGGCCATCCTGATCGTGCTCGCCCTGGTGCCGACGGCGGTCTCCACCGCCCAGGCGCCGGCGCCGATCCAGAACGTGAAGATCCGGCTGTTCTATCTCTGGCAGGTCTCGCCGCTCGGCCTCGCCGCCGCCCTCGCGGTGGGCGTGGGCAACGGCGCCTTCTGGTCGCTGGGGGCGGTGTTCGGGCAGAAGACCGGGCTCGATACGGTCGGCATCTCCCTGTTCATGACGGCGACGGTGATCGGCGGGGCGGTGATGCAGGTGCCGATCGCCGCCCTCGACCGCCACTTTGACCGCCGCCTGCTGCTGATCGGTTCCGCCTTCGCCACCGCCATCGTCAGTGCGGGGGCCGCCTTCGTGGCGCCGATCTCGGTCACCTGGGCGGTGATCTCCGGCTTCGCGCTCGGCGGGCTGTTCCTGCCGATCTACGGCCTGGCTCTGGCCCATGCCAACGACCGGCTGGCGGCGGGCGACTTCGTGGTGATGAGCGGCGGGCTGCTGCTGACCTACGGCATGGGCGCCATCGTCGGCCCGCCCATCGCCTCGTTCCTGATGGAGGGGTTCGGGCCGCGCGCCCTGTTCCTGCACGTGTCCGCCGTCTGGCTGCTGCTGGTGCTGTTCGGCCTGTGGCGCCTGAAGGCCCGCCCGCCGGTGGCGCTGGAGGAGCAGGCCGAGCTGGTGCCGACCCCGCGCGGCGGCGCGATGATGTTCGAACTCGATCCCCGCACCGAGGATCCGGCGCCGAGCCCGCCGGAAGAGGACACGCCGAAGCCGCCCTATAACGCGGGGCAGTAGATCCGGCTATCGGCGCCAGGCGAGCAGGCCGCGCTCGGCCCGGCCGATCAGCCAGTTCACCACCAGGCCGATGGCCGAGAGGATGGCGACGCCGGCGATCAGCTCGTCGGTCGCCATCAGGCTGCCGGCCAGCAGGATATAGGCGCCGATCCCGTATTCGGCGCCGATCATCTCGGCGGCGACCAGCAGGACGATGGCAATGGCGGCGGAGATCCGGAAGCCCGGCAGGATCGCCGGCAAGGCGCCGGGCAGGATGATCTTGCGCACGATGGAGAACCAGGACAGGCCGAAGGACTGGGCCATGCGGATCAGGGTGCGGTCGACGTTGTCGACGCCGCCATAGGTGGCGACCACCGTGGGGAAGAAGGTGCCGAACAGGATGGTGGCGACTTTGGAGCCCTCGCCGATGCCGAACCAGATCACGAAGAGCGGCAGCAGGGCGATCTTCGGCACCGGGAAGATCGCGGCGACGATCGGGGCGAGCCCGGCGCGGGCCAGCGAGAACAGCCCGATGGCGAGCCCCACGGCGATGCCGAGCAGGGTGCCCAGGCTCCAGCCGACCACCAGGCGCTGCAGCGAGGCGCCGAGATGGTCCCAGATCAGTCCGGTCTCCACCAGCCGGGCAAGGGCGGCATAGACCTCCGAGGGGGCCGGCAGCACCAGCGGCGGGATCGCCCCGGTGCGGCAGCCCAGCTCCCACAGGGCGATGATCGCGGCGAAGACCAGCGGGCCGACCACGCCGAGCTTGCGGGTGGTGAAGCCGCCGCCGCGGAACGGGACCGGCCGGACGTCGCGGTCAGCCATCGACCAGCTCCTTCTCCGCCGCCTCGGCCTCGTCGCGGATCAGCGCCCAGAGCCGGGACTGGTGCGCCTCCAGCTCGGCCATGCGCCCTGGGCGCTCGCCCAGATCCATGTCGATATCGACGATCTCGCGGATCCGCCCGGGCCGGCGCGACAGGACGATCACCCGGTGGCCGAGCCGCACGGCTTCCGCCAGGTTGTGGGTCACATAGACGGCGGAGAACCGCTCGCGCTCCCATAGGGCGACCAGGTCGGCCATCAGCAGCTCGCGGGTCTGGGCGTCCAGGGCCGAGAGCGGCTCGTCCATCAGCATGACCGCCGGGGAGACGGCCAGCGCCCGGGCGATGGCGACCCGCTGGCGCATGCCGCCGGAGAGCTGGCGCGGCCAGGCGCGGCGGAATTCGCTCAGGTTGGTGCGGGCCAGCACATCGGCGACGATCCGCTCGACCGCCTCGGCGCCGAGGCGATGGTCCTCCAGCACGAGCCGGATGTTGCCCTCCACGCTGCGCCAGGGCAGCAGGGCGAAATCCTGGAAGATGAAGGTCAGCGGGTTGAGGCTGGCGGCCGGCGGCGAGCCGACCTGCAGGATCGCGCCGGTATCGGGCCGCTCCAGCCCGCCGATCATCCGCAGCAGGGTGGACTTCCCGCAACCGGACGGGCCGACGATGCAGACGATACGGCCGGCCGGGACCTCGAAATCGATCCCGTCCAGCACGGTGAGCGGGCCGTAGGCGTGGCCGACGCCTTGGATCTTCAGCTCCACGGCCCGCTCCCGCCGGATCAGTAGGTCTCGACGTAGCTCGGGTCGACCAGGCCGTCGATGGCGATATCGCTCTTCACCAGACCCTCCTTCTTGAACCAGGCGAGCTGGTCGGCGACGTTGGTCACGTTCAGCTTCGCCCCCTCGTTCAGCCGGATCGCCCCGTTGCGGATCGACACCGAGGCCTTCTCGTAGGGCTGGGTGGTATAGACGTATTTGTGGATCAGCTTGGTCACCGCCTCGGCCTCTTCCTCGTCGGCGGTCCTGTCGACCAGGGCGGCGTTGAAGTCGGCCGCACCCTTGGCGAAGGCGCTTAGGAACCGCTCGGTCTGGTCGCGCTTGTTGGCGGCGTTGTCGGCGGAGGTGAAGACGGTGGTCACCTGGTAGTCCGGCGCGTAGTCGTTGACCCAGCCGATGATGTGCACCTCCCCGCCGCCGGCGAGCGCCTTGGCGATATGCGGGACGATGGCCCAGGCGTCGACCTGACCCGACTTCAGGGCGGCGATGATGTTCGGCACCTTCTGCAGCGGGGTGAGCTTCAGGTCCTCGACCCCGAAGCCCTCCTTCTCGGCGATCCGGGCCGCCATGTAGTGGAAGGAGGAGCCGGCCTGGGTGATGGCGAAGCTGCGGCCCTTCAGCTTGTCCGGGGAGGTCACGCCGGCCTGATAGGCGGCGTCGGACACCACGATGGCCGAGCCGTCGATGCCCTTCTCCTCGTGCATCACGCCGCCGATCACCTTGATGGCGCCCTTGTCGGCCAGGTTGATCAGGCCGCCGGTGATCGCGGTGATGCCGTAGTCGATATCGCCCGAGGCGATGGCGACGGCCATGGGCTGGGCCGCCTGGAAGAACTCGAACTCGACCTCGAGCCCGGCCTCCTGGAAGTAGCCGCGCTCGAAGGCGATGAAGCTGGCGGCATGGGAGGCGAAGCGCAGGGCGCCGACCTTGATGGTGTCGGCGGCCGAGGCCAGGCCGGCGCCGGCGGTGAGGGCCGGCACGGCGACCAGGGCCGCGAGAAGGGCGCGGCGCGCGACGGCGCCTGTCACTGAACGGATTGCCCGCATCTGTCGTTTCCTCCGGGTGGTGTCTCCGCCGCGCGTCGGCGGATGTTTGGCGCGATAATACCTGGATGAGCCGTCGCCGCCAGACCCGCGGCCCGAGGCTCAGCTCGGCGTGCCGGGCGCCGGCGCGGGGTGGAAGTCGATCGAGGGGATGATCCCCAGATCGACCATGCCGACCAGGCTGTCATCGGGGTCGGGGAGCACCTGGAACATCAGGGCGTCCAGGATACGATGGAGCGACTCCCGCTCCCCATTGACCAGGCCGTTGACGCCGGTGTTGGCGAAATAGGTTCCGGGTGCCAGGACGCAGGTGAACTCGAAAGACACCGAGATCCGGTCCCCGGGCTGGAAGTCGGGCATGTCTTCGGCGAGCCGGTGGGTGGCGCGGCCGCCGAGTTCCACCCCGGTCTTGGTCTTGAACTGTGTGGCGAACCGGACCTTGCGGCAGGCGCCCTCGAAGGAGACCTCGTAGCGCAGGACGTAGGAGCGGCCGCGCACCAGCAGGTTCACCCGCTGGCCGTTCACCGTCTCGATCCGCGGATCCTGGATCGTCGCCCCGTTGCCGCCATGCTCGACCCGGCTCTCGCTGACGAAGGTGGCGTCCATGCCGGACTCGACCTCCGGTGCCGCCGGTGCCGCCTCGATCGCCTTGCCGCGCCCCAGGATCTCGGTCCGGATGCGCTCGCGGTCGGCGCCGGGGGCGTGGGTCAGGCGGTAGTAGTTCGAGGCGACCTCCTTGGGCTCGCCGTCGATCAGCACCTCGCCCCGGTCCATCAGCACCGCCCGGTCGCAGAGCTGGGTGACCATGCCCATGGCGTGGCTGACGAACAGGATCGTCGCCCCGGCGTCGCGCATCGCCTCGATCCGGGCCAGGCACTTGCGCTGGAAGCCTTCGTCGCCCACTGCCAGGGCCTCGTCGACGATCAGGATGTCCGGATCGACACTCACGGCGATCGAGAAGGCGAGGCGGACATACATGCCGCTGGAATAGGTGTTCACGGCCCGGTCGATGAAATCGGCGAGGCCGGAGAACTCGACGATGCTGTCGAAGCGGTCGTCGATCTCCTCCTGGGTCAGGCCCAGGATGGCGGCGTTCAGGTAGATGTTCTCGCGCCCGGTGAATTCCGGGTTGAAGCCGGCCCCCAGTTCCAGCAGGGCGGCGGGGCGGCCGTGCACGGTGACCGAGCCGCCGTTCGGCTGCAGCAGGCCGGCGATCACCTGCAGCAGGGTCGACTTGCCGGAGCCGTTTGAGCCGACGATACCGACGGTCTCGCCCCGGTTCACGGTCAGCGACACGCCGGTCAGCGCCATGAAGACGTCGTAGTAGCGCCCCCGGCCCATGGACAGCATCTGCAGCAGCCGGTCGGCTGGGCGCTTGAAGATCGAGAAGGCCTTGGAGACGTTCTCGATGACGATCGCCGGCTCGCCGACGACCGGCCGGGTCTCCGGTTCAGACGACATCGGCGAAGCCCTTCTTGGTGCGCTGGAACCAGAACGCGCCGACCCACAGGAACACCGCCGCCACGCCGGTATAGATCGCCAGGTTCTGCAGATCCGGCATCACCCCCCACAGGGCCAGGTCGCGGGTCGCGTGCACCGGCACGGAGAGTGGGTTGAACCAGATCAGGGTCTTCAGGAAGTCGGGCAGGGTGTCCGGCGGGAACAGGATCGGGCTGCCGAACAGCAGTACGGTCGACAGGATGCCGACCACATGGCCGATGTCGCGCAGGAACACGCCGAGCGAGGCGAAGAACCAGGAGATGCCGACGACCACGGCGAAGAACGGGATCCAGACCAGCGGCACCAGTGCGATGGTCGGCGGGACCGTGCCGTTGAAGAACAGGATCGCGGCGACCAGGATCACGAAGTTGAAGCCGAGGGTCACCGCCGCCGAGCCGGTCGCCACGAGCGACAGCATCTCCAGCGGGAACACCACCTTCTTCACGAAATTCACGTTCTCCAGCACCAGCACGGGCGAACGGGTCAGCACCTCGGTGATGAAGAAATGCAGCATCAGCCCGGAGAACAGGATGATGCCGTAGTTGTAGTCGAGGTCCGGCACCCGCGACGGGAAGCGCACCTTGAGGATCGTGCTGAACACATAGGCGTAGATCACGAAGGTGAGCAGCGGCGTCAGCAGCGCCCACAACATGCCGAGCGCCGACTTGCGGTAGCGGGACAGGATGTCCCGGCGGACGAGCTGGCGCAGGATCAGGCGGTGGGTGACCAGCGAGCGGCAGATATCCGCGGGCGTGGTGAGGAATCGGGGCGCTGGCGTCATTTCACTCGGGGTCTGCGGGCTCCGGGCCGGGCCGTCGGCGACTGCGCGGGCGGGCCGTCGACATGCCTCGCGGTGTACCCGATCGCCCGAGGGATGGCAATTGCGGCCCATCGCCCCGCACCGCGGGGATTACCGCGTCGGGACCGGCTTCTCGGAGTGGTAATCGTAGAAGCCGCGCTTGGTCTTGCGGCCGAGCCAGCCGGCCTCGACATACTTCACCAGCAGCGGGCAGGGCTGGTATTTGGCGTCGGCGAGACCCGAGTGCAGCGAGTGCATGATGGCGAGGCAGGTGTCCAGGCCGATGAAGTCGGCCAGTTCCAGCGGCCCCATCGGGTGGTTGGCGCCGAGCTTCATGGCGGTGTCGATGCTCTCCACCGAGCCGACGCCGGCATACAGCGTGTAGATCGCCTCGTTGATCATCGGCATCAGGATGCGGTTGACGATGAAGGCGGGGAAATCCTCCGCCACGCTCACCGTCTTGCCGAGCGAGAGCGCCAGCTTGCGCACCGCGTCGAAGGTCGCCTGCTCGGTCTGGATCGCTCGGATCAGCTCGACGAGCTGCATCACCGGCACCGGGTTCATGAAATGCATGCCGACGAACTTGCCGGGCCGGTCGGTGGCGGCGGCGAGCCGGGTGATCGACAGGGACGAGCTGTTGGTGGCGATGATCGCGTCGGGCGACAGGTGCGGCACCAGGGACTTCAGGACGTCGCGCTTGACCTCCTCGTCCTCGCTGGCGGCCTCGATCACGAGGTCGCAGTCGCCGAACAGGGCGTAGTCCTTGCCGGTGACAATGCGCTGCTGGGCGATCTCCGCCGCCTCGACCGACAGCCGGCCGCGGGTGACCTGGCGGGAGATGTTGTCCTCGATCGTCTTCAGGGAGGCGGCGATGACCTCGTCCTTGACGTCGATCATGCGCACGTCATAGCCGGCCACCGCGCAGACCTGCGCGATTCCGGTACCCATCTGACCGGCGCCTATGATGCCGATCCGTTCCATGACCCCTCCGGGCACCCCATCGGGCGTGTCCGGCCCCCGCGCCTTGCCATGGCGGCTGCGCGCGGGGGCCGGGTGATGGTCAGGCCTTGTCCAGAGCCTCGCTGAGCTCCGGCACGGCCTTGAAGAGATCCGCCACCAGGCCGTAATCGGCGACCTGGAAGATCGGCGCCTCCTCGTCCTTGTTGATGGCGACGATCACCTTGCTGTCCTTCATGCCGGCCAGGTGCTGGATGGCGCCCGAGATGCCGACCGCGATGTACAGGTCGGGGGCGACCACCTTGCCGGTCTGTCCGACCTGATAGTCGTTCGGCACGAAGCCGGCGTCCACCGCCGCGCGCGAGGCGCCGACGGCGGCCCCGAGCTTGTCGGCGATCTCTTCCAGCATCTTGAAGTTCTCGCCGTTCTGCATGCCGCGGCCGCCGGAGATCACCACCTTGGCGGAGGTCAGTTCCGGACGGTCGGACTTCGACAGTTCCTGACCGACGAAGCTGGACAGGCCGGTATCGCCCTCGCCGCTGCCGTCCTCGACGCTGGCCGATCCGCCCTCGGCGGGGGCCGGGTCGAAGTTGGTGCCGCGCACGGTCACCACCTTGGTGGCGTCCGAGGACTTCACCGTCGCCAGCGCGTTGCCGGCATAGATCGGCCGCACGAAGGTGTCGGCGTCGACGACCTCGATGATGTCGGACACCTGGGCGACGTCCAGCAGGGCGGCCACGCGCGGCATGATGTTCTTGCCGACGGTGGTCGCGGTGGCCAGCACGTGGCTGTGGCCCTCGGCCATCTTGGCGATCAGCGGCGCCAGGTTCTCGGCCAGGGTGTGGCCGTACTCGGCGCTGTCGACCTTGATGACCTTGGAGACGCCGGCGACCTTGGCAGCCGCCTGGGCGGCGCCGTCGCAGCCGGAACCGGCGACCAGGGCAACCACGTCGCCGCCGATCTGCGTGGCGGCGGTCACCGCGTGCAGGCTGGCCGGCGAAATGGCGTCGTTGGTGTGTTCGAAGAAGATCAGCGTGCTCATGGTCAGATCACCTTCGCTTCGTTCTTCAGCTTCGAGACCAGCTCGGCGACGTCGGCGACCTTCGCGCCGCCTTCGCGCTTCGGCGGCTCGACGACCTTCACCGTCTGCAGGCGCGGGGCCGGGTCGACGCCCAGATCCGACGGGCTCATCTGCTCGATCGGCTTCTTCTTCGCCTTCATGATGTTCGGCAGCGACGCGTAGCGCGGCTCGTTCAGGCGCAGGTCGGTGGTGACGATGGCCGGGGCCTTGACCTTGATGGTCTCCAGACCGCCATCGACCTCGCGGGTGACCGTCAGGTCGCCGTCGCCGATCTCGATCTTGGAGGCGAAGGTCGCCTGGCTCCAGCCCAGCAGCGCGGAGAGCATCTGGCCGGTCTGGTTGCAGTCGTCGTCGATCGCCTGCTTGCCGAGGATGCAGAGATCCGGGCTTTCCTTCTCCACGATGCCCTTCAGCATCTTGGCGACCGCCAGCGGCTCGACATCGCCGTCATGGACGACATGGATGCCGCGGTCGGCACCCATGGCGAGTGCGGTGCGGATCGTTTCCTGAGCCTGGGTCGGGCCGATGGAAACGGCGATGACCTCGGTGGCCTTGCCGGCTTCCTTCAGACGGATCGCCTCTTCAACGGCGATCTCGTCGAACGGGTTCATCGACATCTTCACATTGGCGAGCTCGACACCGCTTTGGTCGGCCTTGACGCGGACCTTAACGTTGTAGTCGATCACCCGCTTGACGGGGACGAGTACCTTCATGGCTCCCTCGAACGATTTCGGATCTGGCGGTCTTGCAGGACCGAGCGCCGTGATTTCGGGCGACCCCGCTCTTTAGAAAGCGCTCGGTCCCAAGTCAACCCGGCCCCCGCCTTGGACCGATGGAATTGCGTCGATTCGCGGCTCTGGGGCCGTTCGGACCTCTGGTTTCTCGTTATCGGTTTGCGCCGGGCACCCACAGCACGTCCGTCGCCCCCCGGTCGTTGACCCAGCGCGCCAGCACGAACAGGTGGTCCGACAGGCGGTTTATATATTTGACGACCTCGGCGCCGATCGGTTCCTGGGTGGCGGCCAGCGTGATCTCCCGCTCGGCCCGCCGGGCCACCGTGCGCGCCAGGTGCAGATGCGCCGCCGTCGGCTTGCCGCCGGGCAGGATGAAGGAGTTCAGCGGCTGCAGCTCCGCGTTCATCGCGTCGATCTCCGCCTCCAGGCGGGCGACCTGCTCGGCGGTGATGCGCAGCGGCGGATATTTCGGGTTCTCTTCTTCCGGGGTGCAGAGGTCGGCGCCCAGGTCGAACAGGTCGTTCTGGATGCGGGCCAGCATGGCGTCGGTCGCCTCGCCGCCATCGGCCACCGCGGTCAGCCGGGCCATGCCGATCACCGCGTTGGTCTCGTCCACGGTGCCGTAGGCGGTCGGGCGGGGCGAATGCTTGGCCACGCGGGTTCCGTCGCCGAGCGAGGTCTGCCCCGCATCGCCGCCGCGGGTGTAGATCTTGGTCAGCTTCACCATCGGGTCGTGTGCTCCCTCACCCTTTGCCGATCGCCGTGAGCAGCGCCATGAAGACGCAGATCGCGATGAACTGGAACAGGATGCGGTAGCGCATCATCTTATTCGACCACTTGGCGTTGAAATCCCCGCCGCGAGCCATGGCGATGACGCCCCAGACCAGCGCGCCGACAGTGGCGGCCATGGCGAGAAGCATCATGATGAAGAGGAACGTGTTCATGATGAGGAGATATAGCGGGTCGGGGCCCGGCTTCGATACCGAAACCGACATTTCCGTGTGACGGATCGACGCGAGGGCGCCGGCGGCGCCTTTGGGAAAAGGTCGGATTCTTTGCGGTGTGGTTAATCCGATCTTAAGGCGGCGCGCGCATTTTGCCGCCAATTCGCCCGGTGGTACCGACCCGGGCCGTTCTTCTGGAGGTGGATTATGGCGCGGCTTTCCGTCACGCAGCGCATCGCAGCGATCAGCCTGGTCGCCGTCACCGGCTTTCTGCTGGTCCTTGGTGTCGTGTTCTGGGCGCATGTCGAGCAGGTCGAGGTGACCGAACGGCAGCAGCGCGCCACCCAGAAGCTCGCCCTGGTGGAGCGGGTCGCCGAGGGCTTTCTCAATGCCCGCCGGCGGGAGAAGGACTTCCTGCTGCGGCTGGACGACAAGTATATCGAGCAGCATGCCGGCGTGATCGCCGAGCTGCAGGAGAACTTCGCCACCCTGTCCGGCCTGGCCGACGGCACCGAGGCGGCGCTGCTGACCCAGCTCCGCGACCGGATCGCGGTCTACCAGTCGGAATTCGTCGACCTCTCGAACGCGACCATCGCGCTCGGCCTGGACGAGACGCTGGGGCTGCAGGGCAGCCTGCGCTCGGCCGTCCACAACGCGGAGACGCTGATCGAGCAGCACGCCACCGACGATCTGATGGTGAAGCTGCTGATGATGCGCCGCCACGAGAAGGACTTCATCCTGCGCCAGGATCCGAAATATATCGGCCGGCTCGACGACCGGATCGCGGAGTTCACCGCCCTGCTGGACGGCAAGCCGATCGAGGAGAGCGTGAAGGCCGACATCGTCGCCGCCCTGGCGACCTATCGCGCCGATTTCGGCAACTACGCCGCCGCCGTGCTGGCCAATGTCGAGAAGACGGAGGCCCTGTCGGCGACCTTCGCCTCGGCCGAGCCGATGATGGAGGAGCTGCGGGCCGGGATCGAGCGGGATTACGAGGCCGCTGTGGAGGAGTTCGACCGGATCAGCCAGGAGGCGTTTCTCATCACCCTGGTGCTGATCGCCGTGATCGCCGCCCTCTGCCTGGCGCTGGGCCTGATCGTCGGCCGCTCGGTCTCGCGGCCGGTCGCCAGTCTGACCGAGCGCATGCGGTCGCTGGCCGGCGGCGACAAGAGCGTGGAGGTACCGAATACCGGGGCGACCGACGAGATCGGCGAGATGGCCCGGGCGGTGCTCGTCTTCAAGGAGAACATGATCCGCAACGACGAGCTGGCCGCCGAGCAGGAGGCCCAGCGGGCCGCCCGCGAGCGCCGTGCCCAGGCGATCGAGCGGATCACAAGCACCTTCGACAACCAGGTGCGGGAAATGCTCCAGGTCGTGGCCGGCGCCACCCAGGAGCTCGACGCCTCGGCCCAGTCGATGCTGCGGATCTCCGAACAGACCACCAGTCAGGCGTCCATCGTCGCCTCGGCCTCCCACGAGGCCTCGGCCAATGTGCAGACCGTCGCCACCGCGACCGAGGAGCTGGGCGCCTCGATCGGCGAGATCGGCACCCGGGTCAGCGACAGCTCCCGCATGGCCGGTGAGGCCGAGGAGCAGGCCAAGGCCAGCAGCGAGGCGGTCACCAGCCTGGAGAGCTCGGCGCAGGAGATCGGCCAGATCGTCACCCTGATCCAGGAGATCGCCGAACAGACCAACCTGCTCGCGCTGAACGCCACCATCGAGGCGGCGCGGGCCGGGGATGCGGGCAAGGGCTTCGCGGTCGTGGCCAGCGAGGTGAAGAGCCTCGCCACCCAGACCGGCAAGGCGACCGAGCAGATCGCCAACCAGATCACCCGCATCCAGCAGGAGACCGGCCGATCCGCCGGCGCCATCCGGGCGATCGCCCAGACCGTCTCGCAGCTTCGCGAGACCGCCTCCGGCATCGCTGCGGCGGTGGAGGAGCAGTCCTCCGCCACCCAGGAGATCAGCCGCAGCGTTCAGGAAGCCGCCGTCGGCACCGAGAGCGTGTCGGAGAATATCGGCCGGGTCGACGAGGGGGCGCGGGAGACCGGCGCCTCGGCCCAGGAGGTCCAGGCGACCAGCAGCGAACTCGCCCGTCAGAGCGAGGCGCTCAGCAAGATGATCGCCCGGTTCCTCGAGGAGGTCCGCGCCGCCTGATCCGGGTCGTCAGTCCGAGAAGGCGAAGCCCATGGTGCGGGCGTAGTAGTGCAACCCGCCGTCCTGGACGATCAGGAAGCGGGCGAGCCCGGCGCCGCCGTTGTGGTGGCTGTGCACCTCGGCCGGCGGGGTGACCATGGTGGAGAACGGCGACCAGTCGATCCGGTGGCCGTCGATCATGGAGAAGCAGCCCGGCCCGTCGACGCAGAGGGTGATCGCGGCGGCGTTGTGCTTGTGCGGCCGCTGGTGGTGGCCCGGGGCCAGCGTGTTCATCGCCAAGGTCATCGACGGCATGGCGTTGCGGCTGTCCGCCGTGCGCTCCGACGAGAAGATCAGCGCCACCCCGGCCTGGTCCTCGTTCGCCGGCATGTTGGTCAGCACCTCGATCTGCCGGGCGATCTCGTCGGCGGTGTAGTGTACCGGGTCGATCTGGGAGCTGTCCGCGCTCGGCGCCCGCAGCCCCTCGAAGGCCAGGACCGGCTCGTTCGTCACCACCCAGAGCACGGCGGCGGCCTCGCCGTCGGCCGTATGGCTCACCTCCTGGCCGCCGGGCAGCACCATGACGTCGCCCGGCCCCCAGGCGATGGTCTCGCCGCCGATCGTGGTCGTGCCGCTGCCGAGGATGGCGTAGATCACCTCGCCGCTGGCGATGAAGCGGGTGGTGAGCGTGTCCCCCGCCGCGACCCGCAGGTAGCGGGCCAGCACCAGGGGCGTGGTCGCCGGGAAGGCGCCGCCGAAGGCGTCGGACTGGTCCATCGGATGCACGCCGCTCGGCGCGTCTTCGGCGAAGGCGGCGTCGCGCTCGGCGTCGAAGCGGGCGCGCGGCACGGCGGGAAGCTTCAGGTTGAAGGCGTTGCCCGAGTTGAAGAACCGCGCCCGGCGCTGGGCGTCGGTGTTTGCCTGCATCGGCGGATCGCCGTCGAGAACGGCGGCGCTGGCGGGTTTCATCGCGGTCGACATGGGGCGTCTCCTGGGCTGGTCCCGGTCTCCCCATGCTGACCGATGGCCGGAGCGGGCGCTAGAGACAGACTGAGGCTCAGCCGTCCGAAGCCGGGCCGATCTCGGCGATGCCGAACCGCTCGCGCAGGGCCTGCCGGCCCTTCGGGGTGATCCGCAGCGCCCGGCTGCCGCCGACCCGGGTGACCCAGTGCTGGTCGAGGAAATGGCTGCACACCGCCGCGCCCAGGCGCCCGGCCAGGTGCGGCCGGCGCTCGCTCCAGTCCAGGCAGGGGCGGCAGAGCGGTCGCGTCCCGCGCTTCGGCGGCCCCCCGCCCGCGCTCTCCACCGTGATCCCGAGCGCGGCCAGCCGGTCGATTCCGCCCGGCGTGACGATGCCCGCCCCGTCGTCGAAGGCGATCACGTCGCGGGCGACCAGGGCGTCGGTGACCGCCACCCCGAGCCCGCCGGCCAGGTGGTCGTAGCAGGTCCGGGCCAGCCGCATCTGGGCGTCGCGCGGTCCGGTCACCGGCCGGCGGACCGGCGCGGGCAGGGTGATCGAGGCGATCCGCGCCACGCTCTCGATCAGCTCGGCCACCTCGGCGGAGGCGAGCCGGTGGTAGCGGTGGCGGCCCTGGCGCTCGACCGCGAGCAGGTTGGCCTCGGCCAGCCGGGCGAGGTGCCCACTGGCGGTCTGCGGCGTGATCCCGGCGACCCCCGCCAGTTCGCCCGCGGTGAGCGCCCGGCCGTCCATCAGCGCGTCGAGCATCGCCGCACGGGCCGGCTCGCCGATCAGCAGGCCGATCTCCGCCATGCGGTTGGTGTTCACCATGCGGGCCTCCACTGCGGCGACGGGAGCGGTCAGGCTACGCCGGACGGCGCGGGGATGCTACGGCGCGGGCCGAAGCATCGGCGCCGCGCCGCCGGGCATCACCGGGACCTCGCAACCGAGGAGACCGCCATGATCACCTGCGTCATCGAATACGAGATCGACCCGTACAAGCGCGCCGAATTCGAGGCCTATTCCCGCGTCTGGGGCCAGGCGATCCCGCGCTGCGGCGCCGACCTGATCGGCTATTTCGCGCCGCACGAGGGCTCGGCGACCCGCGCCTACGGGATCTATTCGCTGGAGAGCCTGGCCGCCTACGAGACCTACCGCGCCCGGCTCGCCGCCGATCCGCTGGGACGGGAGAACTACGACTTCGCCAAGGCGGAGCGCTTCATCCTGAAGGAGAGCCGCACCTTCCTCACGCTGGCCTCCGGACCGCATGCGCCGGTGGTGAAGGAGTAAGGCTTCCTTCCCCTCCATACCAACCCGTCTTCCCGGCCTTGCGCCGGGGCCCAGGGCCCCTGGATCCGGATCGCCGGGGCCTCAAGTCTGGCTGTCTCGGCAGCGATGGGTCTGGATCCCGGCGCAAGGCCGGGAAGACGCAGGAACAGGAGGGACGGCAGAAAGGGACATAGAGCGCACCGCACCCGCCCCGCCATCGCCGTCAGGAGCCAATCCGGGATGACACTCTTCGCAGTTGCGAGATTGTCCCCACCCGGGCGCGGGTCTATAGCCATGGGGTGCAATTTCAGCGGATTCCCTCATGAGCTCGAGCGCGCCATCGGCGCCTTTCGTGGCCACGCGACCGGGCTCGATCGCGTTGCTGACCTTCATGGTGGCGCTCGGGCAGATGTCGCTCGGCCTCTACCTGCCGTCGCTCCCCTCGCTGGCCCAGGCCATCGGGGCGACCCGGGGCGAGGCGCAGCTCACCCTGACGGTCTTCCTGGGCGGCTTCGCGGTCAGTCAACTCTTCTGGGGGCCGCTGGCCGACCGGTTCGGCCGGCGCATCACCCTGCTGTGCGGCCTGGTGGTCTATGCCGCGGCCGGGCTCGCCTGCGCCCAGGCCCATGACATCCACGAGCTGATCGTCTTCCGCTTCTTCCAGGCGCTCGGCGCCTGCTCCGGCCAGGTGGTGGCCCGCGCCATGGTGCGCGACAGCACCGAAGGGGCGGCGACGGCGGTGGTGATGAGCTACATCGCCATGTCCATGTCGCTGGCCCCGGCGATCACCCCGGCGCTGGGCGGCTTTCTGGAGACCCAGTTCGGCTGGCGCGCCAACTTCATCGCCCTGGGGGCCATCGGCGCCACCCTGTTCGTGCTGACCCTGGCGCGGGTGCCGGAAACCCTGAAGACCCGGGTGCACGACGCCCTGTCGCCGATCCGGATCGTGCGCAACTACGGCACGCTGCTGCGCGACCGCACCTATGTCTGCTACATCGTGACCGTCGGCGGGATCTTCGGCGCCTACATGTCCTACACCACGGCGGCCCCCTTCGTGCTGATGGAGATGCTCGGCTGGTCGCCCCAGGCCTTCGGCTTCCTGATCCTGTTCAACGTGGTCGCCTTCCTGTGCGGCAGCATCCTGGCCGGCCGGCTCGCGCCGCTCTACGGTGCCCGGCGGATGGCCCGGATCGGCACGGCGATCGGCTTCGCCGGCGGGGTGGCGATGCTGGTGGCGCCGCTGCTGGGGCACCTGTCGACCCCGGCGGTGATCGGCCCGGCCATGGTCATCCTGGTCGGCATGGCCTTCGCGATCCCCAACGCCATGGCCGGCGCGATGCAGAACTTCCCCTATATCGCCGGCTCGGCCTCGGCCTTTCTCGGCTTCAGCCAGATGGCCCAGGCGATGGTCGCCTCCTTTGCGGTCGGCGCGATCGGCGGCAACATCCACCTGACCATGGCAGGCGCCACCCTGGCCTGCACGGTGGCCAGCCTGACCGCCGCCGCCCTCCTGCCCCGGCCCAAGGCCACGCCGACCCCTGCTGACACCGCCGCGAATCAGGTAAGCTCGCCGCCGTCATGACCCGCACCGCCCCGCTCGAGCAGGACATCCTGGTCCTCACCGATACCGACGGGACCGAGATCCCGGTCCCGGTCCGGCGCAGCGCGCGCGCCCGGCGGATGCTGCTGCGGGTCGATCCGGTGCGCGGCGGCCCGGAACTGGTGCTGCCGGCCGGCGCCAAGCTGGAGGCGGCCCGGACCTTCGCCACGGGCAATCTCGGCTGGCTGCGCGCCCGGCTCGCCCATCTGCCGGCGCGGACCTCCTTCGGCCATGGCGCGGCGGTGCCCATCCTGGGGCGCGCGCATGTCATCCGCCACCGGCCGGACCAGCGCGGCGGGGTGTGGCGGGTCGAGGACCCGGACGGGTCGGTGGAGCTGCACGTCTCCGGCGCCGAAGAGCATCTGGCGCGCCGGGTCACCGATTTCCTGAAGGGCGAGGCGCGCCGGACCGTCGGTCCCCGGGCCAAGCTGCACGCCGAGGCCCTGGGCCGGAAGGTCGGCCGGGTGACGGTGCGCGACACCGCCACCCGCTGGGGAAGCTGCTCCTCGCGCGGCGACCTGTCCTTCTCCTGGCGCCTGGTCCTGGCGCCCGAGGAGGTGCTGGACTACGTGGTCGCCCACGAGGCCGCCCATCTGGTGGAGATGAACCATTCCGACCGGTTCTGGGCTCTGGTCGAGCGGCTGATGCCCGACTACCGCCGCCCGCGCGCCTGGCTGAAGCGCCACGGCTCAAAGCTGCACGCCTACGGATGACGACAACGGCGCGCGCCGTGCTTGCCGCAACCGTTCTGCGGGCGTAAGTCGGGGCGTCCGTCCCATTCGCCAAGGTTCCCGTCCATGTCCCGTCCCAGGCCCGACAGCGTTGCGGTCGCAGCCCTCCTGACCGCCCTGGTGGCGTTCGGTCCGATCTCCACGGACATGTACCTGCCGTCGCTGCCGGCCCTGGTCACCGACTTCCGGACCGACGTACCGACGGTGCAGCTCACCCTCAGCGCCTTCATGGTGGCCTTCGCGCTCGCCATGCTGGTCTACGGACCCCTGTCCGACCGGTTCGGTCGGCGGCCGGTGCTGCTGGGGGCGGTGACGCTCTACGTGATCTCCTCCATCGCCTGCGTCTTCGCCCCGACAATCGAGGCGCTGGTGGTGGCCCGGGTGTTCCAGGCCATGGGCTGCTGCGCCGGGCCGGTGCTGGGCCGGGCGGTGGTGCGCGACGTCTACGGCCGCGAGCGGGCGGCGCAGGTGCTGTCCTACATGGGCACGGCCATGGCGCTGGCGCCCGCCATCGGCCCGATCGCCGGCGGCTGGCTGCAGGTCGCCTTCGGCTGGCAGTCGGTTTTCGTGGTGCTCAGCCTGTTCTCGCTGATCGCCCTGATCGGCACCTATTTCATGCTGGACGAGACCAACCCGCACAAGAACCCCTACGCGATCTCGCCGAGGGGCATCGTCGCCAACTACGCCCTGCTGCTGTCGCACCGGGTCTATGTCGGGTATCTCGCGACCATCGCCGCCTGCTACTGCGTCATCTTCAGCTTCATCTCCGGCTCGTCCTTCGTGCTGATCGAGGTGGTCGGCCTGTCGCCGGATCTCTACGGCTACAGCTTCGCCACCATCGTCGTCGGCTACATGACGGGGACCTTCATCTCCGGCCGGTTCGGTGCCCGGGTCGGCGGCGAGCGGCTGATCCTGATCGGCGCCACCCTGGCCGCCATCGGCGGCGGGGTGATGGCCGCCTTCGCCTGGACCGGCCACGTGACGGTGCTCAGCATCGTGCTGCCGCAGATGCTGGCGATGGTCGGTGTCGGCTTCGTCTTCCCGAACAGCCAGGCCGGCGCCATCGGCCCGTTCCCGCAGATGGCGGGCGCCGCCTCGGCTCTGGTCGGGTTCTTCCAGATGGGGGTGGCGTCGATCGTCGGCCTCGCCATCGGCCATGCCTTCGACGGCACCGCCCGTCCGCTGGCGACCGGCGTGGCGGTCTCCGGCTTCCTGATGCTGGTGTTCTTCCTCACCCTGGTCTGGCCGGCGCGCAACCGCGCATAGGGGGCGCCGTGGCACCGTCTTTGTGGCTGCGGCCCGCCAAGGCCAGCGACGCGCGCCCGGTCTCGCGGGTGATCCGCCGGTCGATCGTGGAGCTTTGCGGCGAGGATCACGGCGGCGACCTGCACCGGATCGCCGAGTGGCTCGCCAACAAGTCGCCGCAGCAGGTCGGCCGCTGGATCGCCGACCGCGAGCAGCTCTGGTGCGTCGCAGGCCGCGCGGAGATCGAGGGGGCGGGGGCCGTGCGGCGGGACGGCCGCCTGCTGCTGCTCTATGTCGACCCGGCGGCCCGCTTCACCGGCGTCAGCCGCGCCCTGCTCGACCAGCTCGAGCTGGACGCGTTCCAGGCCGGGGCTAATGCCATCCGGGTCGCCAGCACGAAGACCGCCCGGCGGTTCTATCTGGCGTCGGGCTACCGGGAGACGGAGGCGGGCGGGAGCGAGCTGATAAAGCCCCTCGGCGCCAACACCCTGGCGGTCTGAGAGCCGCCCGCATCAAGGCCGTAAAAAACCAAGAAGCCGACGGTCGGCTGAGACTGTCGGCTTCCTTACCTGCGGCGTTTTCAGCAGCGTTTCCTGCGGCTGTCGGCGGCGCTCAGCGCGGCGCGACCACCATGATCATCTGCCGGCCTTCGAGCTTGGGATGCGCTTCCACCTTGGCGACCTCGGCGACCTCTTCCTGCACGCGCTTGAGCACGTTCAGGCCGATCTCCTGGTGCGCCATCTCACGACCCCGGAAGCGCATGGTCAGCTTCACCTTGTCCCCGTCGCTGAGGAAGCGGTTCACGCTGCGCATCTTCGTCTGGTAGTCGTGCTCGTCGATGTTCGGGCGCATCTTGATCTCTTTGACCTCGATGACCTTCTGCTTCTTCTTGGCTTCGTTCTTCTTCTTCTGAGCCTCGTACTTGAACTTGCCGTAGTCCAGAATCTTGCAGACCGGCGGGTCGGCGTTCGGCGAGACCTCGACCAGATCGAGACCAAAGCCTTCAGCCTGCGCGATGGCTTCGTCGACGCTCATCACGCCGAGCATGTCGCCATCGGGGCCGACGCAGCGCACCTTCGGCACGCGGATGTCACGGTTGACCCGAGGGCCGTCCTTTTGCGGCGGGGTCGTATTAAAAGGTGGTCTGGCGATAGGTTACCTCCTGTTTTTCATTCAGCGGAGCGGCTGGCGGAACGATCCGGAGCCGCCGCTTCATCCTTTAGTCTATGAACGGCGTCGTCGAGAGCAAGGATTTCCTGCGCCTTGCCGCCGAGACGACGGACCGCAACTTGCTTTCCTTCGGCCTCGCGGGCGCCGACGACAAGCAGTGCCGGCACCTTTGCCTCGGAATGTTCGCGGACCTTGTAGTTAATCTTTTCGTTCCGCAAATCCAGGGCGACGCGCAGGCCGGCGGCCTTGCAGGCGGCGGCAACCTCGCGCGCGTAGTCCTCGGCGGCGTCGGTGATCGTCGCCACCACGACCTGGACCGGCGACAGCCACATGGGGAACCGGCCGGAATACTGCTCGATCAGGATGCCGATCCAGCGCTCCATGGAGCCGAAGATCGCCCGGTGCAGCATGACCGGCCGCTTGCGCTCGCCGCTTTCGGCCACGTAGGTGGCGTCGAGCCGCTCCGGCAGCACGAAATCGACCTGCAGGGTGCCGCACTGCCAGTCGCGGCCGATGGCGTCGCGCAGCACGAATTCCAGCTTCGGGCCGTAGAACGCGCCCTCGCCCGGATTGAGCGTCGTCTCCAGCCCGGCGGCGTCGCAGGCCTCGCGCAGCGCGCCCTCGGCCCGGTCCCACACCGCATCCTCGCCGGCCCGAACCTCGGGGCGGTCGGAGAACTTGATGCGGATGTCCTGGAAGCCGAAATCGGCATAGATCGATTTCAGCAGGTCGCAGAACTTGATGCTCTCGTCGGTGATCTGGTCTTCCGTGCAGAAGATATGCGCGTCGTCCTGGGTGAAGGCGCGCACCCGCATGATCCCGTGCAGCGCGCCCGAGGGCTCGTTGCGGTGGCACGAGCCGAACTCGGCGAGGCGCAGCGGCAGGTCGCGGTAGGACTTCAGCCCCTGCTTGTAGACCTGCACGTGGCCCGGGCAGTTCATCGGCTTCAGCGCGAGCACCTTGTCGTCCTCGGCATTGGCCGTGAACATGTTCTCGCGGAACTTGTCCCAGTGGCCCGAGGCCTCCCACAGCGCCCGGTCGATGAGCTGCGGCGTCTTGATTTCCTGATACCCGGCGGCGTCCAGACGGCGGCGGATATACATCTCGATCTCGCGGTACAGCGTCCAGCCCTTGGGATGCCAGAACACCGAGCCGACGGCCTCTTCCTGGATGTGGAACAGGTCGAGCTCGCGGCCGAGCCGGCGGTGGTCGCGCTTCTCGGCCTCCTCCAGCATCGTCAGATGGGCCTGCAGCGCCTTGTCGTCGGCGAAGGCCGTGCCGTAGATGCGCTGGAGCTGCTCGCGGTTGCTGTCGCCGCGCCAATAGGCGCCGGCCACCCGCATCAGCTTGAAGGCATGGCCCACGCCCTTGGTGGACGGGCCGTGCGGGCCGCGGCACAGGTCGAGGAAGTTGCCCTGGCGGTAGAAGCTGATCGTCTCGCCGGCCGGGATCGCCTCCGTGAGCTCGACCTTGAACGGCTCGTTCGTCGCCTTGTAGTGCTCGACCGCCTGCTCGCGCGTCCACTCCTCGCGCACGATGGCTTCGTCGCGGTCGACGATCTCGTGCATGCGCTGCTCGATCTTCTCCAGATCGTCCGGCGTGAAGGGCTGGTTCGGGCGGTAGAAGTCGTAATAGAAGCCGTTCTCGATCGACGGGCCGATCGTGACCTGGGTGCCCGGATACAGCTCCAGCACCGCCTCGGCCAGGATGTGGGCGCAGTCGTGGCGGATATGCGCCAGCGCCTTGTCGTCCTTGCGGGTGACCAGCGCGAGTTTGGCGTCCTGTTCGATCACATGGTCGAGATCGACCGGCTTGCCGTCGACCTCGGCGATGAAGGCGGCCTTGGCGAGGCCGGGGCCGATATCGGCGGCGACGGCGGCGGGCGTGACCGGCGCGTCGTAGGAACGGACGGAACCGTCGGGAAGCGTAATGGCGGGCATTGGGGTTCTCTTTGTCGAAACCGGGGGCAGAGCGGGCGTAAGCGGCCGGGCCCTCAGGGCCGCCGCTCGGGCGTCATGCCGCCTCGGACGCGCGCAGGACTGCGCAGGCCGTCCGAGACGGCCTGATAGTCTGCGTCCGAGTGATGATGCGCAGGCGGCGCATGGGATCGTCCGGTTTCGTTGCGGTCGGCTGGGTTTTACGCGCCTCGACGGTGCGAGGCAAGGGGGCGAGGCGAGAGGCGGGATGACGCGGCGGCGGAGCTCGGCCTTGCACAGCCCGGAGCGAACAGGTTCACTCGCCCGACCTCTGGCATAATCCGGGACCGGCCATGACGACCCAGATGAGACAGCTCCCCACCCTCGCCGTCGGCGACATCCTGCCGAAGCTGCCGCTCAAGCGGCGCAACGGCGAGGCCTTCGACGTCCATAGCGACGACGAGTCCGGCAATATCCATCTGCTCGCCTTCCCCGCCGATCCGGCTTCGGGCAAGGCGGCGGTCGACGCGCTGGCGGCGGCGCGGGATGAACTGGACGCGCTGGGCGTGCGGGTGAAGATCGTCGTCACCGGCGCGCCGAAGGGCGAGTTCGCCTTTCCGGTCCTGACCGATCCCGACGGCACCGTCGCCCGTCTGGCCGGGCTGACCGTCGCGCTCGGCAAGGTCACCGGCGGCGGGTCGGTGGTTCTGGTGGTCGGACCGAACCAGCACCTGGCGGCCCGGATCGGACCGGAGAGCGGCAACCCGGCCGAGGCGGCCCTGGCGGTCATCCGGCCGCTGGTGGAGCGCCGCCGGGCCGGGCTGGTGCCGGTGATGCATCCGCCGGTGCTGATGGTGCCGGACGTGTTCAACGACGCCGACTGCAAGCGGCTGATCAACATCTTCGCCATGCAGGGCAACGAGTTCGTGGAGCCCGGCCACAACCAGCTCCAGGGCCGGACCACCGACTGCAAGATGCGCATTCCGGATTACGGCCGCGACGACCGGATCGACCACTGGGTCTGTTCGCCGGAGACCAACACCATCATCGACGCCCGCATCGGCCCGCGGCTGATCCCGGAGATCCAGCGCGCCTTCAACTACCGGGTCACCCGGCACGAGCGTTACCGGATCGCCCGCTACGAAGGGGCGCAGAAGGGCTCCAAGCACGGCCACCGGGACAACACCCAGCCGGCGGTGGCCCATCGCCGGTTCGCGGTCACCATCAACCTGAACAGCGACGAATACGAGGGGGCGGAGATCCGCTTCCCCGAGTTCTCCGAAGCCGTTTACAAGCCGCCGGCGGGGGCGGCGATCGTGTTCTCCTGCTCGCTGCTGCACGAGGTCATGCCGATGCGCTCCGGCCGCCGCTTCGCCCTGCTGGCCTTCCTGTTCGGCGAGACCTGAGCCTCGGCTAGAGCACGATCCGATGTTTCCATCTGATCGTGATTGGCTCTAGCGGCGGGCCTCCTGGGCGGCGGCCTCGAACTGGTCGCGGGTCCAGGCGTTGCGGGCGGGCGCGGGGCCGATCCGGCGGCATTCCTCGGCGCAGACCTGGTAGTCGCCGACCGCCAGACCCTTGGTTCGGAAGGTCGGGAAGCCGCTGAACAGACCCTGGGGGCCCAGATTGTAGGCCATGTCGAAGGTGGCGAGCTGCACCGGTTTCGGCCAGGCCGCGAAGCCGCCGCCAACAGTCCTGAACAGCCGCTGGGCCTCGGCGAAGATCTCGGCGAACTTGTCCCGGAACAGGGCGGCGGACTGGTCCGGGGTGATCCGCAGGTCCGACAGGTCCTTGAAGGCATTGGCGCCGCGCAGGGCCCGGTCCTTGGCCGCCGCGACGGCGGCATAGGCGGTCTGCTTGTCCGCATCGCTCGCCGCCCGGCCGTCGCGGGCCAGGGGAATGGCGGCGACCGCGGCGGCGGTCGGGATCAGGTGGCCGATGCCGATGGTCACCTTGTTGACCGTGTCCAGATAGAGCCAGGGAATGTCGCCCTCGAAGCGCCGGGCGATCGGCAGGTAGTCGTCGGCAGTGATCAGCATGCTCACACTCCCTGGCTGAAGACGGTGTCTGCAGAGGCTATCTGCGCGCGGCGACCGCCTCGATCTCGACCGTCCAGTCCGGATTGGCGAGCGCGGAGATCACCAGCAGCGTGCTCGGCACCTTCCGGCTGCCGAGGAACTCGTTTCGGGTCGTCCGCATCACCGGGATGTCGGCCGCATCGGTCAGGTAGAAGCGCAGAAACACCAAGTCGTCGAGCCCGAGCCCCGCATCGGCCAGCAGGTTGGCGATGTTGGCGAAGGCCTGGCGGATCTGGCTCTCGGTGTCGCGACCGGCCAGCGTGCCGTCCGCCTTCAGACCGATCTGGCCCGACAGGATGAACCAGTCCTTCACGCCCTCGACCATCAGGCCCTGGGTGAAGGTGGGGATGCCCAGATTGGGCACGGTATCCGGATCGTGTGTTTTGGTGGTCATCGGCGTTTCTCCCGATTGGATCGTTCTATCGGATTTTTACGATCATTGCAAGTTAAAACTGCAGTCGTATCCCAAAAGTTGCATTCGCCTCAGTACGCCAGCCGGCCGGCCATGTGATCAAAGGGCAGCATGACGTGCTCGCGATAGGCCGGGCGCTCCTGCAGGCGGCGGTACCAGTCCGCCACATGGGGGACCGAGGGCCGCTCGATCGGGATGCCGAAATACCGGAACAGGTTGGTGCCGGCCGGAATGTCGGCGAGGCCGAAGCTGTCGCCGCCGAGCCAGGGGCGGGTCGCCAGCTCCCGGTCGAGCAGCTCCATATGGGCGGCACAGCGAGCCAGCTTCTGCGCCACCGCCACGGTGTCCCGCTGCTCCGCCGGCGTGCGGTAGAAACCCCAGAACACCCCGGTCAGAAAATCCGGCTGCAGGGTGGTGCCCGACCAGTCCATCCAGCGCTCGGCCTTCGAACGCTCGCCCGCATCGTCCGACCAGTAGGTCTTCCGGCCGTAGGTGGCGGCGAGGTAGCGCAGGATGGTGTGGGATTCCCAGACCACCGTGCCGCCGTCGTCGATCACCGGGACCCGTCCGTGCGGGTTCATCGCCCGGAACGCCGGATCGTCGAGCCCGCCATGGTCGCCGCCGGCCGGGACATGCCGGTGCTCCAGGCCGAGCTCGCCGATGAACCACATCACCTTCTGCACGTTGAACGCGTCGCGGCGTCCCCAGACCGTCAGCATCGGTTTCCTCCCTTGCCTGTCCCGGCGCTCAGCGCGCGGCGACGATTTCGAGCTCGACCCGCCATTCCGGCAGCACCAGGCCGGAGACCAGGATCAGGGTGCTCGGGATGACCTTGTCTTCGCCGAAGAACTCGGTGCGGGCCTGGCGCAGGGCCAGGATGTCGTCCCGGTCGACCAGGTAGATCCGCAGATGGGCGACGTCGTCCCGGGTCATGCCCGCCCCCTCCAGCAACATGCCGATATTGGCGAAGGCCTGGCGGCACTGGGCCAGGGTGCCGGACGCGGTGGTGCCGTCGGGCAGCACGCCGACCTGGCCGGCGATGTGCAGCCACTTGCTCACCCCTTCGGTGACCATGGCGTGGGTGTAGTTCGGGGTGCCCATGACCGCCATGCCGGCGGGATCGAGGGGGGTATGGGTCATCGTGTCGCTCTCCGGTACGGGAAACAGAACGGGGCGGCCGGGCCGGCCGCCGGGGCATTGAAGCCCAGATCGGGGTTCGGCGGTACCGGCCGTCTTTCGCCGTTGCGGACGATTCACTTCCGGCCGGCGGGACGGTAGAGTGGGGCCGCGAGACCTTCGGGGGCGGGGGTATCGGGAGACGGCGATGGTGCGGATCTGGCGCACATTTCTGATCGGACTGGGCCTGACGCTGGGCCTCGCGCTGGGCGCGCGCGAGGCGGCGGCCCACCCCCATGTCTGGATCGACCTGCGGACCAACGTGGTGATGGACGACCAGGGACGGGTCTCCGCGATCGCGCAGGAATGGCTGTTCGATCCGATCTACTCGGCCTATGTGCTGGGCGGCATGGATCCCCAGTCCGACAAGGCCCGCAAGGCGCTGGACGATCTGCTGGCCGAGAGCATGGCCAACCTGCGGGAATACGACTACTTCATGCGGGTGCGGGCCGATGGCGAGCGGCTGTCCCTCGACGACGCGCGGGACGCCTCGGCCGAGATGCGGGGCGACCGGATGCTGTACCGCTTCACCGTGCCGGTCGCCGATCCGAAGGACCCGCGCGGCCATGATCTCGACGTCGCCGTGTTCGACCCGACCTACTACATCGAGATGCTGCACCTGGAGGGGGACGTGATCGCGTTCCAGGGCGGCAAGACCGCCGGCTGCGGCGCCAGGATCATCGAGCCCGCACCGGACATGGACGCCATCGCCCTGGCCCAGTCCCTGGACAGGGACGCGGCCGCGGACGACACCCTGGGCGCCCAGTTCGCCGAAACCGTGATCATCACCTGCCAATGAGTTCCCCATGTCGTCGATCGCCCTGCGGATGACCGCCCGAACGCTTCTTCCGGCCGCGGGGCTCGTCCTGCTGGTCTGTGCCGCGGTGCTGCTGGCGCTGGCGCCGCAGTTCGACCTGTCGATCCCCTACTGGTCGCGCCTCGCCGTGGAGATCCAGGTGATCCAGCGCGACCTGCACCGCGCGCTGGCCGCCGCCATCGCCGCGGTCCGCGAGGAGGGGATGGTCGCCGCCTGGACCCTGGTGGGCCTCAGCTTCCTCTACGGCATCTTCCACGCCGCCGGGCCCGGCCACGGCAAGGTGGTGATCTCCACCTACCTGCTGACCCAGGAGAGCGAGCTGAAGCGCGGGCTGGTCCTGTCCCTGGCCGCCGCCCTGGTCCAGGGCCTGGTGGCGATCGTGGTGGTCGAGACGACGGTCCGCGTGCTCGGCCTGACCATGCGCCAGGCGCAGGGGGTGGTGCCGAGCCTGGAGGCGGCGAGCTACGGGCTGATCGCCCTGGTCGGCGCGGGGCTGGTCTTCACCCGGGGACGCCGGCTGCTGCGGGCCCTGGTCCGGCCGGGCGGCGGTCACGACCACGGCCACGATCATCATCATCACCATCATCATGGCCACGACCATCATCATGACCACGGCCACGACCACGCCCAGTGCGGCCATTCCCACGGGCCGAGCCGCGAGGATCTGGCGGCACCGCTGAACCTCAGGAGTGCGGCGGCCCTGGTCCTGTCGATCGGCATCCGGCCCTGCAGCGGCGCGGTCCTGGTCCTGGTGGTGGCCTATTCCATGGGGCTGCGGCTGACCGGCATGGCCTCGGTGCTCGCCATGTCGCTCGGCACGGCGATCACGGTCGGGATCCTGGCCGCCCTGTCGGTCTTCGCCCGCGACATGGCCCGGCGGCTGGCGGCACGGATGCCGGAGCATGCCAGCGGCCTGTCCCTGGCGGCCGAGGGTGTCGCCGTTGCGGGCGGGCTGACGATCCTGGTGCTGGGTCTGCTGCTGCTGCAGGCGGTGCTGGGCGCGCCGGCCCATCCGCTCAGGTAGGGCCAGGCCCACCCCGCGGATCGTCGGCGATCCAGTCGCCGATCTCCGCCATCACCGCCTCGACCTCCAGCTCGCCGAGATCGTCGCGCTGCAGCCAGCGGGTGTGCGGCCCGCGCGGGCCGGTGCGGCCGGGATCGCTGTCGGCGGAGAACAGGGCCAGGGTCGGCGCGCCGGCCAGGGCGGCCAGATGGGTCGGCCCGGTGTCGTTGCCGATGACCAGCCGCGCCGCGCGGGCGAAGGCGGCGAGCTCGGAAAGGCTGGTCGCCCCGGTCAGGTCGAGCGCCTCGGGGGCGGCGGCCTGGATGGTCTGGGCGAGGTCGCCTTCCCCCTCGGTCCCGGCGACCGCACTCCCCAAGCCTTGGGCGTCGAGCCGGGCGGCCAGCGCGCCGAAGCGCTCCGCCGGCCAGCGCTTGGCCGGACGCCCGGGCGAGGCGCCGGGGATCAGCAGCGCGAAGGGCCGGGCCGGCAGCCGGTCGGCGATGGGGGCGTCGAGGAAGCCGAGGTCGGACAGCGGCACATCCCCGATCCCGGCGATGGCGAGCTGCTCGCGCTGGCGCTCGACCGTGTGCAGGGAGGACGGCGTGGCGTAGACATGGCGGTGACTGCAGCCCGGCACCTTGCCCGACCATTGCGGCCCCGCCGCCCCGCCGAGCAACCGGAAATAGGCGGCGGACCGGTCGGAGGTCTGCAGGTCGTAGACCCGCTGGAACCGCCCGCCGCGCAGTTTCCGGCGCAGGGCGAGCCAGGCGAGCGGGTTCAGCTTCGGCGCCGGGTCGATCCAGATCTCGTCGAACAGCCCGCTGCCCTCCGCCAGGTCGCGATAGGCGGGGCGGGTCAGCAGGGTGAGGCGGGCCGTGGGATGGGCCCGCCGGATCGCCTGCATCGGCCCGAGCGCGAGCAGAAAGTCGCCCAGCGCGCCGAGCTTGATCACCAGCACGCGGTCCATGGACGCGACGGCGGTCATAGGCGTTCGCAGCCCCGTTCGGCCAGGACCTCGGTATAGACGGCGAGGGTTCGGGCGCACATCTGGTAGCGCGAGAAATGCTGCCGCACATGGTCGATGGCCTTGGCCGACAGGACGGCCCGGGCATCCTCGTCCAGGGTCAGGGCGGTGCGCAGCCCCTCGGCCAGGGCGGCGCTGTCGCCCGGCTTGACCAGCCAGCCCGTCTCACCCACCAGCACGGTCTCGCGGGCGCCGCCATGGTCGGTGGCGACCACCGGCCGGCCCATGGCCTGGGCCTCGATCATCACCCGGCCGAACGGCTCCGGGTCCAGGCTGGCGGAGACCACCACATCGGCCAGCTTGTAGGCGGCGGGCATGTCGTCGGTGCGGCCGACGAAATGCACATAGCCGCCGACCCCGCTGGCATGGGCATGGGCTTCCAGCGTCTTCTTGGCCTCCGGCCGGGCGGTGTCGTCGCCGACCATCAGGCAGTGGAACGAGCCCCGCTCCAACTTCGCCAGGGCGTCGATCAGCAGCTTGTGGCCTTTCCAGGCGGTGATCCGCCCCGGCATCATGATCACCGGGACCCCGTCGGGCAGCCGCCACTTGTTGACCAGCCGGATCATCCGCTCCGCCGGCACCTTGTCCGGATCGAACAGCTCCAGGTCCACCCCGCGGGGGATCACCCGCAGGCGCGCGGCGTCCAGCCCGTAATCGGCGAGCAGCCGCTCGGCGATGTAGTGGGAGATGGCGATCACCCGCTCGCCGCGCACCATGACCGAGTTGTAGGCCCGCTTCAGGGCGGTCGAGGCGGCCGGGCGCTGGTGGAAGGTAGTGACGAACGGCACCCGGTTGCGCGCCGCCGCCTTGATCCCGAGCCAGGCCGGGATGCGCGAGCGGGCATGGACCAGGTCGACCCGCTCGCGATGGATGAGGTCGACAAGCGAATCGAACGTCGCGCGCCAGTGCAGCGGGTTCTTGGAATGGACCGGCAGTTCCACATGGGTGGCGCCGATCCGTTCCAGCTCGCGCACCATCGGTCCGCCGCGCGACACCACCATGGACCGCCAGCCGGCCTGGACGATGGCCCGCGCCATGTCCACCGTGCCCCGTTCCACCCCGCCGGAAACCAGGGCCGGCAGCATCTGCAGCACGGTCGGTCCCATACCGCCATGGCCGGGCCGGAACGCCTCGAAATCCTCGTCGGAGATGTTAGGATCGGGCGCGGCGGTCGCGCCGGCCTCCATCGGCTCTGTCACCGGCAAATCCAGCAATCGGTACGGTCCAAATCGAAAAGGGACCCTAGCACAATGACGACACCGTCACAGCATGACGAAACGCCGTCACCGGCGCCCAAGACCCTCACCACCGAGGATGGCGAGACCCTCGCCTATCACCACACCCCGGGACGGGCGCCCGGGATCCTGTTCTGCGGCGGTTTCATGTCCGACATGACCGGCACCAAGGCCTTGGCCCTGGAGGCCCTGGCCCGGGAGCGTGGACAGGCCTTCACCCGGTTCGACTACCGCGGTCACGGCCAGTCCTCCGGCGCGTTCCGGGACGGGACGATCGGCAAGTGGAAGGCCGATGCGCTCGCAGTCTTCGACGCGGTCACCGAGGGACCGGTGGTCGTCGTCGGATCGTCCATGGGCGGCTGGATCGCCCTGCTGCTGGCCCTGGCGCGGCCGGAGCGGGTGGCCGGGCTCGTCGGCATCGCCGCGGCACCGGACTTCACCGAGGATCTGATGTGGGCGGAGTTCGACGAGACGGTCCGACGGACGCTGACGACCGAGCGGGTCTATCTGGAGCCGTCGGACTATTCCGATGAGCCGTACACGATCACCATGGATCTGATCGAGGAAGGCCGGAACCACCTGATCATGCGCGGCCCGATCCCGATCGCCGCACCGGTGCGTCTGCTCCACGGCATGCGCGACACCAGCGTGCCGCATCGCCTCTCGGTCCTGCTGGCCGAGCGGCTGGAGACCGACGACGTCCAGGTGCATCTGGTGAAGGACGGCGACCACCGGCTGTCGACCGAGCGCGACCTCGCCCTGCTGGCCGGGGCCGTGGCCGAGCTGTCGGGCGGGTAGCCGGACTAGCGGCCGAGCGGCAGGCGGATGACGGCGCAGGTGCCGCCGTCCTTGCCGGCCCGGAACTCCAGGGTGCCGCCCAGTTCGGTCACCGTCCGCCGGGCGATGATCAGGCCGAGGCCGGAGCCGGTGTCGCCGTGCGGGCCGACGGTGCTGGGCGCGCGGTTGCTCGGCTCGGCGGTCTGCATCTGCTCGGCCAGGATCATCGGGTCGATGCCGATGCCGTTGTCGGAGACCACGAACATCGCCACGTTCTCCAGCGGCTCCCGCCGGGCGATCAGGGTGACCCTGCCGCCCCGGGGGGTGAACTTGATGGCGTTGGTGATCAGGTTGTTCAGGACCGTGCCGAGCAGGGCGGTGTTGACCGAGATGTCGGGCAGGTCGGCCTGAACGTCCACCTGCAGGGTCAGACCCCGGGCTTCGGCCATCGGCCGGTACATGGCGGCGATATCGGCGAGCAGGGCGGCGACCGGGGTTGTGGCGGGCTCGGTCGGGGCCAGGGGCGCCTGGACGAGCTTGTCGCACAGGCCGATCATTTTTGATGTCGCGTCATGGGCGAGGGCCGCGTATTCCTGGTAGCGCGCGTTGCCCAGAGGGCCGAAGCGCTCGTCCTTCATGATCTCCATGATCGCCGACAGCGCGTTCAGCGGATTGCGGAGTTCATGGGCGATCTCCCGCAGCTGGGCGGCCGCGTCGGGCGAGAGCCTCGAGGTGTCTGCCGAGGATTGGCCGACCTTGTCTGGACGTTCTTCTGACATCATGACGCAAGTCTCCACCAGATCCCCTTACCAACCGGTAAAGAAGGCCGTCCTGATCTTGGCGACGGTTGGGCTGGTTTTCGGCCAGGCCGGGGCGGTATCGGCCCAGACCAGCGGCGGCGATCAGCAGGCGGCGATGTACGACGCCTGCCTCGACCAGGCGCGCAGCGAGCCTCAGGCGGCCTACGAGGCGGCGCTGGACTGGCACAAGGCGGGCGGCGGCCTGCCGGCGCGGCACTGCGCGGCGGTCGCCCTGCTCGGCCTGGACGCCTATGAGGAGGCGGCCACCCGGCTGGAGAAGCTGGCGGGCGAGGTGCCGGATTCCCGGATCGACCTGCGGCTCGGCCTGATCGCCCAGGCGGCCCAGGGCTGGATGATGTCCGGCCGGGCGGAACGGGCGGCCCAGCTGCTGTCCCTGGTGATCAATGTCCGCCCCGAGGATCCGCAGCTCCGGGCCGACCGGGCGGTGGCCTGGATGTCGCTCGGCGACCACTGGGCGGCGATCGACGATCTGGACATCGCGCTGCAGAGCACCCCGAAGGATGTGGAGCTGCTGCTCTACCGGGCGGCGGCCTATCGCTATCTGGGGGTGCCGGATCTGGCGCGCGACGACGTGACCCGGGCCCTGGCGGTCGATCCGAACGCGCCTGGCGCCTGGCTGGAGCGCGGCATTCTCGACCAGATGGCCGGCGACAAGGCGGCGGCCCGGCGGGACTGGATCAAGGTTCTGGAGCTGGCACCGGACGGTCCGGCCGGCGACGCGGCACGGGCGCGGCTCGAAGCGCTGGACGTGGCGCAGTAGGGCGGGTCGGTCAGACGACCAGCGCCTGCTCCTCGGCCGGCTCATCGGCGCCGTCGGTACCCTCACCCGCCTCGGCGCCCAGGATCAGCCCGGCGAATTCCGACAGGAAGACCGAGCCCTTCACCGTGCGCTGCACCAGCACGCTGCGCCGGTCCTCCTCGTCCACCTTGCGGCGCAGGAAGCCCAGCGTGCACAGCCGGTCGAGCGCCCGGGTCACCGCCGGCTTGGAGATGTTGAGGGCGATCGCCAGGCCGCGCACCGTATGCGGCGGCGTGGTCAGATAGACGGTCAGCAGGAGCCCCATCTGCCGGGCCGTGAGGTCGGGCCCGTCACGGCGCACGCTCTGAACGGTGGCCGCCCGCCACAGATTCAGGACTCGGTGCTGCTGATCGGATCGATGCATCGACGGGCCTTCCCCGGTCGTTCCGGAAGCGGATCGAAGATACATGTCCTTGGCGGCAAAGGGAAGAGCGATCGTTTCGGTTCCAGTCCGCCGCTCAGCCGCCGAAGCGTGCCTTGATCGTGTTGAAGGTCGCGCGGATTCCCTGGGCCTCGCCGCCCTGGGGCCGGCCCGGCCGGTCGCTGAGGTTCCAGGCGATCAGATCCACATGCATCCAGGGCGTTGTTTTGGAAACGAAATGCTCCAGGAAAAGCGCGGCCGTGATCGCCCCGCCATAGGGCCCCGAGCCGGTGTTCGACAGGTCGGCGATCTTGGTCTTCAGCATCGCCTTGTAGGGCTGGTGCAGCGGCAGGCGCCACAGCGGGTCCTCCTCGGCGAGCCCGCTGGCCAGGATGTCGCTGGCCAGCGAATCGTCGTTGCAGAACATCGCCGGCAGGTCCGGGCCCAGCGCCACGCGGGCCGCCCCGGTCAGGGTGGCGAAGTCGATCAGCAGGTCCGGCTTCTCGCTGTCGGCCTCGGTCAGGGCGTCGCAGAGCACCAGCCGGCCCTCGGCATCGGTATTGCCGACCTCCACGGTCGTGCCCTTGCGGGTGCGGCAGATGTCCATCGGCAGGAAGGCGTTGCCGGAGACCATGTTCATCACCGCCGGCACCAGCACCCGCAGCCGCACCGGCAGCCCGGCCGCCATGATCATGCGGGCGAGCGCCAGCACCTGGGCGGAGCCGCCCATGTCCTTCTTCATGGTCAGCATGCCGTTGGACGGCTTCAGGTCGTAGCCGCCGGTGTCGAAGCACACGCCCTTGCCGACCAGGGTCACCTTCGGGTGGCTGGCGTCGCCCCAGGTGATGTCGATCAGGCGCGGCGCATCCTCGGCCCCGCGGCCGACCATGTGGATGGTCGGATAGTTCTTCTTCAGCAGCTGGTCGCCCACGGTGACGGCGATCTTCGCCTTGAACTCCTTGGCCAGCGCCTTGGCGGCCTCGGCCAGCTCGCTCGGCCGCAGGTCGGAGCCGGGGGTGTTGATCAGGTCGCGCGCGAGGGAGGTCGATGTGGCGATATTCTCCACATGGTCGCGGTCCGCACCCTTCGGCCAGACCAGTTCGGCCTCGATCTCGGGCATCTCGGTGTAGCGGGTGAAGCGGTAGGTCGCCAGCGCCCAGCCGGTGGCCGCCCGGGTCGCGTCCTCGGCCGCGAGGTCGGCGTCGATGGCGTAGCGGCCGGCGGGAAGTGATCCGGGCAGGCCGGCGAACTCCCACACGCCGATGCGCCCGGCCTCCTCGACCCCGATCAGAACCCGGGCGATGTCGCCCGCCTTGCCGGGGACGACGCAGGTTTCGCCGGGCTTCGCCTTGTAGCCGGTGGCGGCGATCCAGGTCTTGGTCGCGGCATCGGCATCGACGGCCCAGTCCTTCAGTCCGTCGGCGGTGACCGGGGTGACCGGGATGGTTCCTGCGGTGGCGCGGGCGACGAGGTTGAAGGCCACGGCGATAGCTCCTGGCTGTTGGACAAAGCGCGAATGAACGGTGACAGTACCGTCTATCCGGTATACTCGCTGCGGCTTAACAGGCACAAGCGAGCACCCCACATAGGGGTCTGCGCAACTGAATGGCGAGACGTTATGGCAGACACGGCCGACAGTCCTCTGACGCTGATCATCGGGAACAAGAACTACTCGAGCTGGTCCCTGCGGGCGTGGCTGATCCTCCGTCAGGCCGGTCTGAAGGCCGAGGAGATTCTCGTCGCGCTCAGCGAGCCGGGCTCCAAGAGCGAGCTGCTGAAGCGCTCCCCCTCGGGCAAGGTGCCCTGCCTGGTGCATGGCGACCTGACGGTCTGGGACAGCCTGGCGATCGGCGAATACGCGGCAGAACTGGCGCCGGAGGCCGGGCTGTGGCCGCAGGACCGGGCGGCCCGCGCCCTGGCCCGGTCGGTGTCGGCGGAGATGCATAGCGGCTTCACCGCCCTGCGCACCCACATGCCGATGAACATCCGCTCCTCCTTTCCCAAGGAGGGGCGCAAGCCGGGCGTGCAGGAGGATATCGACCGGGTGAAGGCGATCTGGCGGCTGTGCATTTCCCGCCATGGCGGGGACGGGCCGTTCCTGTTCGGCCGGTTCACCATCGCCGACGCCATGTACGCGCCGGTGGTCAGCCGGTTCCGCACCTATGCGGTCGATCTGGGCGAGCAGGAGAAGGCCTATGCCGACGCCATCTGGTCCATGGAGGCCATGAAGGAATGGGTCGAGGCGGCCGAGAACGAGCCGATGGTGATCGACGACGCCGAGTTCTGAGGGGCCGAGTTCTGAGGGGCGGTCTGCGCCGGTACCCGGTCAGTCGATCTCGTTCACGCAGTGCACCGGCCGGTCGAAATATGTGGAATCCGAGCAGCGCTTACCCATCACCTTGTTGAGGTGGTAGAAGCCGTTGCGCCCTGTGGCAAGCTGCGGGCCGACGGCCAGCGCGCCGCCTCCCCAGACATAGGGATTGCAGGCGCCCAGCAGGCCAAGCAGCAGGGCGGCGACGGACAGTCGGGCGATGGCGGTCTGGAACATCGTATCCTCCGAACTTCTTTCGGGGGCCGGTCGGCCGGGAATCGCCCTTTTGGCGACCGGCCGATAATGCATAAAATCCCAGATATTTCCAGGGCAAAATCGCTTGTTGCAAGTGATTCGCAAAATCGGCTTGCACCATCCGCTCTTTGCCACGACGGTATGGAACCCTATCTTCGCGGCATACTCAATCGGAGCCAGTTCACATGTCCGTCGCCGAAACCTATGCGGCCGCCGCTTCCCCCGACACGCTCGACCTGCTGCTGACGCGCCGGTCCGTCGTCGCCAAGAACCTGGGCGAGCCCGGGCCCGACGCCGAAACCCTGAAGAAGATCATCGCCGCCGGCCTTCGGGTGCCCGATCACGGAAAGATCGGCCCCTGGCGGGTCCAGATCCTGCTCAAGGAGGGGCAGCTCGCCCTGGGCGACGTGTTCGCCTCGGTCTACCTGGCCGACAATCCGGGGGCCGAGAAGCGCCTGGTGGACATGGAGCGTCTGCGCCCGACGCGCAGCCCGGTGCTCCTGGCGGTGACCTCCAAGATCGACCCGCACCATCCCAAGATCCCGGAGCTGGAGCAGCGGCTGTCCGGCGGCGCCCTGTGCCAGAACATCCTGGTGGCCGCCCATGCCAGCGGCTTCGCGGCCCAGTGGCTGACCGAATGGCCGGCCTTCCACCCGACGGTGAAGGAGGCGCTGGGCCACAGCGCGGAGACCGACATCATCGGCTTCATCTATATCGGCACGCCCACCGAGGCACCGACCGAGCGCGGCCGCCCGGCCTATGAGGACGTGGTCAGCGAGTGGACCGGGCCGGAGCCTCGGGCCTAAGCCTCTCGCGCGGCGAACCGGCGGCGGGTCTCGGCGAAGTCCCGCATCCGGGCTTCCACCCTGGCGTTGATCGTGCCGTCCGGATAGAGACGGTCGGCCCCGCGCGGGCCGGCGGGCACGCCGGTCAGGATCTCGATCCCCTCGGCGATGGTCGACACCGCCCAGATCCTGAACTTGCGGGCCTTCACCGCATCGCGGACCTCCTGCTTGAGCATGAGGTGGCGGGTGTTGGCGGCCGGGATCATCACCCCCTGTTCGCCGGTCAGGCCACGGGCGGCGCAGATGTCGAAGAACCCCTCGATCTTCTCGTTGACCCCGCCGATCGCCTGCACGTCGCCCATCTGGTTGACCGAGCCGGTCACGGCGATGCCCTGGCGGATCGGCACCTCGGACAGGGCCGAGAGCAGGGCGTAGAGCTCGGTGGAGGACGCGCTGTCCCCGTCCACCCCGCCATAGGACTGTTCGAACACCACGCTGGCCTGCAGCGAGGCGGGGACGTCGGTGGCGTAGGTCGCCGCGAGGTACCCCTGCAGGATCAGCATGCCCTTGGAATGCAGCGGGCCGCCCAGCTCCACCTCGCGCTCGATATCGACGACCTTGCCGTTGCCCGGGCGCACGCGCGCGGTGATGCGGGTCGGCCGGCCGAAGCTGTGGGTCCCGAGCTGCAGCACGCTGAGCCCGTTGACCTGGCCGACCTCGGCACCTTCGGTGTCGATCAGCATGGTCTCGGCCAGGATCTGCTCGCGCATGCGCCGTTCGATCCGGTCCGAGCGGCGGCGATAGGCCTCCAGGGCGGCCTCCACATCGGCCTCCACCACGACCTTGTGGTTGTGCTCGCGCGCCTGGTAGTCGGATTCCCGCATCAGGTCGGCGATCAGCCCGACCCGGGTCGTCACCCGCTCGCGGTCGGCGACCAGCCGTGAGCAGTGCTCGATCACCCGCTCCACCGCCTTGCGGTCGAAGGGGCGCAGGGTCTCGTTGGCCTGGATCGTGGCGATCAGCCGGGCGTAGAGCACATCATGCTCGGCGTCGCGCTCCATGATGTCGTCGAAATCGGCCGCCACCTTGAACAGGTCGGCGAAGTCCGGATCGGCCGCCGCCAGGGTGTGATAGAGCTGCTGGTCGCCGAACAGCACCACCTTCACCGCGAGCGGGATGTCGGCCGGCTGGATCGACACTGCGAGCGCGGTGGTGGCCGCGTCCTGCGGGCTCTCGATCGAGACCCGGGCGTTGTACAGCGCCCGTTTCAGCGCATCCCAGGCGAAGGGCTGCTGCAGAAGCTTGCGTGCGTCGATCAGCAGGTAGCCGCCATTGGCGCAGTGCAGGGCACCGGGCCGGATCAGGGTGAAGTCGGTCAGCATCGAGCCCATCTGGGCGCGGTATTCGATCCGGCCGACCAGACGACCGAGAGTCGGATGGTCCTCGATGATCACCGGCGCGCCCGCCTCGGGGTCGTGGGTGACGAAGACGTTGACCCGGAACCGGCGCTGCGGGTCGGGGGCGGCGGCCGGGTCGGTCGGGCCGGGGCCCTGCTGGGCCTCCGGCGGCTGGGCGAAGAGATGGATCTTCTCGATCAGATCCTCCTCCAGGGCGGCGAGCCAGGTCGCCAGTTCCTCGGTCGGGGTGAGCCCCTGGCGGACCTCGGTGATCTCCTCGTCCACCAGGGAGCGGGCGACGCTGTCGTTCAGCGCCCGGATCGCCTTCTGGCGGTCGCGCTCCAGCAGCGGCGCCTTGTGCAGGGCGTCGCGCAGCAGCGCCTGGACCTCCTGGATGCTCGCCTGCAGCCGTTCGCGCCGGACCTCGGGCAGGGCGTTGAACTTCTCCTGGGCCATCGGCTTGCCGCCATCCTCCGGCACCACGGCGAAGCCCTGCTCGGTGCGCACCAGCAGCAGCTCCCGTTCCTTGGCGGCGGCGGCGACGCTCTCCAGCGCCTGCTCTCCCTGCTTGGCGAAGTCCTGGTCGATGGCCTCGCGCCGGCCGCGATACTCCTCGCCCTCCAGCACCGCGGCGACCGAGGCGGTGAGGTCGGAGATCAGCTTCTCGATCCGGCGGTGCAGGTCCGGCCCCTCGCCGGGCGGCAGACGCAGGGCGATCGGCCGGTGCGGGTCCTTGAAGTCGTTGACATAGACCCAGTCGTCGCCGGACGGGAACCGGGTGGCGCGCTCCTGCAGGTAGCCCCGCACGGCGGCATGCTTGCCGGAACCTTTGGGCCCGATGACGAAGAGGTTGTAGCCCCGGCCCCGCATCCTGGCGGCGAAGCGCACCGCCTCCAGCGCCCGGTCCTGGCCGATCAGGGTGTCGACCGGCTCCAGGTCCTTGGTGGTCCGGAAGCCGAGCCCCGAGAGGTCGGTGTGGCGGTACAGGTCGTCGACGGTCAGGGGAGAGATGGGCATATCGGTCCTCAGGGCGGGCACCGGATCATTCGACACCCTGGGACGGGCGATGTCGAGGTCGAGGGTCGACGCCGGGGCGGTGGGGCGGTGTAATGGACGGACCGGTCCGGAACGACAATCCATCCATCGGACGCCCATCCATCGGACTCAACGAAGAACCACGCGGGGAAGCGCCATGCCGCACGCCAAGATCAACGGCATCGATCTGCACTACGAGATTTCCGGCCAGGAGGACGGGCCGCCCATCCTGTTCTCCAACTCGCTGGCCTCCACCCTGCACATGTGGGATCCGCAGATGCCGGCGTTCCGCAAGCTCTACAAGGTGATCCGCTACGACAGCCGCGGTCACGGCAAGTCGTCGGCCCCGGAGGGCGCCTACAGCATCGAGACCCTGGTCGACGACGCGGTCGGCCTGCTCGACCATCTCGGCATCGACAAGACGGATTTCTGCGGCCTGTCCAAGGGCGGCATGGTCGGCCAGCGGCTGGCCACCCTGCATCCCGGTCGGGTCGACCGGCTCGTGCTCTGCGACACCGCCTGCTACATGGGCCCGGCGGAGCTGTGGGAGGGCCGGATCGACACCGCCCAGGTCGAGGGCATGGCCGGGGTGGTCGACGCCACGATCATGCGCTGGTTCACCGAGCCGTTCCAGAAACGCGACCCCGGCGCCGTCGACAAGGTGCGCGAGATGATCCTGAACACGCCGGTGGCGGGCTTCGTCGGCTGCTGCCGGGCGATCCAGTCGATGGACCAGCGCGACACCATCCAGGCCATCACCGCCCCGACCCTGGTCGTCGTCGGCGCCGACGACCCCGGCACCACCCCGGACGCCGCCCGCGAGATCCATAAGCGCATCGAGGGCTCGAAACTGGAGATCCTGCCCGAAGCGGCGCATCTGGCGAATATCGAGCAGCCGAACCTGTTCGACGAGGCGGTCCTCGGGTTCCTCGGGAAGGCCTGAAATTCAGTCGTCGTCCTGACGCAAGTCAGGACCAAGCATCCGGCGCCGACGGGGCGTTGATCCTGAATCGAGTTCAGGATGACGAGGCTGATGCGTGGGCGGTGACCTACCCCCACGGCCCCCGCTGGGGCAGGTCCTGCCCGGCCATGGCCATCAACCGGGCGATGCGTTCGCGCATCGGCGGGTGGGTGGCGAACAGGCCGTCCAGGGCATGGGCGTGCAGCGGATTGACGATGAACATATGCGCCGTCGCCGGGTTGTTCTCGGCGGCGTGGTTGTCGATCCGCCGCGCCCCGTCCTCCAGCTTCTGCAGCGCCGAGGCGAGCCAGAGCGGCCGGCCGCAGATTTCCGCGCCGATCCGGTCGGCGTCGTATTCCCGAACCCGGCTGATCGCCATCTGCACCAGGGTCGCGGCCAGCGGGGCGAGGATGGTCATCGCCAGCACGCCGATGATGCCCATCGGGTTGTTGCGGTTGCCGCCGAAGAACGAACTCCACATCGCCATGTTCGCCAGCATGGAGATGGCACCGGCGATGGTGGCGGTGATGGTCATGATCAGGGTGTCGCGGTTCTTCACATGGGCCAGCTCATGGGCCATCACCCCGGCGATCTCCTCGTGGGAGAGGGTGCGCAGCAGCCCGGTGGTGGCGGCGACGGCGGCGTTCTCCGGATCGCGGCCGGTGGCGAAGGCGTTGGGCTGGTCCTGGTCGATCAGGTAGACCTTCGGCATCGGCAGGTCGGCGCGCTGGGCGAGCTGGCCGATCATGTCGTGGAACCAGGGCAGTTCCGCCCGCCCGATCTGCCGCGCACCGTGCATGCGGAGCACTATCTTGTCGGAGTTCCAGTAGGCGAACAGGTTCATTCCGCCGGCCAGGACCAGCGCGATGATCATGCCGCCGCTGCCGCCGAGCAGATAGCCCACACCCATGAACAGCGCCGTCAGCGCGGCGATCATCAGGCTGACCCGAACCATGCCGGTGCTCTCCTGTGCCGATACCCGTGAAACCCGACTGCATGTGTGGGGGCCGCGGTGCCCCTTCAAGATCTGGCGGAACGGCGCGCAACGCCCTATATCGCTGGTCATGAACGAGCCGAAGCAGCCCCAGTTCCGTCAGATCTCCGTCCCGCAGACGAAGGAGGCGCCGGCGCCCTCCGCCCGCGCCAGGCGCGTCCCCGCGCCGGGCGAGGAGGTGGCCGTTCCGGCCCAGCTCGATCCCCGCGCCGCCGCCAAGGACCTGCCGCCCGAGCGCGGCGGCTACAACGGCCCGGAACCGACCCGCTTCGGCGACTGGGAGCACAAGGGCCGCACGACGGATTTCTGAAGGGAGCTTTCCGTATTTCTCCTTCCTCACTCCCCGGATTTATTCCGGGGTGAGCCGCCGGGCCAAGCGGAGTCTGGGGCTTTCTGGATGACCTCCGCGCCTGCCCCGGGCCTCGCCCCGGAATAAATCCGGGGAATGGAAGAGGGAGGGGGGAGCACCTTCCCCCAAACCCAACCCGCGTTTCCGCCCCCCTGCGTTTCCGCCCCTTTGATCGCCGCCCGCCTCGGCGTACCCTCCCGGCAAACAGGATCCACGGGAGGATGAACGGAAATGGCCACCCTCAAGAGCAAGTTCCAGAAGGGCAAGCTTCTCACGGCACCCGGCGTGTTCGACGGCGTGTCGGTGCGGCTGGCCGATGCCATGGGCTTCGACGCGCTGTACATGACCGGCTACGGCACGGTCGCCTCGCATCTGGGCCTGCCCGACGCCGGGCTCGCCTCCTACCGCGACATGGTGGAGCGGGTGCGCACCCTCTCGGAGCTGTCGAAGGCGCCGTTGATCTGCGACGGCGACACCGGCTATGGCGGGCTTCTCAATGTCGACCACACCGTGAAGGGCTACGAGCGGGCCGGGGCGGCGGCGATCCAGCTTGAGGACCAGGAATTCCCCAAGAAATGCGGCCACACGCCGAACCGCAAGGTCATCCCGATCGACCAGGCGGCGGCCAAGATCAAGGTCGCGGCCGAGGCGCGGGACAGTTCCGACTTTCTCATCATCGCCCGCACCGACGCCCGCACCGCCCACGGGCTGGACGAGGCGCTGCGCCGGGCCGAGGCCTTCGCCAAGGCCGGGGCCGACATCCTGTTCGTGGAGGCGCCGGAATCCGTGGAAGAGATGGAGATCATCGGCAAGCGCTTCGACCTGCCGCTGCTGGTCAATGTGGTGGAAGGCGGCAAGACGCCGGTGCTGACCGCCGAGCAGTATGCCGAGATCGGCTACCAGCTCGCGATCTATCCTGCGGCCGGCTTCCTGGCGGTGGGGCATGCCCTGAACTCGGTCTACTCCACCCTGAAGCGCACCGGCGCCTCCACCGAGCTGGAGGTGCCGATCGCCGATTTCATGACCTTCTCCAAGGCCATGGGCTTCGAGGATGTGTGGAGGTTCGAGCGCGAGCACGCCGATCTGGAAACCAAGAGCCAGGCGGCCGAGTAGGAGGGGCCCCGATGCGCGCGACCGTCCTGCACGGCATCGAGGACCTGCGGGTCGAGCCCCGGGACGAGCGCCCCCTGGCCACGGGCGAGGTCCGGGTCCGGGTCGAGGCGGGCGGCATCTGCGGCTCCGACCTGCATTACTTCCACCATGCCCGCATGGGCGACTTCCCGGTGCGCGAACCCTTCGTGCTCGGCCACGAGGCGGCGGGGCGGATCGCGGAGGTCGGCCCCGGTGTGGAAGGCCTGGCGGTCGGCGACCCGGTGGCGATCAACCCGAGCCATCCCTGCGGCACCTGTCCCTTCTGCCGCACGGGCCGGGAGAACCTCTGCGCCGACATGCTGTTCCTCGGCTCGTCGCGCCGGTTCCCCCATGCCCAGGGCCTGTTCGCCGAGACCTTCGCCACCCAGGCGCGGCAATGCGTGACGGTGCCGGCGGGGACCGATCCGGGGGTCGCCGCCCTGGCCGAGCCGCTGTCGGTTTGCCTGCACGCCGCAGGCCATGCCGGCCCGATGCTCGGTCGCCGGGTGCTGGTGACGGGGGCGGGTCCTATCGGCGCCCTGTGTCTGGTGGTTGCCCGTCTGGGCGGGGCGGTGGAGACCGTGATCACCGACGTGATGGACGAGCCGCTGAAGGCCGCCGAGGCGCTCGGGGCGACCCGGGCGGTGAATGTGGCGAGGTCGCCGGACGGGCTGGCCGACCTGGCCCATCCGCGCGGGCGGTTCGACGTGGCGTTCGAGTGCTCGGGCAATCCGCACGCCCAGCGCGCCTGCCTTGAGGCGCTGGCCCCCGGCGGGGTGCTGGTTCAGGTCGGGACCTATGCCGATCCGAAGATCACGATCGCGGCGGACTACGTGATGGTGAAGGAACTGACCCTGAAGAGTTCGTTCCGCTTCGCCCGGGAGTTTCCGACGGCGGTGGCGCTGCTCGGGTCGGGCCGGATCGATACGGGTCCCCTGCTCAGCCACAGCTTCCCGATCGAGGACGCGATGACGGCGTTCCGGACGGCGGCGGACCGCAGGCAGGCGATGAAGGTGCAGATCCGGTTCTGAGGGACGTACCCGTCGTCCTGAATTCAATTCAGGACCAATCCACGGACGCCGGTGCACCGCAGATCCTGACGTGCGTCAGGATGACGGTAGGGGAGTGGGGGGATTGATGTCTCGCCCTTCTCCTGACTGTCTTCCCGGCCTTCCGCCGGGATCCAGGACTGGGACGGCTGGAGCGGTCGGCGTGTTCTGAGAGGCTCCGGCGAGCGTCGGCCTCGGTCCCGGCGCAGGGCCGGGAAGACGAGAAAAGATAGGGATCAGGCTGGCCCGTCTTCGTGGGTGTCCCCGTCCGCCGACGCCTTGCCCAGCATCAGGATCCGCGCGCGGCCGTAGCTGCGTTCGTCCAGCACCTCGAACCCGTCCGGGATCTCGGTGCGCTCGCGCCGGTCGGTTTCGATCACCACCACCGTATCGTCGCCGATCCAGCCGGTCTTCGCCGCCGCCGCCAGCGCCGGCACCCAGGCCTCGCTGCCATAGGGCGGGTCCATGAAGATCACGCCGCAGGCGACCTGGGCCCGCTCGTGCCAGCGCGAGGCGTCGCCGGAGCGCACCTGCGCCCGGGCACCGGCCCGCAGCTTCTCCACATTGGCCCGCAGGGCGTCCAGCGCGGTCGGATGGTTGTCGACCAGCACCACCCGCTCGGCCCCCCGCGACAGCGCCTCCAGCCCCATCGCGCCGGTGCCGGCGAACAGGTCGAGCACCACCCGGTCGCGCAGGATCGTGCCGAACCGGCCGCTCTCCAGCATGCTGAACACCGCCTCGCGCACCCGCTGCGGGGTCGGACGGGTGTCCAGGCCTTCCGGCGAGAGCAGGTTAGTTCCGCGGTGTTTTCCGGCGATGATCCGCACGGCTTGAATCCTTGTTGCGTGAGGGGCCGGGCTTGGCGGCTGCAGGCTTACCCTGGCCATGTTTTCCCGGGCCCCGCTTAGCCTGATCCGACTTGGCGGCGGCCGATGCCGGTTTCGCTCCCGGCGGCTTGGTGCCGGTGCGTTTCGGCTTGGCCTTGGCGCGCCCGGTCTCGTCGCCGGTATCCAGGCCGAGCTGGCCCTTCAGCACCCGGGTCTTCACTTCCTCGACCCCGCCCGGCGGGATGTCGCCGAGCTGGAACGGTCCGTAGGAGATCCGCAGCAGCCGGCTGACGCTCAGGCCCAGATGCTCCATCACCCGCCGGATCTCGCGGTTCTTGCCTTCCTTGATGCCGACGGTCAGCCAGGAATTGGTCCGCGAGGCCTTGTCGATGGTCACGTCGATCGAGCCGTAGGCGACCCCGTCGATGGTGACGCCGCGCTTCAGCCCGTCCAGCGCCTTCTCGTCCAGCGGTCCGAACACCCGAACCCGGTAGCGCCTTGTCCAGCCGGTGGACGGCAGCTCCAGATAGCGCGCCAGGGCGCCGTCATTGGTCAGCAGCAGCAGCCCCTCGCTGTCCAGGTCGAGGCGGCCGACGGTGATCACCCGCGGCATGTCCGGCGGCAGGGCGTCGAACACGGTCTTGCGGCCTTCGGGATCGCGGGCGGTGGTCACCGTGCCGCGGTCCTTGTGGTAGCGCCACAGGCGCGGCGGCTCGATCTTCGGCAGCGGCTTGCCGTCGACCACAATCTCGCTCTCGTCGGTGACCGTGACCGCCGGGCTGTCCAGCAGCCTGCCGTCGACCGCGACCCGGCCGTCGGCGATCCAGCGCTCGGCATCCCGGCGCGAGCACAGCCCGGCGCGGGCCAGGCGCTTTGCGATCCGTTCGGCGCCGCGGGAGTCCTCGAACAGGGCCTCCAACTCGGCGACTGGGCGCGGCGCCGGCTTGCCGGGACGGCTGGACGGCCGGTCGGTGGATCTGTCGGCGGATTTGCGGGGTGCGTTCATCCCCCTGCGTGTACCGCGCGCGGCGGCGGATCGCAATGTTGCTGCATGCGCGGCGGCGATGGACACCCGGCGCGCCTGCCCCTATGCAAATCGCATGGACCGACCGACCCCACCGATGGCCATCGCCCTGGAGCAGGCCCGGCTCGCCGCCGCGGCCGGCGAGGTGCCCGTCGGCGCCGTGGTGCTCGACCGCACGGGCCAGGTGATCGCCCGCGCCCATAACCGGGTGGAGAGCCCGCCCGACCCGGCCGGCCACGCGGAGATCCTGGCGCTGCGGGCGGCGGCGCAGGTGCTCGGCTCCCCCCGGCTGGTCGAGTGCGATCTGGTGGTGACCCTGGAGCCCTGCGCGATGTGCGCCCAGGCGATCGCCCATGCCCGCATCCGCCGGCTGATCTTCGGCGCCTACGATCCCAAGGGCGGCGGCGTCGAGCACGGTCCCCGGATCTTCACCCAGCCGACCTGCCACCACCGGCCCGAGGTGGTCGGCGGGGTGGAGGAGACGGCGGCGTCTCAGTTGCTGAAGGACTTCTTCGCCGCCCGGCGCTAGAGACCGAGGGTACGGCGCGCCAGCTCTTCCCAGGTCTCTGACGGCGTGGCCAGGGCGGCGAGCACCGCTTCCAGGGACCGGTCGCGCAGGCCCATCGCGTGCACATGGGCCACGGTCTGGCGCAGGTAGTCCGGATTCGGGCCGGACAGGCCGTGGGCGCCGGCGACGATGGCGGCCTGCTGCTCCACACTCAGCGCCCCGGCATAGTCCGCCTCGCGCCGGTCCACCGTGTATGTCACCGCCCGCTGCCGTCCGCCGGTCTTCAGGTCGACCGTGACCAGGCTGCGGCGATACACCGGATAATGGGCGATCTCGCGCTCGTCGAGATAGGCCAGGGTCTCCGGCACGGCCGCTTCCGGCACCCGGTAGGCCACGCCCCGGCAGGCTCCGCCCCGGTCGAGGCCCATCACCAGGCCCGGGCGGGCCGCCGTGCCCCGGTGGTGGCGCGAGACGACGCAGAGCCGGCGCCGGTAGCCGCGCAGCAGCGCGTCGGCCCGGTCGATATGCTCGAATCCCGGCCGCCACATCAGCGAGCCGTAGCCGAACACCCATATGTCGCCGGAGCCGGTACCGTCACCACTGGCGGTCATGCTACGCGCATCCACATCTCTTCCCCGTCGCCGTTCCGATCCCTATTCTTCTCGTCCAAGCACCTAGGCGCAGGCAATGACCACCGCAAGCGACCCCGTCGATCCCCCCTCTCCGAGCGGCCCGCCGTCCCCGCGCCCGAGCCGGCGGCGGTTCTGGGTGATGATCGCCTTCGCGGCGCTCGCCTTCGCGGCCATCGCCTGGAGCATCGGCTGGGTCCTGCTCTCGATCCAGCTCCGCGCCTCGATCGACGGCTGGATGGACTACCGCCGCTCCGTCGGCGACCGGCTGACCCATGGCGACCGGGTGCTCGACGGCTTCCCGCTGACGATCCGCTTCACCTATGTGGACGTGATCTGGGGCCGCACCGACGGCCAGCGGGAGCTGATGACGGCGACCGACACGCTGGTGATCTCCGCCCGGCCGTGGGAGCCGTTCACCCTGCATCTGGACAGTCCCGGGCCGGTGACTGGCGCCTGGCAGGCACCGTCGCTGACCGTCGGCCTGACGGCGTCCGACGCCGCCGGGGCGATCCGCTTCGCGCCGGGCGAACTCGATCACCTGACCCTCGACCTGCGGCACGCGGTCGCCATCGACCGGGAACGTCAGGTGATCGCCCGGGCGGACCGGCTGCAGGTGGAGGCCGACCCGACGCCGCCCCGTCAGGATGGCGGCGACATACCGGCGACCCTGCAGTTCTTCGTCTCGGCCGACGCGCTGGAGCCGACCGATATCCTGACCCCGAACCTGCCCTTCGAGGGGCCGGCCGACGGGCGCATCCGGGCGAGTGTGCGCGGCCCCCTGCCGATCTCCCTCGACCCGCCGTCGCTCGCCCTGTGGCGGGATGCGGGCGGGGTGATCGATGTGGAGCATCTGGGGCTGAACTGGCGGCCGCTGGACCTGACGGCCGACGGCACCTTCACCCTGGACGGCATGATGCGGCCGGAGGGGGCGGCCTCGGCCGAGATGCGGGGGTTACCGGCGATGATCGACCGGGCGGTGGATCGCGGCCTGCTGGCGGAGGACGTGGCGGCCCTGCTGCGGCTGGCGACGGCCGCCTTCTCGCGTACCGGCAGCGACGGCGGCTCCCCGTCCGTGCAGGCGCCGCTGACCCTGCAGGACGGCCGCCTCGCCGTCGGGCCGTTCAAGATCCTGAAGATCCCGTCGCTGATCCGCTGACCGGGACGGCGTCAGCCCAGCCGGCTGACCGCCATCCCGCTGACTGCCTGCTTGGCTTCCTTCTTCAGGCGGGCGATCGCATCCATCACCGTGTCGATCGGCACCTCGTCGCGCCCGGCCCGCAGGTTCAGCAGCCCGGCGCTGACGGTGAGCAGGCCGTAGCGGTTCAACTTGCCGTCGCGGCCGCGCATTTCCAGGAAGCCCCGCTCCCGCGTCTCGGCGTCGTAGAAGCTCTCCACGTCATGGGCGAAGCGCTTGATCAGCCCGGCCACCTGCTCGGTCACCTGGTCGGGATCCTCGCAGCGGAAGCCGGCGAAGAAGTCGTCGCCGCCGATATGGCCGATGAAGGCGTCATGGTCGGCGGCATGCTTCTGCAGTAGCTCGGCGAAGAGCTGGATCGCCCGGTCGCCGTTGCGGAAGCCGTAGGTGTCGTTGAACGGCTTGAAGCTGTCGAAGTCGAAATAGGCCAGCACGACACTGGTCTCCAGATCCTCGAGCGCGTCACTGACCCAGTCGCCGATCGACAGGTTGCCGGGCAGCCGCGTCAGCGGGTTCTGGTCGCGGGCGGCGGCCACCGTCTTCTCATGCAGTACCTTGAGCAGGGCGGTGGAGCTCATGAACCCGGCATAGCGGCCGCGCTCGACCATCAGGATGCCCGGCGCATCGGAGCGGTGGGCGAAGATCTCCAGGATCTTCTCGATCGGCATGTCGACGCTGGCGGTCGGGCAGGAGCGCACCAGGTCGCGCAGGGACCGGCCATAGGCCTTGTTGGCGATGAGGTCGCGGCCGAACGGGGAATAGGCATAGGCCTTCAGGTCGGTATCCCCGACCACGCCGACCGGCACGCCGGCCTGGTCCACCACCGGAATGACGCTCAGGTCCCGGTGCTGGCGGAACATGTCGAAGACCTCGACCATGGGCAGGTCGATCGACATGGTCGGCAGCATCTCCAGATGGCCCTGCAGGCGCGACTTGTCGGTGGAGCGGTTGCGCCGCTCGCGGGCGTTGATGCCCGCGACGATCGGGTAGAGCGACAGGATGTGGTCGAGATCGGTGGTCGGCTTCTGGATCAGGTAGCCCTGGACGTAGTCGAAGCCGAGATCCTTGCAGGTGCGGAAATCCGCCTCGGTCTCAACCCCTTCCGCCACCATGGCGATGCCGAAGACATGCATGATGTCGACCAGCCGGGACAGGAACAGGCGCCGCTTCGGATCGGCCGAGACGCCGTTGACGAAGTAGCGGTCGATCTTCACGAAGTTCGGCTGCAGCTCGTGCAGCAGGCGCAGGCGGGAATAGCCCTGGCCGAAATCGTCCAGCGCCAGCCGCACGCCGGCCCCGGAGATCTGGTGCATGACGGGCAGGGCGTCGTCGCCGGCGACGATGTCCTGGGTTTCCGGGAGCTCCAGGCAGAACCGGTCGGCGCTCAGCCCGCTGGCGGCGATGGCGGCGGCCATGCCGTCGATGATCGTGCGCCCGCCAGAGGCCAGCAGCCGGGCGTCGACGTTCAGGAACAGGATCGCGGTGCGGCTCGGCAGCTTGACGAAGGAATCCACCGCCTTGCGCTGCAGCCGACGCTCGACCTCCTCCAGCACGCCGCACTGATAGGCGGTGTCGAAGAACTCGGCGATCGAGGCGTATCCGGCCTGGTCGACGCCCCGCAGCAGGGCCTCGTATCCGAAGGCGATGCCGGTATCGATGTTGACGATCGGCTGGAACGCGTACACAAGCGTGTTGTCGACGGCCTCAAGCAGGCGCGCGCCCTTGTCGGCCGCATTCTGGTTCGGCGCGGACGCGTCCGTCGTCCCATCGAGAAGGTGTGCGTCAGCTCGATGCATCTGTCTCTCGTCCGCTAAGCTTGACGGGCTGGCGACATGAGACACAGAAATCCCTAACTAAACCTTAATGCCCGTCGGGGATTTTGGCGGTATTTTTCGGAAAAGTTGCACTAGGCGATGGCTGAAGACGTTACCCGGATACACGTGATCTTCGATCTGGCCCGCGAAAGGCTGACTGCCCGCAAGTTTCTGCACGAGATGGCGGAGCAGAACTGGCCGGTGCAGGTGACGGGCGCATCAAAACGTGAAGATTTAGATCCCCGCCACAAGGAGGTTGTGGTCACCGAGCGCATGCGCGCCGCCACCGTCGCCCTGGTTCTGGTGACGCCGATGTCGGGGGTGAGCCGGAACGTGAACGAGGAGGTGAAGTTCGCCAAACGCGCGAACCTGAACCTCGTCGGTGTGCTGGTCGCCGGATCGACGGCGCACACCAACCTGCCGGAGGGGTTGCACCGCTCCCGGGTGGTCGGCTGGGACTGGGGTGCGCTGAAGAAGGAGCTGATGCCGAAGCGGGACGGTTAGGCTAGGCGGGAGCAGGAAGCCGGCGCGCGGCAACGAGCACGACACCGGCGCACAATGCCAGCCCGACGAACTGCATGGAGAAGCCGATCCCGGCGCCGTGCAGCAGGGCGAGCAGCGGGGCGGCGACCGAGCCGACGCCCAGGGACAGCGTGTATTCCACCGAGATGGCCCGGGACCGGATAGCCGGTGCCAGATGCCGGCCCAGCAGCCAGGTGGTGATCGGGATCTCCGCGAACAGGCAGGTCACCGCGAGCAGCGCCAGGGCCAGGGCCGCCCATCCGGTCGCCTGGGACAGGGCGAGGAACAGGACGGCCTGGGCGGCGAGCAGGGCGCTCAGGACCGGGCGCGCGCCGATCCTGTCCAGCAGTTCGCCCACCGGGAGCTGCGCGACCGCCGCCACCGCGAAGACCAGCCCGGTGGACAGGCCGATCCAGGCGAGATCGGTGCCGTCCCGGGCCAGACGCTCGTCCAGGAATTTCGGCGGGGCGATGGTGACCAGGTTGAAGATCAGCCCGCCCAGCAGGGCCGAGACGCAGACCACGGCGAAGACCGACTTCTCCTGCGACCTGTCGACAGGGCCCTGCGCGGCGACCGTCCGTGCCGTGTGCCGGCGGTCGCCGCGCAGGCCGGCCCGCGCCAGGAGCAGCCCGCCGAGCAGCAGCGAGGCCCCGCCGGGAACGGCGAAGGCGGCCTGCCATCCCCAGGCCTGCGCCAGCACGCCCGTCGCCGCGGCCGCCCCCGCCAGGCCGAGATTGCCGAACACGCCGTTGACCGCGAGGGCCCGTCCTGCCCGGGTGCCGCCTTCGGCGAGCAGGGCGAGGCCGACGGGGTGGTAGATCGCGGCGAACAGGCCCAGCGCGCCGAGACCGATGGCGAGGCCGGTCGGGCCGTCCGTCAGGGAGATCCCGACACCGGCGGCGCCGATGCCGAGGTAGAAGACCGCGATCAGGGCCAACCGGTCGAGCCGGTCCCCCAGCCAGCCGGCCGGCAGGGTTCCGAGCGCGAAGGCGGCATAGAGCGGCGAACCGGTCAGCATCACGTCGGCGAAGCTCATCCCCCAGGCGGGAGCGATGGCCAGGGCCGCGGTCGGAAGGATCAGCAGCGCGTAATGGGTCAGGAAATGCGCGGCGTTGACGAAGAGCGACAGCTCGATGCGGGACATGGCGGCCTCGGCGGGAGTGGGTGTTGCAGCCTGCCGCGGGCCTCTCCTACTGTCTGTCGATAATATGTCCGATACTGATCCTCAGATGCCAGATCCGGAGATGCCAGATCCCGAGATGCCGGACGCCGGCCGGCCCGACGTGGTCGGCTTCGCGCTGACCTATGGCTCCGGTACTGCGATCGAGCCGCACACCCATCCCGCCCATCAGCTTATCCACGCCATCTCCGGCGCCATGCGGGTGGTGGCGGATGGCGGGATCTGGTTCCTGCCGCTCGGCCGGGCCCTGTGGATCCCGGCGGGGATGGAACACGAGATCCGCTGCGACGGAGAGGTGGGCATGCGCACCGCCTATCTGAGCCCGGCCTGTCCGGTGGCGCTCCCGGAGGTGCGGATGGTCGCCGTATCGCCGCTGTTGCGCGAAGTGCTCGTCCGGCTCGCCGAAGGGACCGACGCGGGAGTGCGTCCGGCGCTGCTCTATATCCTGTTGCACGAGATGGCGGGGGCTGGACTGCCGCCGCTGCGCCTGCCGGCACCGGCCGATCCGCGCATCGCGACCCTGGTGACCCATCTCAACACCGAGCCGGCGAGCCAGGTCACGCTGGCGCAATGGGCGAAGCGCCTGGGCTTCTCCGAGCGCAGCCTGATCCGGGCGATCCGGGCGCAGACCGGCATGACGTTCCGCGACCTGCGGCGCCAGTCCCGGATCCTGGTGGCGGTCGAACGGCTGTGCGAGGGACGGGCGATCACGGCCGTGGCCTATGACGTGGGTTTCGAGACGCCGAGCGCCTTCGCCCATGCCTTCCGCGCGGTCACCGGCCGGACGCCGCGCTCCTTCGTGGCCGAGGCGCGGAAGAGCGCCTGAACGTCGTCAGGCCTTCAGCGCCCGCCAGGCGATGTCGCGTCGGCAGAATCCGCCCGGCCAGTCGATCCCGTCCACCGCCGCATAGGCCCGTGCCCGGGCCTCGGCCGCGTCCTTGCCGATGGCGGTGACGCCCAGCACCCGGCCGCCGGTGGCAAGCAGGCTGCCGTCCTCGCCCCGGGCCGTACCGGCGTGGAACACCACCACGTCGTCATTCTCGACCGCCTCGGTGCCGGCGATGACCGTGTTCTTCTCGTAGGACCCCGGATAGCCGTTGGCGGCCATGACCACGCAGAGCGCGGTCTCCTCGTGCCAGCGCAGGTGGAAGTGGCCGATCTGCCCGTCCGCGGTGGCGATCAGGGCGGACAGGAAGTCGCCCTTCAGCCGCAGCATCAGCGCCTGGCATTCCGGATCGCCGAAGCGGACGTTGTACTCGATCAGCTTGGGTCCGGCGTCGGTGATCATCAGCCCGGCGAACAGCACGCCGCGGAAGGTCCGGCCCTCCGCCGCCATGCCGGCGACGGTGGGCTCGATGATTTCCTTCACGATCCGCGCGGCCATGGCGTCGTCGACCACCGGGGCCGGGGAATAGGCGCCCATACCGCCGGTGTTCGGGCCGGTATCGCCGTCACCGACCCGCTTATGGTCCTGGGCGCCGGCCAGCGGCAGGATCGCCTTGCCGTCGGTCAGCGCGAAGAAGCTGGCCTCCTCGCCGATCATCCATTCTTCCACAACGATCTCGGCCCCGGCCTCGCCGAAGGTCCGGTCGGCCATGATCGCGTCCACCGCCTCAAGCGCCTGGTCCAGCGTCTCGGCCATGATCACGCCCTTGCCGGCGGCGAGCCCGTCGGCCTTGACCACGATGGGCGCGCCCTGCTGGCGGATATAGGCCTTGGCGGCCTCGGCGTCGGTGAAGCGGCCATAGGCGGCGGTGGGGATGTTGTGGCGGGCGCAGAAATCCTTGGTGAAGGCCTTGGAGCCTTCCAGCACGGCGGCCGCGGCGGTCGGGCCGAAGGATTTGATCCCGGCGGCATCCAGCCTGTCGACCAGCCCGGCGACCAGTGGCGCTTCGGGGCCGACGACGACGAAGTCGATGGCGTTCTCCTGGCAGATCGCCACCAGCGCGTCGTGGTCGTCGACGGAGATCGGCACGCATTCCGCCTCGCGGGCGATGCCGGCATTGCCCGGGGCGCAGAACAGCTTCGTCACCAGGGGCGAGGCGGCAATGGCCCAGCACAGGGCGTGCTCGCGCCCGCCGGAACCCACGACCAGAATGCGCATGTCAGGCTTCTCCAAGTCCGATCCGTCGTCCCGCCGCCGGCGCGGCCCCGGCGGCAGGCGCGGACCATACGCCGAGCCGCCGGGCCATGCCACTTCATCGTGACCGCTTCGGCACGGCCAGCAGCATCTCCTGGCGCAGGAGCGTCGGTCGGGCCGCCAGCCGGTCGGCCGTGACCCGCCAGGCCGGCTCCGCCACCGTGTCGAAACCCGCGCCGTCCAGCCAGTGGATGAGCCAGGGCAGGGAGACCGGCTCCGGGTTGCGGTGCCGCGCCGGATCGACGGCGGCCTCGTCCTCCGGCGGGCAGGCATGCAGCTCGAACAGGATCGGCGCCCCCAGCCCTGTCAGCGCCTCCAGCGCGGGAACCAGCGCGTCGAAATGATAGATCAGCCCCAGGGCGCAGATCGCGTCCACCCGGTCAAAGCGCGGGTCGCCGAGGCGCAGACGGGCGAGGATCCCCGGCAGTTCCTGTGCCGGGCCGAGCTGGACCGTGATCCGGTCCTGCAGGTCGCCCATGGCGGCGAAGGTCGCCGTGCGCAGGACCATGGTCACCGCGATATCCAGGGCGAGCACCCGGGCGCCTGTTCTGGCGAGGTTCAGCGCGAAGAATCCGTCGGCGCAGCCCGCATCGACGATCACCCGATCCTGCAGGCTGCCGCCGCACGCTCGCTCCAGGAGCGGGCGGGCGAGGTCCCATTCGGCCCGATGATAGGCGCCGGTGGCATCGGGTGCGTTGCTGCGTCGTGGCGGGGGAGGGCCGTCCATGCCGGGCAGGTCGAGCGGGTGGTAGTAGCCCCGGTCGTCGAGCGCCCGCACCATCAACCGGTCGAACGCGGCCTTGGTGCGAGGCACCAACTCGGGAACCAGGGGACGCGGCTGCGCATTCTCCACCCAGCGGGGCGAGATCGCCGCGACCGCGGCCAGGACCTTGTCGGCCTCGCGGCGGATGAGGGTCTCGGGCGACGCCTCGGCCAGCCAGGCGGTGGCGGAGAGGAAGTCCGCGGTCCGGGAGAGTTCGGCATGGACCGGCAGGCCGTTCTGCTTGGCCAGTGCGCCGGCGGCCCGGAAGTCGCCGTTCATGACGTGTCGGATGATGGCGCTGTTCATTTGATCTTCCATTGGTTGTGATGTCCTTGAGAATGATGCGGGAATGAACGGCTGGCCCTGAAATCGTCGGCGGTGACGGCGGCGGTCGATCGGTGTTACGGAGACTCATGGAAGACGCAGCCCCCCCTTCAGGCCCGGACTCGGCCGGCAACCTTCCGGAGTTCTCCGTCGGCGAGATCAGCCTGGCGGTGAAGCGCACCGTGGAATCCAGCTTCGAGCGGGTGCGGGTGCGCGGCGAGGTCTCGCGGCCCATGCGCGCCGGATCGGGCCACGTCTATCTGACTCTGAAGGATGAGAACGCGGTCCTCGACGCGGTGTGCTGGCGCGGGGCGGCGCAGCGCCTGTCGATCCAGCCCGAGGACGGGATGGAGGTCATCGCCACCGGCAAGCTGACCACCTATCCCGGCCGCTCCAAGTACCAGATGGTCATCGAGCAGATGGAGCTGGCGGGCGAGGGCGCGCTGCTCAAGCTGCTGGAGGACCGGCGCAAGCGGCTGGCGGCCGAAGGGCTGTTCGATGCCGACCGCAAGCGGCCGATCCCGTTCCTGCCGACCGTGATCGGCGTCGTCACCTCGCCGACCGGAGCGGTGATCCGCGACATCCTGCACCGGCTGACCGATCGGTTCCCGGTGCATGTCATCGTCTGGCCGGTGCTGGTCCAGGGCGAGGGCGCGAAGGACCAGGTGTCCCGCGCCATCCGCGGCTTCAACAGCCTGCCGGCGCAGGGCGGCCCGATGCCGCGGCCGGACCTGCTGATCGTCGCGCGCGGCGGCGGCAGCCTGGAGGATCTCTGGGCGTTCAACGAGGAGGAGGTGGTGCGCGCCGCCGCCGCCTCGGAGATTCCGTTGATTTCCGCGGTCGGCCACGAGACCGACACGACTCTGATCGACTTCGCCAGCGACCGCCGGGCACCGACGCCGACCGCGGCGGCCGAGATGGCCGTGCCGGTGCGCGCCGACCTGATCGCCCGGATCGCCGAGGACACCGCCCGGCTGACCGGGGCGGTCAGCCGCCGCCTGAACGAGGGGCGCACGATCGTGTCCGGTCTGGCCCGTGGCCTCGGCGACCCGGGTGCGCGCATCGAGCAGGCGCAGCAGCGGCTGGATTATGCCTCCGGCACGTCGCAGAGCCGCATCACCGCCCTGCTCGACCGGCTGAAATACGCGGTCGACCGGCCGATCCCGTCGCCGGCGGAGATCCTGGCCCGCACCCGGGGTCGGTTCGACACGGTGGCGCGCGGGCTGCGGGTCGGCCCGATCGAGCGCTCCATCGCCGAAGGCGAGCGGGACCTCGCCCGGCTGCTGCGCGGTGCCGGCTCGGCCTATGGCCGCCGGGTGAAGAGCGAGGAGGACCGGTTGATCGCGCTCGGCAAGCTGCTGGACGCCAATTCCTTCGAGCGGGTGCTGGAACGCGGTTTTGCGCTCGTGCGCGACGAGAATGGAGCACCCGTGAAGGCTGTCGCCGAGACCAGCGCCGGCCAGACCGTCTCCCTGCGGTTCCGCGACGGCGAGACGTCCGCCGTGATCGGCAGCGGGAGCGGCGGTGCGAAGCCGAAGCCCAAGGCCAAGCCAGCCCCCGCCTCTGCGCCCGACACCCCGACTCAGGAGACCCTGTTCTGATGCGCCGGCTGCTCGCGATTGCCTGCCTCGTGCTGCTGTCCGTGGCGGCGCGGGCCGAGACCTCCTTCAACGGCGCTTTCACCCAGGGCGGCATCGTCTTCGGCCAGACCGAGCCCGGCACAAGGCTGGTGCTCGACGGGATCCCGGTGCAGGTGGATGGCGACGGGGTGTTCGTCTTCGGCTTCCACCGTGACGCGCCGGCCGCCTCCACCCTGGTGATCACCGCGCCGGACGGGACGGTGGAGACCCGGACGCTGGAGGTGGCGCCACGGGAGTTCCAGGTCCAGCGGATCGACGGGCTGCCGGAGAACATGGTGACGCCGCCCCAGGAGGTGCTGGACCGGATCAAGCGCGACCAGGAGGAGGTCCAGGCGGCGCGGGCGACGGACAGGCCGGAGACGGACTTCCGCTCCGGCTTCATCTGGCCCGCCACCGGCCGGATCTCCGGCGTCTACGGTAGCCAGCGGATCCTGAACGGCCAGCCGCGCCAGCCGCATTACGGCATCGACATCGCAGCACCGAAGGGCACGCCGGTGGTGGCGCCGGCCGACGGACTGGTGACCCTGGCGGCGACGGACCACTACTACACCGGCGGCACCCTGATCCTCGATCACGGCCACGGGCTGTCCAGCACCTTCATCCATCTGGACACCGTCGCGGCAAAGGTGGGCGAGCACATCAAGCAGGGGGCGGTGATCGGCACGGTCGGCGCCACCGGCCGGGCGACCGGGCTGCATCTGGACTGGCGGATGAACTGGTACGACCGGCGGCTCGATCCGGCCTTCGTCGTGCCGCCGATGCCGGGCCAGTAGTTTACGGCGCGATGTCATCCAGCAGGGCGGTCACCGCCGCCGGGTCCTGCCAGGACAGCGACACCGCCACCACCGTCACCATCGCCCGCGCCTGCGGCGGCAGGCGGACCGCGTCCTTCGCGGTGGTCACCGGAACGGCGTCCTGAGCCACCGCGCGCTCCACCAGCTCCATCACCTCCAGCGGACGATAGGGGTGATGGTCGTCGAAGGCTCGGAAGCCGATCACCTCGGCACCGAGGCCGGTCAGGGTCTCGCGGAACTTCTCGGGGCGGCCGATGCCGGCGAAGCCCAGCACCTTGCGGTCGCGCAGGTCGAGGGCCGAGGGGGCCGGCTCCAGGACGCCGCGCAGAACCGGGCGCCGGCCGCCGACCTTGTCGGCGATGCCCGTTCGATCCTCGCCGATCAGGACCACCGCGGCTGATTTCTCCAGGGCCCGGTCCCAGGGCTCGCGCAGTGGGCCGGCCGGCATGAGGCGGCCATTGCCGATCCCCGCCCCGCCATCGACCACCAGCAGGGAGAGGGTCGGCGCCAGGGACGGATTCTGCAGGCCGTCATCCATGACGATGACCTCCACGCCCTCGGACTCCAGAAGCCGGGCGCCGGCCGCCCGGTCGCGGGCGATCACCGTCGGCGCGGCCGCGGCCAGCAGCAGCGGCTCGTCGCCCACATCGGCGCTGGTATGCACCGCCGGATCGACCCGCACCGGCCCCGTCAACGCGCCGCCATGCCCGCGGGACAGCAGGCCGACCCGCCTGCTGCGGGCGATCAGTTCCCCGGCGACGGCCAGCACGGTCGGTGTCTTGCCGGCCCCGCCCGCGGTGGCATTGCCGATGCAGATCAGCGGCACGCCCGGCCGGTAGGGCGTGGTGGTGGCCCGGCGGATCTCGGCCCCCAGGCGCCAGAGCCAGCTCGCCGGGGTCAGGGCAGCAGCCGGCCAGCCGCCGGTCGCCCAGAAGCCGGGGGCCTTCACCCGGTCGCTCCGGGGAGGAGGGACGACAGCGCGTCGAGGATGCGGGCGAGCCCGGCGCGGCCTTCGGCGGCGACCTCCCTGGCCCGCGCCGCCATGTCGGCCGCGGTCTCCGGGTCGTCCAGCAGGCTTCCCACCGTCTCGGCCAGGCTCGTGGCGTCCCGGACCTCCCGCGCCCCGCCGGCGGCGAGCAGGGCGTCGGCGGCGTCCCGGTTGTTGGGGATCAGCGGGCCGAAGACCAGGGCGGTGCCGCAATGGGCCGGCTCGATCGGGTTGTGCCCGCCGACCGGGACCAGGGAGCCGGCCAGGAAGGTCACCGGAATGGCGCTGTAGAAGCCGGCGATCTCGCCCATCGTGTCGGCCAGGTAGACCGCCGTCTCCGGCGTCACCGGTTCGTCGGCGGAGCGTCGCGCCAGGGTCAGGCCGCGTCCCTGGGCCAGACCGGCGATCTCGTCCCCCCGGCGGGTATGGCGCGGCACGATCATCGTCAGCAGGTCCGGCCGCGTCGCCGCGAGCCGGGCATGGGCGTCCAGCACCACCGCGTCTTCCCCCGGATGGGTGCTGGCGGCGAGCCAGACGGGCCGGCCGCCGATGCTCGCGCGGAGGTCCTCGGCCAGGGCGGCATCCACTTCCGGCGGATCGCCGGCGGCCTTGAGGTTTCCGGCATAACGCACGTCGGCGCAGCCCAGGGCGGCGAAGCGGCGCGCCTGATCCTCACTGGCCGCCAGCACCAGGTCGAAGGCGTCGAACAGGGGCCGGGCGAGCCAACCCATGCGCCGCCAGCGCTGGAAGGCGCCGACCGACAGCCGTCCGTCGACGATGGCCAGGGGGATGCCGCGGGCGTCCGCCTCGGTCACCAGGGTCGGCCAGAGGTCCGACTCCATCCAGATCCCCAGATCCGGTCGCCAATGGTCGAGAAACCGGGCGACCCAGGCCGGCCGGTCGACCGGCACGAACTGGTGGATCACCTCCGCGGGCAGGCGCTTGCCCATCGCCTCTGCCGAGGTGGTGGTGCCGGTGGTCATCAGCAGGGTGAGGTCCGGCCGGCGGTCGCGCAGGGCGCGGATCAGCGTCAGCAGCCCGACCGCCTCGCCGACGCTGGCGGCATGCAGCCAGACCAGCGGGCCCTCGGGCCGGGGCCGGTCGGCAATCCCGCGTCGCTCGTCCAGGCGGGCGGGATCCTCCTTGCCGCGGGCCACCCGGCGATCCAGATAGGCGTCGATCGCCGGGCCGAGGGCGGTCGCGAGGCCCTTGTACAGCGGCAGGATCATGTCGGACCGCCGTGCTTGGGCGGGGCAGGCGTGATCGGCTCCAGGCCGAGATGCCGGTCGGCGGCGTCGGTCACCGCCGTCAGCGCCGCTTCCACCCGCAGGCGGGCCTCCTCCCGGTCGTCCGCCTCGGCGATGCGGATCGGCGCGCCGATCTTCGTCACGCCCCTGGTGAAGGGCAGCGGAAACAGGAACCGGTCCCAGGACCCGACCTGGATGCGCGGGCGCGAGCTGCAGGCGACGGGCAGGACCGGGAGGCCGGTCCGCCGCGCCGCCTCGACCACGCCGGGCTGGCAGCGCATGCGCGGTCCGCGCGGGCCGTCCGGGGTGATCGCCACCGGATAGCCGTCCTTCAGCGCCCGCAGGATGCCGCGCATGGCGTTCATGGGATTGCGCCGGGTCGATCCCTCGATCGGCACGGTGATGAAATCGGACAGGGCGTCGCCCAGCATGCGGCCGTCGCCATGGGAGGAATGGACCATCGCCAGCGGCCGACCGACCTCCCACGCACTGGCGATCAGGCCCAGCCGGTTATGCCAGAACACCGCCAGGAAGGGTCCGCCGTCGGCGAGGATCGCCTTGGTCTCCGGATCGATGTGACGGTCCATGCGGATGGTCGCCAGCAGCAGGCGGATATAGGCGCGCAGCACCGCGATCAGGACGGTGCGGCCGATATCGCTGCGGATGAGGGATTTCAGCATGGGGTTACGGCGACGCTCGATACGGACAGGGCCCGGATCGGGCCTTGCCGTCGGCTTCTACCATGCACGGGCGCGCTCCGCATGGATAAGGCGCCGGTGAGATGGGGCGGGCGGCAGGGTGTCAGACGCGCTCGCTCAGCCAGATCGCCAGGCGCGATCCGGCGGCGATCGCCGCCCGCATCACCGGATAGCCGACGGTGTCCTCGCCGCCATGGGCCCGGCCGATATCGGCATGCTCGGCCTCCTCGGCCCGGAAGGTCTCGATCGTCTGCTTCAGCTCCGCCTCGTCCTCGCCCAGGGACTCGTACTGGCGGCGGTAGTGGTCGTCGATCACCTCTTCCACCGCGATGGTGCAGGCCATAGCGGCCTTCTCGCCCATCAGCGCGGTACCCGCCCCCAGGGCGTAGCCGGCGATGTTCCAGAACGGATGCAGCAGGGTCGGCCGGGCGCGGCGCTCGACCATCAGCTTCTCGAAGGCGGCGAGGTGCCTCTCCTCCTGCTGCTGCATGTGGCGGATGGTCTTGCCGCAGGGCCGGCGGCCGAGCACGGCGAGCTGGCCCTGGTAGATCCGCTGGGCGCCGAACTCGCCGGCATGGTCGACCCGCAGGATGCGGTCGATCTGCGCCCGCTTGGACAGGTCCCCCGGGAGGCGGCGGGCCGTAGTGCGTTGCTTGGCGGCGGTCTCGGTCATCGTTCAGGCTCCCGGTCCGGCTTCCGTCTTCATCAGCATGGCGCGGATCGCCACGACGGCAACCCCCAGCGCATAGAGCAGGTTCCATCCTGCCATCGAAATGCCGAACAGCGAGAACGCCACCTCGTCGCAGCGCACGATGGGGGCGTTCATGATCTGGGCGCGCAGGGCGTTCAGGTCGGTGGCCCCGGAGGTCGAGCCGCAGCCGGACGTGCCCTCCCACCAGCCCTGCTCTACGCCGACATGAAAGCCGCCGATGCCGCCGGACACCAGGACGGCCAGGATCGCGAGCCCGGTCAGCACCCGCGCGAGCGTGGCGTTGCGATGCAGTACGAAGGCCGCGAGACCGAGCGCGATCGCGGCCAGATAGGGCCAGCGCTGCCAGATGCAGAGCACGCAGGGCTGCAGGTCGAAGCCGTATTGGGAGACCAGGGCGGCGAGCAGGGCGACGGTCGCGGCTCCGGCGACGAAGAGCGGGATCAGAATAGCCATTTGATCGCCACGAACCCTCCCAGCAGGAGCACGAAGAAGACGGTGGTGATCAGCCCGAGATGCTTCTCCAGCACCCGGCGGATCGGCGGTCCGAAATACCACAGCAGGCCGGCCACCGCGAAGAACCGCAGGCCGCGGGCCAGCACCGAGGCGATGATGAAGACCAGAATATCGAGCCGCGTGACCCCGCTGGCGATGGTGATCACCTTGTAGGGGAAGGGGGTGACCCCGGCGCCGAACACGACCCAGGCGCCCCAGTCGTTATACATGCCGGCGAAGTCGTCGAACTTGTCGGCCTTGCCGTAGAGTTCGAGGATCGGCTGGCCGATCGCCTCGAAGAACAGGCTGCCGATGGCGTAGCCCAGCAGGCCGCCCAGCACCGAGGCGATGGTGGTGATCAGCGCGATCCGCCAGGCCTTCGACCGGTCGGCCAGGATCATCGGCACCATCATGACGTCGGGCGGGATCGGGAAGATCGAACTCTCCACGAAGGAGACGAGGGCGAGCCAACGCTCCGCATGCCGGTGGCCGGAGACCCTGAGGGTCCAGTCGTAGAACGGACGGAGCATTCGGGGCCTCGGCATGGTGGCGGCGGGTGTGCGCTGCGGATACCAGCCGGCGACTGGGGCGGCAAGATGGCATGGTTGAAGGGGGCTTGGCGCGATCCGATTGACCGGGTGTCACGCGCTCGGCATAGTGCGGCCCGCCCGGCGCCCCCGTGGCGGAATTGGTAGACGCGACAGACTCAAAATCTGTTTTCCGCAAGGAAGTGTCCGTTCGAGTCGGACCGGGGGCACCAGAGCGACTTCCCTATCTCGAGAATCTCCGCGCCCCGACCACGCAGGCGACCACGCCGAGCGTCAGGGCCAGCATCGTGATGCTCACCGCCTCACCGAGCAGCAGTGCCGCCAGGGCCAGGCCGAAGAACGGCTGCAGGAGCTGGAGCTGGCCCACGGCCGCGATCCCGCCCAGGGCCAGGCCCCGGTACCAGAACACGAAGCCGATCAGCATGCTGAACAGGGAGACATAGGCGAGCCCGGTCCAGGCCGCCGCATCCACATGCCCGAAGTCCGCCGGCAGGGTCGCCCAGGTCAGGGCCAGCATCGCCGGCAGCGACAGCACCAGGGCCCAGGAGATGACCTGCCAACCGCCGACCGTGCGGGACAGCCGGCCACCCTCGGCATAGCCGAGGCCGCAGACCACGATCGCGGCCAGCATCAGCGGATCGCCCCAGGTGATCGACCCGATCCCCTGGGCCAGGGCGTAGCCGACGACCAGGGCGGCGCCCAGGACCGAGAACAGCCAGAAGCCCGGCCGCGGCCGCTCGCCCGCCCGCAGATACCCGAAGGTGGCGGTCGCCAGCGGCAGCAGGCCGATGAACAGGATCGAATGGGCCGAGGAGACGTATTGCAGGGCCATGGCGGTCAGCAGCGGGAAGCCGACGACGACGCCCAGAGCGACGATCGCCAGGGAGGGCAGGTCGCTGCGGGAGGGCCGGCGCTGGCGCAGGGCGAGCAGGAGGGCGAGGCCGAGAAGCCCGGCGATCGCCGCCCGCGCCGCGGTGAGAAACACCGGGTCGAAGGCCATCACCGCCACCCGGGTCGCCGGCAGGGATCCGGAGAAGATCACCATGCCGAGAAAGCCGCTGATCCACCCGCTGGTAACGGCTGTTCCGTCTATCCTGTCCGTCGCCATCTTGGTCCTCACCGTATCGAAGCTCCGGGGCAGGTGTCGCGCGATCGGCCTCGACCGGCCAGAGACAGTGCAGTACAATTCGGACGAACTGTATCGGGTGAGTGAGCAGCACGGATGGACACGTCTTCCGCCCTCGTGACCGGCGACCGGTCGTCCGGCACCCGCATCGAGGCGGTGATGGCGGCCGTGCGGGCCCGGGTCGGCGCGCGCAGTCTGGCGCCGGGCGCCCGGCTGCCCTCGGTGCGGGCGCAGGCCAGGGCGATGAAGGTGTCGGTCTCCACGGTGGTGGAAGCCTATGAGCGGCTGGCGGCGGAGGGGCTGATCCGCGCGCGGCCCGGCTCCGGCTTCTATGTCTGCGGCCCGGTCGCCCCGCTGGCCCTGGCCGAACTCGGGCCGAAGGTGGAGCGGGAGGTCGATCCGCTCTGGATCTCGCGCCAGTCGCTGGAGGCGGGGGACGACGTGCTGAAGCCCGGCTGCGGCTGGCTGCCGGCCTCCTGGATGCACGAGGACGGCATGCGCCGGGCGCTGCGGGCGGTGGCCCGGGCCGGGGGCGAGACCCTGTCGGACTACGGCACGCCGCTGGGTCTGCCGGCCCTGCGCCAGGTTCTGGCCCGAAGGCTCGCCGGCCTGGGCGTCACCGCCGCCCCGGAGCAGATCATGCTGACCGATTCCGGGACCCAGGCGATCGACCTGATCTGCCGCTTCCTGATCGAGCCGGGCGATACCGTGCTGGTCGACGATCCCTGCTATTTCAACTTCCACGCCCTGTTGAAGGCGCACCGGGCCCGGGTGGTGGGGGTGCCCTATACGCCGACCGGGCCGGATGTGGAGGCCTTCGCCGCGGCCCTGGAGGCGCACCGGCCCCGGCTCTACATCACCAATTCGGCGATCCACAATCCGACCGGCGCGGTCCTGTCGCCGGCGGTCGCCCATCAGGTGCTATCCCTGGCCGAGCGCTCGGACCTGGTGATCGTCGAGGACGACATCTTCAGCGATTTCGAGCACAGCCCCGCCCCGCGTCTCGCCGCCTTCGACGGGCTGTCGCGGGTCATCCACATCTCCAGCTTCTCCAAGACCCTCTCAGCCTCGGTGCGCTGCGGCTATGTGGCGGGCCGGCCCGACTGGATCGAGAGCCTGTGCGACCTCAGGATCGCCACCACCTTCTCCGGCAGCCGCCTCGCCGCCGAGGCGGTGCTGTTCGCGCTCACCGAAGGCGGCTATCGCCGGCACATGGACGGGCTGCGCCAGCGTCTCGCCGCGGCGATGGAGCGGACGGTCGCCCGGCTCGGCGACCTTGGCGTGACGCCCTGGATCACACCGACGGCCGGCATGTTCGTGTGGTGCCGCCTGCCGGAGGGGCTGGATGCGGCGGAGGTGGCGCGGTCCGCCCTGGCCGAGGGGGTGGTGCTGGCGCCGGGCAACGCGTTCAGCCAGTCGCGCACCGCCCGCGGCTTCCTGCGCTTCAACGTGGCCCAGTCATCGGATCCCAGACTGTTCGCGGTGCTGAAGCGGGCGCTGCGCCCCTGACCGGAGGCCTGGAACCGCGGACCGGCCGGGCGTAAACTTGACGAAAATAATCGCCGGCGCGTCGGGAGAGACACCCGAGCCGAGGCAAAGGTTGGGCGGCCGCCGGTCGGGCGGCGACGCCCTGGAAGGGGGTGAACGCCATGAGCACCGATCAGCAGCATGTGCAGGCATCGGCGGTCCCACGTCTGGATGTGCGGGCCGCGGGCTTCGACGATATCCGGGCGGCGCTTGGGGCCGGCATCCGGGACATGACGGCCTCGCCGGTCCTCAGCCTGTTCTTCGGCCTGGTCTGCGCCCTGTTCGGCGCGGTCCTGCTGTCGAGCCTGGTGGTGTTCGACCAGGTCCTGATCGCCATCGCCGCCGGGGTCGGATTCCCGCTGGTGGCGCCGTTCCTGGCGGCCGGTCTCTACGAGATCTCGCGCCGGCGCAGCCGGGGGCTGGACTACCGCGCGTCGGACATTTTCCTGGTGGTCTTCGCCCAGCAGCGCCGGCAGCTCGGCTGGATGAGCTTCGTGGTGCTGTTCGTGTTCTGGATGTGGGCGTATCAGGTGCGGCTGGTGATGGCCCTGACCCTGGGCTATCGCGGCGTCGGCTCTTGGGAGGCGTTCACCGACGTGCTGCTCACCACCTCGGAGGGTGCGTCCTTCCTGATCGTCGGCACCATCGTCGGCGCCGTGCTGTCCACGATCCTGTTTTCGCTGACCGTGATTTCCATGCCGCTGCTGCTGGACCGGGAGATCGACTTCATCACCGCGATGATCACCAGCGTGAAGACCGTGCTGGCCAGCCCGGCGGTCATGCTGATCTGGGGGGCCGCCGTCGGGGCGCTGACCCTGGCGGCGATCGCTCCCGCCTTCCTCGGCGTGATCGTGATCTTCCCGATCCTCGGCCACACCACCTGGCACCTGTACGACCGGCTGGTATTCGAGAAATAGCCGCCGGCAGAAAGAGGCTGCGGAAACGAAAAGGGCGGGCGCGGGACCGTCCCGCACCCGCCCGAGTGTCGGACCTGCCGGCCGGTTACAGCCGGTTACACGCGCTCACCACCGCCTTGATCGGCGCCAGGGTGATGTCGGTGTCGATGCCCACTCCGAAGATGCTGGTGCCGCTCTCGTCCGGCACCTTGAGCTCGATATAGGCCGCCGCCTCGGCGTCGGAACCGACCGAGCGGGTGTGCTCCACATAGTCCTTGAGCTTGAACTTCAGCCCGAACTCCTTGCGCATCATGTGCGAGAAGGCGTTGACCGGCCCGTTGCCCTGGCCGGTGACCGTCTTCTCCACCCCGTTATCGGTGAGTACGGCATTGACCTCGACCACCTGGTTCGAGCCGGGGACGCGGCGGGACTCGAAGGAGATCAGGTTGAACCGGCCTTCCGGCTGGGTGACGTATTCCTTCTCGAAGGCGTTCCAGATCTCCTGGCTGGAGATCTCCCGGCTGCTCGCGTCGGTCAGCCGCTGGATGACCTGGCTGAACTGGGCCTGCCATTCCTTGGGAAGCCGGATGTGGTGGTCGTTCTCCAGCACATAGGCGATGCCGCCCTTGCCGGACTGGGAGTTGACCCGGATCACCGCCTCGTAGTCGCGGCCGATATCGTGCGGGTCGATCGGCAGGTAGGGGACCTCCCACACGCCGCTGTTCGCCGCCTTGATCGCCTTCATGCCCTTGTTGATGGCGTCCTGGTGCGAGCCGGAGAAGGCCGTGTGCACCAGCTCGCCGGCATAGGGATGGCGCGGGTGGATCGGCAGCTGGTTGCAGTATTCCGCGGTCTCCATCAGGCCGTTGATGTCGGAGAAGTCCAGCTTCGGATCCACACCCTGCGTGAACAGGTTCAGGCCCAGGGTGACGATGTCCACGTTGCCGGTGCGCTCGCCATTGCCGAACAGGGTACCTTCCACCCGGTCGGCCCCGGCCATTACCGCCAGCTCGGCCGCCGCCACGCCGGTACCCCGGTCGTTGTGCGGATGGACCGACAGGCAGATCCGGTCGCGCCGGCTGAAGTTCCGGTGCATCCACTCGATCTGGTCGGCATAGATGTTCGGCGTCGACATCTCCACCGTGGACGGCAGGTTGAGAATGATCTTGTTGTCGACGACCGGCGCCCAGATATCCATGACCGCCTCGCAGACCTCCAGGGCGTAGTCCAGCTCGGTGCCGGTGAAGCTCTCCGGCGAGTACTGGAGCTGCACGTTCTGGCCGGCCAGCATGTCCAGCCGGTCGCGCACCATGACCGCGCCGTCGGTGGCGATCTTCTTCACCCCGGCCTGGTCCTCCTGGAACACCACCCGGCGCTGCAGTTCGGAGGTGGAGTTGTACAGGTGGATGATGACGTTCTTGGCGCCGACCACGCTCTCGAAGGTGCGCTGGACCAGGTGCTCCCGCGCCTGGGTCAGGACCTGGATGGTGACGTCATCGGGGATCAGGTTCTCCTCGATGAGCTGGCGCACGAAGTTGAAGTCGGTGTCGGAGGCCGAGGGGAAGCCCACCTCGATCTGCTTGAAGCCCATCTTGACCAGGGCGTCCCACATTCGGCGCTTGCGGGGGCCGTCCATCGGGTCGACCAGGGCCTGGTTGCCGTCGCGCAGATCGACCGAGCACCAGATCGGCGCGGTGTCGATCACCTTGTCCGGCCAGCTCCGCTTCGGCAGGTCGACCTGGGCGTAGGCGCGGTACTTGTGGATCGGCATTCGGTTCAACATCGTCTTTCCTCCTGGGGCGCGCCGCCGGTCCGCTCCCTCTCTCTGGACACGGGTTTCGCGGGCGGGCGCCGGATTATCGTCGCTCTCGTCTGCTGGTTTGTGTCGCCGCCACGCCACAGGTGGAATAAATTTCGAACGCACCTCGAGCGCTCGGAATTTTCGATACCTGTCGGGGGTCAGTGCCGATCATCGGTCGGCCTCAATGGAACCTTGGGGTGGACGCGTGGGGGCGAACGAATCTGTCCCGGTCTCTCCTAGAGAGCCGGGCAAATAAGTCGCAGGCCGAGCGTCGCGGTTCCGAACATCATGCCGGCAGTTGAGCCACAAGCGCGTCTTACGGTCAAGTCCGGACTGGCGCATCCCGTCGCAGCAACGTATGAGTCGGCCCATGCGCAAAATCATCTACGCCCTGCTCCTGACCCTTCCCGCGATACCGGCCGTCGCCGACGAGAAGCCGAAGGAAAAGGAAGTCGATCCCGACGAGTCGGTTCTCAGCTTCACGCTGGAGAACGACCTGCCCGCCAATACCGACCAGTACTATACGAACGGCTTCCGCTTCACCTGGACCAGCGAGGTGAACAACGTGCCGAACGTGGTGCGCAGCGGCTCCGAGCCGCTGCTGGGGACCGGCGAGAAGACCCGCTGGCAGGCGACCTTCGGCCAAAACCTGTACACCCCCCAGGACATCAAGCTGGAGAACCCGCCGGCGGACGACCAGCCCTATGCCGCCTGGCTTTACGGCTCGGTCGGCGTGATCACCGACGAGCCCTATGAGCGCGACAGCCGGTTCTCGCGGGTGCAGACCTCCGCCCTGCTGTCGCTCGGTGTCGTCGGGCCGCTGGCGCTGGGCGAGGAGGTGCAGGATTTCGTGCACGACCTGATCGGCTCGCCCGATCCCCAGGGTTGGGACCACCAGCTCAACAACGAGCCGGCGGTCCTGCTGATGGTGCAGCGGCGCTGGGTCTTCGGCGCGCCGCTGGCCAGTTACGGCGGCCTGCGGGTCGACGCGGCACCGCATACCACGGTGGCGCTGGGCAACGTGTTCACCCACGGGGCCGCCGGCATCACCTTCCGCCTTGGCGATCCGCCAGAAGGCGATTACGGCCCGCCGCGCATCCAGCCGGCCAGCCCGGGCTCCGACTTCTTCGGCGAGGTGACCGGTGGCGACCAACTCGGCTGGTATGTGTTCGCGGGTGCGGAGGGGCGTGCTGTCGGCCGCAACATCTTCCTCGACGGCAACACGTTCGAGGACTCCCCCAGCGTCGACAAGAACATCTTCGTCGGCGAGCTGTCGGCCGGTGCTGTGCTGACCTACGACGACTTCCGCATCGCCTACACCCACGTGATCCGCAGCCCCGAATTCGAAGGCCAGAACGGACCGAGCGTGTTCGGCGGCATCACGGTCGGCTGGCGGTTCTAGGGGGGGGCGCACCAGCCTCTATCGCTGCTCTTCCGTCTTCCTGGTCGTTGTGCCGATACCGCCGCATCAACAAATTCACACTCCCCGGATTCATTCCGGGGCAATCCCATCCGCCGCTCCCGAACGTTCTGAGAGCGCGCAAGCTCGTGGGCTCGGCCCGGAATAAATCCGGGCAGTGAGCGTTGGGGTTAACTTCCTGCCAAGCGCTGGAACTGACCCGGCGTCACCTGGAACGCCTTGTGAAACGCGGCGACGAAGGCGCTGGACGTCGCGTACCCCGCCTCGAAAGCCACGTCCGTCACCCGCTCGCCGGTGAGAAGTTTTTCCGCCGCCACCGTCAGCGCCAGATACCGGCGCCAGTCGCGGTAAGTCAGCCCCGTCTCCGCCTGCACCCGGCGGCGCAGGGTGCGCGGGCTGATCGCCAGGATGTCGCCCCATTCCTCCAGCGAGCGTTCATCCGACGGATCGGCCGAGACCGCGTCGGCGATCCGCGCCACCGCCGGGTCGCCCGGCCGGGGCAGGCGCACGCTCACCCCCGGGGCCGGGCGCACCAGCGCCAGGGCGGCCCCCGCCACCGTGGTCCAGGCCCGGTCCAGCCGTTCCCGGTCGTAGGTCTCGGCCAGCCAGGTCACCATGTCGGCCAGCGGTGTGCCCTGTTCCACCGCACTCGGGCTGTCGGGTAGCGCCCCCGCCCCGTCGTCGCGCACGAAGAGGCTGCGCATGGAGCGCTCTTCCGGCGCGAGCGAGCGGTGCGGCGTGCCCGCCGGCAGCCAGAGCACGCTGCCCCGCGGCACCAGCCAGACCCGCTGCGGCGTCTCCACCCGCATCACCCGGGCGAGCGTCAGGGCGAGCTGGCCCCGGTCGTGGGTGTGCCAGGGCACGCTGGCGCCCGGTGCGAAGGACGCGGCATGGCCGATCACCGGCGTGTCGGTCTCCTCGTGACCGCTCACCGGATCGCGTCCCGATCCACTGTCCTGTCCGCTCGGCGACATCCGTTGTCCGCTCGCTTGGTATCGTCGGCCCTATCCTGACGTTAGATTAGCACGCAACGAAACGCATAAGGGGCAGTGTTCCCGAAGGGTGACGACGATGGCGGATGCAGCGACGCGGATCGGCGATTCCGCCCTGGCCGAGCGGCTGGGACGCGAGATCGAGGGCGAGGTGAAGTTCGACGCCTTCACCCGCGGCCGCTATTCGACCGACGCCTCCATCTACCAGGTCGAGCCGATCGGCGTGGTCATCCCGAAGACCGAGAACGACCTGCGCGCCGCCGTGCATATCGCCGAGATGGAGGGCATCCCCCTGCTGCCGCGCGGCGGCGGCACCTCGCAATGCGGCCAGACGGTGAATACCGCCCTGGTGCTGGACTGCACCAAGTACCTGCGCGAGATCGTGGACTACGACGAGGAGACCCAGGAGGTCACCGTCCAGCCGGGCATCGTGCTCGACCACCTGAACGCCTGGCTGAAGCCGAAGGGGCGGATCTATCCGGTCGACATCTCCACCTCCTCGCGGGCGACCATCGGCGGCATGGCGGCCAACAATTCCTGCGGCGGCCGCTCGATCCATTACGGCATCATGGTCGACAACGTGTCCGCCATCGACGCCATTCTGATGGACGGCACCGAGGCCCGGTTCGACCGGGTGCCGGGCAATCTGGGAGAACTCTCCGGCCCGGCGCGCTACCGTGACCTGGTGCAGCAGATCCGCGCCATCGCCGAGCGCGAGCAGGGCGAGATCGATGCCAACATCCCCAAGCTGATGCGCAAGGTCGGCGGCTACAACCTGGACCGGGTGGTGGCCCGGGACGCGGCGGGCGGCCACAACATGGCCTCGCTGCTGGTCGGCTCGGAGGGCACGCTGGCCCTGTCGCGACGTCTCAGGCTGAAGACCCATGCGATTCCGAAGCACCGGGTAGTGGGCGTGTGCCACTTCCCGACCTTCCACGCCGCCATGGAGAACACCCAGCATCTGGTGACGCTGAAGCCGTTCGGGGTCGAGCTGATCGACCGCACCATGATCGAGCTGGCCCGCGAGATCCCGATGTTCCAAGCGGCCATGCGCGAGTTCGTGCAGGGCGAGCCGGACGCCCTGCTGCTGGTCGAATTCGCCGGCGACGAGAAGGCGCCGCTGCTGGCCAAGCTGAATGACCTTGAGACCATGATGGCCGATCTCGGCTTCCCCGGCGCCGTCGTGCGGGCGGAGGATCCGGGGCTGCAGGCGCGGATCACCGAAGTGCGCCAGTCCGGCCTGAACATCATGATGTCGATGAAGAGCGACGGCAAACCGGTCTCCTTCATCGAGGATTGCGCGGTGCCGCTGGAGCATCTGGCAGACTACACCGCGCGGCTGACCGACGTGTTCACCAAGCACGGTACCAAGGGCACCTGGTACGCCCATGCCTCGGTCGGGACCCTGCATGTGCGGCCGATCCTGAACATGAAGGACGGCGGCGACGTGAAGAAGATGCGCGCCATCGCCGAAGAGGCGTTCGAGATGGTGCGGGAGTACAAGGGCTCCCATTCCGGCGAGCATGGCGACGGCATCGTGCGTTCGGAATTCCACCGCTCCATGTTCGGCGACCGGGTGGTCGACGCCTTCGCCGAGGTCAAGCAGGCCTTCGATCCCAAGGGGCTGATGAACCCGGGCCGGATCGTGAACCCGCCGAAGATGGACGACCGCTCCCTGTTCCGCTTCAAGCCTGGCTATACGGCGGTGAACCCGGACACCCGCTTCGACTGGTCCGCCTGGGGCGGGCTCTCCGGTGCGGTGGAGATGTGCAACAACAACGGTGCCTGCCGGAAGCGCGACCCGGGCGTCATGTGCCCGAGCTTCCGGGCCACCGGCGACGAGCAGCATCTGGTGCGCGGCCGGGCCAATACCCTGCGCCTTGCGCTCTCCGGCCAGCTCGGGCCGGAGGCGCTGACCGACCCTGCCCTGAAGGAGACGCTGGATCTCTGCGTCGGCTGCAAGGGCTGCAAGCGGGAATGCCCGACCGGCGTCGACATGGCGAAGATGAAGACCGAGGTGCTTGGCCAGTACGTCAAGCGCCACGGGTTGTCGACCAAGGACCGGCTGATCGCCGAGATGCCGCGCTATGCCGAGGCGGCGAGCCGCTTCTCCTACCTGGCCAACCTGCGCGATGCGGTGCCGGGGGCGGCCTGGCTCAGCGAGAAGATTTTCGGATTTGCCAAGGAGCGGACGCTACCGCACTGGAGTTCGACCCCATTCCGCGGCTCGGAGGTATCAGACCGCCCGGTGGCCGACGGCCGCGAGGTCGTGCTCTTCGCCGACACCTTCAACACCTATTTCGAGCCGGAGAACCTGCGCGCCGCCGTCGCGGTGCTGGAGGCGGCCGGCTACACGATCCACGTCATCGACCCGGTCCCGGCGGGCGGCCGTCACCTGTGCTGCGGGCGCACCTATCTCGCGTCAGGCCTGATCGAAAAGGCGGAAGGCGAGATGACCCGCCTTGTGGACGCCTTCGGCCCCTTCGCCGAGCGCGGGGTTCCCATCGTCGGGCTGGAGCCGTCCTGTCTGTTCACCCTGAAGGACGAGCTGCCCTCGCTGCTGCGCGAGCGGGCCGGCAAGGTGCCGGAGATGGCGATGCTGTTCGAGGAGTTCATCGCCCGCGAGTCCTCGGCCGGGCGGCTCGAAGGGCTCAAGCTCAAGCCGATCGGGGCCAAGGCACTGGTCCACGGCCATTGCCACCAGAAGGCCTTCGCCGCCATGGGTCCGTTGCAGACCGCGCTCAAGCTGATCCCCGGCCTCGACGTCTCCGTCATCGAGTCGAGCTGCTGCGGCATGGCCGGCGCCTTCGGCTACGAGAAGGAGCACCTGGACGTCTCTATGAAGATGGCCGAGCTCAGCCTGCTGCCGGCGGTCCGGGCGGCCGATCCGGACACCATCCTCGTCGCCGACGGCACCTCGTGCCGCCACCAGATTCACGACGGCGCGCAGCGCGAGGCGGTTCACGTCGCCCGTGTGCTGGAACGCGCGCTCGTCTGACCAGAACAGAACCCTTTAGGAGGAACACCCCATGGCCCATCGCGCCGGCCCCCATTTCCTGCAGATCCCCGGTCCCTCCAACGTGCCGGGCCGCATCCTGCGCGCCATCGAGCGTCCGACCATCGACCATCGTGGTCCGGAATTCCAGGCGCTGGCCAAGGAGGTGCTGGAGAAGATCAAGCCGATCTTCAAGACCAAGAACCCGGTGATCATCTTCCCTGCCTCGGGCACCGGCGCCTGGGAGGCCGCCCTGGTCAACACGCTGTCGCCCGGCGACAAGGTTCTGATGGTCGAGACCGGCCAGTTCTCCACCCTGTGGGTCGAGCTCGCCACCCGCATTGGCCTGAAGCCGGAGGTGATCGAGGGCGACTGGCGCCGCGGCGTCGACCCGGCCGAGGTGGAGGCGCGCCTGTCCAAGGACAAAGGCCACGAGATCAAGGCCGTGTGCTGCGTCCACAACGAGACCTCCACCGGCGTGACCTCCCGCATCCCCGAAGTGCGCAAGGCGATCGACGCGGCCGGGCACCCGGCGCTGTTCATGGTCGACACGATCTCCGGCCTGGCCTCGGCCGACCTGCGCCATGACGAGTGGGGGATCGACGTCACCATCTCCGGCTCGCAGAAGGGCCTGATGCTGCCGCCGGGGATCAGCTTCAACGCGGTCAGCGACAAGGCGCTGGAGGCGTCCAAGTCCTCGAAGATGACCAAGTCCTACTGGGACTGGTCGTCGCAGATCGGCCAGAACCCGACCGGCAACTTCCCCTATACCCCGAACACCAACCTGCTCTACGGCCTCAAGGAGGCCTGCGACATGCTGATGGACGAGGGGTTGGACAACGTCTTCGCCCGCCACGAGCGCCATGCCGAGGCCACCCGCCGCGCCGTGCGCCAGTGGGGCCTGGAGATCCAGTGCCAGGACACCCGCGAATACTCCCCCGTCCTGACCGGCGTGGTGATGCCGGAGGGCCATGACGCCGACGCGGTGCGCAAGGTGATCTTGGAGAAGTTCGACATGTCGCTCGGCGCCGGCCTCGGCAAGGTGAAGGGCCGGATGTTCCGCATCGGCCATCTCGGCGATTTCAACGACCTGATGCTGTGCGGCACCCTGTCGGGCTGCGAGATGGGCCTGCGGATGGCCGGCGTGCCGATCCAGACCGGCGGTGTCCAGGCGGCGCTCGATTATCTGAGCGGGAACGCCTGAGCCTTACCCCAACGCCCCCGCCGCGACCGCGAAGCTGATCGTGCCGCTGGCCACGCCGATCAGCAGGTTGCGGCGGGAGAGGTAGAAGGCGGCCACCCCGATCACCGCCGCCCCCAGCCGGACCTCCAGCCCGATGGTCGCCAGGTCGCCGCTCGGCAGAATCAGCAGCCGCGACAGCAGCCCGGCCAGCACGGCGAAGGAGGCGAAGGAGAACCAGCGGAAGACGGCTCCCTTGGTGTCGAGCCGCCGTGCCAGGAACACGCCGAGGGCCCGCCACAGGGCGGTGGCGGCGATGGCGGCGATCACCACGAGGGCGGCGGTCGCGGGTCCGAACGCCGTCATGTCTCCTCCCGCGGGCGCGTGCCGTCGGCCAGGAACCCGGCGGTGCCGCCGACCAGGCCGGTGATGATCAGACCGGTATCGGGGAAGTACAGATTGATTGGGATGCCCGCCGCCACGCCGGTGACCACCGCCACCGCCGCTCCCCGCCCCTTGGTGTCGAGCAGCAGCAGCAGCAGGAAGCAGGCGTTGATGAACAGCAGCGCCAGGGCGAGCGGCTTGGGCAGACCGGCGGCGCCGAGATAGCCGATCAGGGTGGCGATCGCCGCGACCGTCACGCAGGTGCAGGTGAAGCCGGTATGGTAGCCGAGCCGGGCCTGGGGCGTCTCCGGCGCGGTCGCGCGCATGACATAGGCCCAGGAGGTGGCCGACATGAGCTGGGCCTGGGCGAAGCGGGTGAGGACGTTGCCGTCGCCCAGGGTCGGCATCAGCGACACCGCCATGGGGAAGAACCGCATGTTCGCCATCCCCACCGCGATGGCGATCGCCAGCACGTCGGCGCCCGCCGCATACATCTCCGCCATGACGATCTGGCCGGGCAGGCCCCAGATCAGGATGGTCGACAGCACCGCCAGCCCGCCGCCGAACCCGGTGTCATGGGCGAGCGCGCCGTAGCCGGTCAGACTGCCCAGCAGCACGACGGTGGGGAGGCCCGCCGCGGCGCGCATTCCCGCTTTCAGGCCGCCGGGGAAGTCGACTGGTTTCATGGACGCATGGTAGCGGGGATAAATGCCGGGAAAACCGGAAAAACACCTGCAAATCCGGGTCCGGCTCGGTTAGTGTATGCAATCTCGCCCCCACCGAAGAGGGGCACAGGGACGGGTTTGTCTTTTTTGGGAGTTAGGGGATGGATGCCAATCGGCTCATCGAGGTCAACGATCTGAAGGTCCACTTCCCGCTGGAGGACCGCACGGTCAAGGCGGTCGATGGCGTGTCGTGGCATATCGACAAGGGTGAGACCGTGGCCGTGGTCGGTGAGTCCGGCTCGGGCAAGTCGGTGACCGCCATGTCGATCATGCGGCTGACCGACAATGCCGGCGGCAAGATCCCGTCGGGCGAGATCCTGTTCCGCAAGCCGTCCGGCCAGGTGATCGATATCGCCAAGCAGCCGATGGACGAGATGCGTTCGATCCGCGGCAACGACATCTCCATGATCTTCCAGGAGCCGATGACGTCGCTGAACCCGGTGTTCACCGTCGGCTTCCAGATCGCCGAGGCGATCATGCTGCACCAGGGCAAGACCGAGGAGCAGGCGCTGCAGCAGGCGCTGGAGATGCTCAAGCTGGTCCGCATCCCCGAGCCCGAGAAGCAGCTCTCCCAGTATCCGCACCAGCTCTCCGGCGGCATGCGCCAGCGCGTGATGATCGCCATGGCGCTGTCCTGCCGTCCCAGCCTGTTGATCGCCGACGAGCCGACCACCGCGCTCGACGTGACGATCCAGGCGCAGATTCTCGACCTGATCAAGCAGCTCCAGAACGAGATCGGCATGTCGGTGATGTTCATCACCCACGACATGGGCGTTGTCGCCGAGGTGGCGGACCGGGTCGTCGTCATGCTGCGCGGCAAGAAGGTCGAGGAGGGTCCGGCCCAGCAGATCTTCGAGAACCCGCAGCATCCCTACACCAAGGCCCTGCTGGCCGCGGTGCCGCGTCTCGGCTCGATGAAGGGCCACAAGCTGCCGATGAAGTTCGCCAATGTGGACGTCAAGCGGGCCGAGGGCGACGTGGTGACCGAGCAGACCGGTCAGTCCGAGGCGACGCTGCAGATCCGCGACACCGTGAAGGTCGACGCCCCGCCGCTGCTGAAGGTGGAGGGGCTGACCACCCGCTTCGACATCCGCGGCGGCATGTTCGGCAAGCCGAGCGGCCGGGTGCACGCGGTGGAGAACGTCTCCTTCACCCTGCAGCCGGGCGAGACCCTGGCGGTCGTGGGCGAGTCCGGCTGCGGCAAGTCCACCACCGGACGCAGCATCATCCGCCTGGTCGAGCCGACCCGCGGCTCGGTGGTCTTCGAAGGCCAAGAGCTGAGCGGCCTGTCGGCCGGCGAGATGCGGCCGTTCCGGCGCGACATGCAGATGATCTTCCAGGATCCGTTCGCGTCCCTGAACCCGCGCATGACGGCGGGCGACGCCATTGCCGAGCCGATGATCGTGCACGGTCTGGCCCGCGGCAAGGACGCCCAGGACCGGGTGGTCGACCTGCTGCGCCGGGTCGGCCTCGACGCCGAGCATGCCGGCCGCTACCCGCACGAGTTCTCCGGCGGTCAGCGTCAGCGCCTCTGCATCGCCCGCGCGCTCGGCCTGTCGCCGAAGCTGATCATCGCCGACGAGGCGGTCTCGGCCCTCGACGTGTCGATCCAGGCGCAGGTGGTGAACCTGATGATGGACCTGCAGGAGGAGATGGGCCTCGCCTATCTGTTCATCAGCCACGACATGGCCGTGGTGGAGCGGATCAGCCACCGGGTGGCGGTGATGTATCTCGGCGAGATCGTTGAGATCGGTCCGCGCCAGGCGGTGTTCGAGAATCCGCAGCACCCCTACACCAAGAAGCTGATGGCCGCGGTGCCGATCGCCGATCCGTCCAAGCGCAAGACCGAGCTGCGCCTGATGACCGACGAGATCCCGAGCCCGGTCAAGCCGGTCGGCTACGAGCCGCCGCAGCGTTACTACGACGAGGTGTCGCCGGGCCATCTGGTCCAGCGCACCGCAAGCGGCGCGGCCCAGGCGGCCTGATCCGTCCACCGCCGGCATACGCTGATTTCCCCGAAGGCCCGTCGAAAGACGGGCCTTCTTCGTTTCGGAGACTGGCGCAGCAGCAAAGGAGCAGTATTTAATTCAAATAATCGATCCTGCGCCTGACGGGGGAGTGATGATGGACGGCAGCGCGCCGTTTCCGGCGGCGATCCCCGACCCGCTGCTGCGGTCGGTCTATGAGCACTGGCGGGGCCTGTGCCGCACCCTGGGCCGGCTGCCGCACCGCCGGGAGATCGACCCCCTCGACCTGCCGCCGGCCTTCCTGCCGGTCGCCATGATCCTGGTGCGCGAGCCGGGAGGCCGCGTCCGGTGCGAGCTCGCCGGTACGAAGCTTCTGGACATGCACAAGTTGAAGATGACCGGCATGTATGTGGACACCATGATGCCGGCCGGTCCGGTCGCGATCCGCCAGAAGATCTACGCCAGGGCCCTCGGTGACCCTGCGCCGCCTATTGCCGCCTGCGCTTCGCCATTCCCGGCCGCGAGTTCGTCGCCAGCGACCGGCTCTATCTGCCGGCCCTGTCCAATGACGGCGCGGACGTGTCGGTCCTGTTCTCTGGTCAGAGCTTCCTGTCGATCGCGGACCTGCGGGGCGAGACGGCGGATGACGGCCTCTATCGCCTCGCTTTCGACGCGCCGATCGGCTGAGGGGGATGGGGGCGGACCTTGTCCGGCCCGTCCCACCGTCCATCTTAGGCATCGGATCGCGCTGGGACAGGGCGCGTATCGGCTTCGACATTTGTGCGGATTTGACGCAACATCGAGGCAAGTTCATTCGGCGACTTAAGAGGTTCGCGGTGAATCAGGCCCTGGGGTTTCGAGAGTCGCTGACCGATGCGGGACTGGCCGGTCTGTACGACTACTGGATGGGGTTGCGGACGTCCCTGGGGCGGCTGCCCCGCCGGTCGGAGATCGATCCGCTCGACCTGCCGACGGACGTACTGCCCGGAATGATCATCCTTGAACGCAACGCCGATCAGCGGTTCTGGTGCCGGCTGGCCGGAACCAAGATGCGCGAGATCTACGGCTTCGAGGTGACCGGGATGTATCTCGACCAGGTCATGCCGGCCGGCCCGGCCGCGTTCCGGACCGGGATCTACCAGACCGCCCTGGACGGGCGCTGCGCCGTGTTCTGCCGGCTGCGCTTCTCCGTGCCCGGCCGGGAGTTCGTCGCCAGCGACAGGCTCTATGTCCCGGTGCTGAACGACGACACCGACGAGGCGGCCGTCCTGGTCGGCGCCCAGCGCTATCTGATGAGTTCCGAGATTGTCGGCACGCCGGACAGGGACGGTGTCTATTCCTTGATCGTGGACGACACCCCGGCCTGACCGGCCTCGCATCCCGTGAAACAGAAAAGGGCCCCGAAACCGGGGCCCTTTCCGCAAGGTCGATGGGGCGCGCGCTTACTGGGAGCGCAGGCGGGGGTCCAGGGCGTCGCGCACGGCGTCGCCGAACAGGTTGAAGCCGAACACCGCGATGGTGATCGCCAGACCCGGGAAGATCGGGACCCAGATCGCGCTCTCGGCATACTCCTCCGCACCGCCCTGCAGCATCAGGCCCCAGGCCGGGGTCGGCTCCTGCACGCCCAGGCCCAGATAGGACAGGGACGCCTCCAGCAGGATCGCCTCGCCCAGGAAGGCGGTGAGCATGATCAGGAAGGGGGCGACCACGTTCGGCGCGATGTGCCGGAAGATGATCCGGGTGCTGCTGTAGCCGATGGACCGGGCGGCATCCACATAGGGCATCTCGCGCACCGCCAGGGCACTCGAGCGCACCACGCGGGCGCAGCGCGGGATGAACGGGATGGTGATCGCCATGATCACCTTCTCCGTGCCGGTGCCGAAGATGGCGACGATGGCCAGCGCCATGATGATCAGCGGGAACGCCATGAAGACGTCGATGATCCGCTGCAGGATCAGGTCGAAATAGCCGCCGAAATAGGCGCTCGCCACGCCCAGGGCCAGGCCCGCGCAGGAGCCGATGATGGCGGCGGTGAAGCCGACCAGCAGGGCCGTCCGCGCGCCGTAGATGATGCGCGAGAACAGGTCGCGGCCGAACTGGTCGGTGCCCAGCAGGAAGAAGCCTTCGCCCATCTCGCTCGTGGAGCCCGGCGGGACGAGCATGTCGGCGAAGTTCGCCTGCTCCGGGTCGAAGGGGGCCAGCCACGGCGCGAACAGGGCCATGAAGACCATCGCCAGGACCACGATTCCGCCGGCGAAGCCCAGGGGCTGCTTGCGGGCGAGGCTGACGACATGCTGCAGGGCGGATTTGCGCTGCGGCAGCCGATCGGACTCGATGCTGATGTCGGGGGTCGTCATCGCGATGGCTCCCTTAACTGTAGCGAATGCGCGGGTCGAGCCACGCGTACATGATGTCGACCAGGAAGTTCATGAGGACGAAGATCGCCACCACGAGCATCACGAGAGCCTGGGTCATCGTGTAGTCCGACTGGGTCACCGCGGAGACGAACAGCTTGCCGAGGCCGTTCAGGTTGAACACCTGCTCGGTCACGACCAGCCCGCCCATCAGGAACGCGAACTCGATACCGACGATGGTGATCACCGGCAGCATGGCGTTCTTCAGCGCGTGCTTGTTGATGATGACCTTCTCGATCAGGCCCTTGGCGCGGGCGGTGCGGACATAGTCCTCGCGCAGCACCTCCAGCATGGCCGAGCGGGTCATGCGCGTGGCGACGGCGGAGTACCGGTATCCGGTGGCGAGCGCCGGCCAGATCAGCTGCGACATGTTGTGCACCGGATCGACGAAGAAGGACTCGAAGTGGATCGGTGGCATCCAGGGGCGTCCGAACCAGGCCTGGGATGTTATCAGCAGCCCCAGAATGATCAGGATCCCAAGCCAGAAGGACGGCATCGCGATGCCGGCGATGCTGAAGGTCCGCACCACGTAGTCGATCCAGGAATTCTGCTTGGCCGCCGAGATGACCCCGAGCGGCAGCGCGATCACGACCGAGACGAAGGTTGCCATCAGTGCCACCTGCAGGGACAGCTCGAAGCGGATCGCGATCTCGTAGGCGACCGGCTGGCTGGTCCACATCGACACGCCGAGGTCGAAGGTGAAGAACCCGACCATGTAGTCGATGAACTGCTTCCAGATCGGATCGGTCAGGCCGAGCCGTTCCTGGCACATGAGGATCTGCTGCGGATCCGCATACGAGCCTTCGCCGCCGAACTTGAGCAGGCAGACATCGCCTGGCACCAGCCGCAGCAGCAGGAAGATCAGGATTGCGGCGCCGATCAGCGTCGGCAGCAACATCAGCAATCGTTTGATGATGTAGGTGTACATCTCAGGCGTCGCTCACGCTTTTCATTATGGGGGCAAAGAACCGCCCCGGAACCGAAGTCCCGGGGCGGCGGATGAGCGTGTCGGGAGCGTCAGCCGCCGAGCTGCTTCTGGCGCTCGGCCGCGTCGATCCAGATGTTCTCGAGCGACTGGTTCAGATAGTGGCTCGGGGACGTCTTCCAGCCCTTCACGTAGGAGCGGTACGGATTGATCTTGTACCACCACAGGGTGATGAACTGCGACGCGAGGTCGTTCAGGACCCGCTTCTCATACTGGGCGAACAGCTCGCGCTGCTTGGCCTCGTCGCCGGTCTTGAGCAGTTCGGCATAGATGTTCTCGAGCTCCTCGTCCTTGAAGTACGAGTAGTTCGCGCCGGAGGACGGCAGGAACTTCGAGACGTCGGCGATCGGGTTCACCACGGCCTGGCAGTTGAAGTCGAGGGAGACCTCGAAGTTCTTCTGCGTGCGCAGGGTCGCGTAGAACGGCGTGGACGGCTGGACCCACTGTTCCACGTCCAGGCCGATCCGGCGCCACTGGTCGATCAGCCACGTGCCGACGACCTTGTACGGCTGGTCCACACCGCGGTTGTGCAGGGTGAACTTCAGGTTCTCGTGGCCGGCCTCCTTGAGGAGAGCCTTCGCCTTCTCACGGCTGGCCTCGATGTCCTTGCTGTAGCCGATGATGTTCTTTTCCAGATACTCCGGCGTGGAGGAGATCGGGTGGCCCGGGAAGCCGATGCCGCCGACCGTCTTCACGATCGCGATCTTGGAGAGATACTCGGAGCCCTGGTGCCGGTCGATGGCCAGGGACAGGGCCTGACGCACGCGCGGATCGTCGAACGGCTTCGCCTCGTGGTTCGGCGTCACGATCAGCACGCAGTTCCAGTCGCTCTCCTGGACCTCGATCTGGTCGCCGAGGGCTTCCTTGAGGTCGTCACGCGCCTTCGGCGGGAAGCCGCGGAACTCGATATCGGCCTGGCCGCCACGGATGGCCTGCAGGCGGACCGACATCTTCGGCGCGATCAGGGAGGTGTACCCGTCCAGGTACGGCTTGCCCTCGTGGTAGTAGTCCGGGTTCTTCTTGCCCGTCACGTGGCTGCCCTGGACATGCTCCACGAAGTGGAACGGACCGGTGCCGTTGACGTTGGTCTGGTGCCACGTGTAGCCGTGATCATCCAGGTCCTTCTTCGAGTAGACGAAGTTGAACGGCATGGCGATGGTCGGGATGAAGGTGCCCGACGGGAACTTCAGATTGAAGACGACGGTCTCATCGTCCGGCGCTTCGATGCTGTCGATCATCGCGAAGTAGGCCTTGCGGTTCGACGCGACACCTTCCGGCGGGAAGGCGAGCTTGTCGAAGGTGGCCTTGACGTCCTTCGCGGTCAGCACCTGACCGTCCTGGAACTTCACACCCTGGCGGAGCTTGAAGGTGTAGGTCTTGCCGTCATTGGTCGGCTTCGGCACCTCGCCGACGCACAGATCGCAGACGAAGTCGGTCGGCGACGACGGATTGTCCGGATTGACCCGGATCAGCAGGCTGTAGAACGGCCGGATCGGGTGGATCATGCCGAACGTGGATTCGATGTGGCCGTCATAGGACGGGATGTCGCTGCCCACGACGAGGCGCAGTTCCCCGCCATATTCCTGAGCGGACGCCGGCATCGAGCCCGCGCCGACCACGAGGGCCGAGCCGAGCGCGACCGAGGCCGCAAACCGGGTCAGACGTGACTTCATAGGGTCGTCTCCTTCCCAAACGTGACAGTGCACCTGACCCGCAGGGGGGTCAGGAACGGCTTGTTACAGGGACACGTTCGCCCGACGCCGCGGCGTCGTCGTCACTGTCCCACTTGCATGTCGGTCGGGATGCGGCACATGTCCGCGATGTTCCTCCCGTCCCTGCTTTCTTTTCCGGTGTGATTAAGTCCACCGGTTGCCGCGTCTTATGACGCTTGTATACAGTTTCATGACCCGCGCCGGGGGTCAAGTGATGCCCCCAGAAATCGAACTGAAATCTGTAAGCAACAGGGCGCGTGGCGAGGAGGAAGCAATGGCCGACCAAGAGGTCAAGGCGCTGGTATTCGATGTCTTCGGGACGGTCGTGGATTGGCGCACCAGCGTTGCGGCGGAAGTCGATGCGCTGGCCGCGGAGAAGGGTTGGTCGCTGGACGGGACCGAGTTCGCCATGCGGTGGCGCGCGAAGTACTTCCCCTCGATGCTGCCCGTCCGCCGGGGCGAGGCGCCCTACCGGCGGCTGGACGACCTCCACCGCGAGAGCCTGCGGGCCGTGCTGACGGAGTTCGGCGTGAGCCTGGACGAGGCCGAGCTGGAGCACCTCAACAAGGTCTGGCACCGGCTACATCCCTGGCCCGACAGCGTGCCCGGGCTGACCCGGCTGAAGAAGAAGTTCATTCTCGCCACCATGTCGAACGGCAACGTCTCGCTGATGGTGAACATGGCGAAGTTCGCCGGGCTGCCCTGGGACATGATCCTCGGCGCCGAGCCCGCCCGGAACTACAAGCCGGAGCCCGTGGTGTACCTGACCGGCGCCGACTGGCTCGACCTCGACCCGTCCCAGATCCTGATGACGGCGGCCCATAACGGTGACCTGCAGGCGGCCCGCGACCTCGGCTTCAAGACCGCCTTCATCCTGCGCCCGACCGAATACGGCCCGACCCAGGACAAGGACAACAAGGCCGAGAGCGACTGGGAGTACATCACCGAAAGCATGGAAGAGCTGGCCGACAAGCTCGGCGCCTGAGGGAGGGTGACATGACGACCGTACTCGAGACCTATGCCCGCTTCGCCGCCGGCCTGCGCACGGCCCCGCTGTCCGACGAGGTGCGCCACCACGCTGAGCGCGCCATCGTCGACTGGTTCGCCGCCTGCGTGCCGGGCGGGGTGATGGCGCCGGCGACCCTGGTGGCCGAGGCCCTGGCCGATCAGGTCGGGGCCGGAAACGCCTCGCTGGTCCCCGGCGGCCAGCGGGCCACCGCCCAGACCGCGGCGCTGATCAATGGTACGGCCTCCCACACGGTGGAGTTCGACGACATCTTCCGCGAAGGCCTGTACCACCCGGGCACGCCGACGATCTCCGCCGCCCTGGCCGCCGCCGAGCTCGCCGGCGCCGACGGCGCGCGGCTGCTGGCCGGCGTGGTCGCCGGCTACGAGGTGTCGAACCGCATCGCCAAGGCGGTGAACCCGCGCCATTACGACTACTGGCACACCACCGCGACGGTCGGCTGCTTCGGCGCGGCCGCCGCGGCCTCGGTGATCCTCGACCTGGACGCCGGCCAGACCGCCCATGCGCTCGGCACCGCCGCGACCATGGCCGCCGGGCTGCAGCAGGCGTTCCGGGCGGACGCCATGAGCAAGCCGCTGCATTCCGGACGGGCGGCCGAGGCCGGGGTGCTCGCCGCGCGCCTCGCCAAGGCGGGGGTGACCGGCGCGCTCGACGCGCTGGAGGGTCCGCGCGGCTTCGGGGCTGCCATGAGCGGGCCGGATGTGGATTGGGAGGCGGCCACCGCCACTCTGGGCTCGGACTGGACCATCACCCGGGTCACGTTCAAAAACCACGCCGCCTGCGGCCATGTGCATGCGGCGGTCGACGCCGCCGCCGAGATCGCCGCCGCCAACGGCCTCACGTTCGACCGCATCGCCCGCATCGAGGCCGGCTCCTACGCCAAGTCGGTGGAGATCTGCGGCAATGCCGAGCCGGTCACCGCCTTCGAGGCGAAGTTCAGCCTGCCCTATTGCGTGGCGGCGGTGCTGGTGCGCGGCTCGGTTCGGCGCGCGGCCTTCGACCCGGATGCCCTGGCCGACCCGGCGATCCGCGATCTCGCGGCCAAGGTGGTGCATACCGTGGATCCCGGCTGCGAGGCGGCTTTCCCCGGCGCGCGCTCGGCCAGGGTGGCGATCGTCACCACCGACGGGCGGCGGTTCGAGCATTTCGCGCCGACCCGCAAGGGCGACCCGGACAACCCGCTGACCGATGCCGAGCTGGATGCCAAGTTCCACGAGCTGACCGACGACGTGCTCGGCGCCGCGGTGGCGAACGACCTGCTGGCCCGGCTGCGCAACCTGCGCTCGGCCGGCCCGGTCGGCGACCTGCTGCAAGCCACCGCCCTGCCGCACGCCGCGGAGTAGGGGGCTAAAACACGCCGCTCCCCGGCCTTGTGCCGGGGCCTACGGTTCCGCATCCCTGACCGTTCCGCTCTATCTCATGCGGCTTGCAGGACCGGCAGTGGGCCCCGGCACAAGGCCGGGGAGTGCAGGAAAAACCTACGTAACGACGTCGAGACCACCCGACCCACCGGAGACCCGCATGTCCTCCCTCTATGACGACCTCCTCACCGAGGAGCAGCTTCAGTTCCGTGACGCCGTGCGCGGATTTGCCGAGCGCCATCTCGCCGCCGACCGGCTGGCCCGCGCCCACCGCTCGGAATTCCCGTTCGACGTCGCCAAGCTGATGGCGGAGCAGGGTCTGCTCGGCATCACCTTCAAGGAGGAGGATGGCGGCATGGGCGGCTCGCTCATGGACGCCATCGTCGCCATCGAGACCGTCTCCGCCGTCTGCCCGCGTTCCGCCGACGTGATCCAGGCCGGCAATTTCGGGCCGATCCGCACCTTCGTGGAATACGCCACCCCCGATCAGAAGGAACGCTATCTCGCCCCGCTGATCGGCGGCGAGGCGACCATCTCGGTCGGCATGAGCGAGCCCGAGGCCGGCTCCGCCGTGACCGACCTGAAGACCACCGCCACCCCCGACGGCGACGGCTTCCGGATCAACGGCACCAAGGTGTTCTCCTCCCACAGCCCGGATTCCAACCTGTTCCTGGTCTATGTGCGCTACGGCCCGGGCGTCGACGGCATCGGCTCGGTGCTGATCGAGCGCGGGCAGGAGGGCTTCACCCTGGGCCGTCCGAGCCGCTACGTGGGCGGCGACGACTGGTGCCAGCTCTATTTCGAAGACGTCTATGTCGGGCCGGAGAACGTCCTGCTGCGCGAGGGCGGCTTCAAGAAGCAGATCGCGGCCTTCAACATCGAGCGCCTGGGCAACTCGGCCCGCGCCCTGGCCTTCGGCCGCCACGCCTTCGAGATCGCCCGCGAGCATGCGGAGACCCGGCACCAGTTCGGCCGGCCGCTGGCCGACTTCCAGGGGCTGCAGTGGAAGTTCGCCGAGGCCGCCCTGCGCATGGAGGCGGCCCAGCTCATGCTCTACCGGGTCGCCGGAAAGGCCGACAAGGGCCTGCCCAGCGCCTATGAGACCGCGCTGGTGAAGTATCTCTGTAACGAGGCCGGGTTCCTGGCCGCCAACGAGGCGATGCAGATCCTCGGCGGCCTCGGCTACACCGAGGAGAGCCTGGTCGAATACTGCTGGCGTCGGGCCCGCGGCTGGCAGATCGCCGGCGGCAGCCTGGAGATGATGAAGAACCGCATCGCCGAGGGCGTCTTCAACCGGCGCTTCTCCCAGCGCCCGCCCAAGCCGAAGGCGTGAGGCGGGACATGGCTGACAGCAAGGGCTGGATCGACGCCCTGGTCCGGCCAGCCACGGTCGCCGTGGTCGGGGCCTCCGACGATCCGAAGAAGGACAGCGCCCGGCCGCTGCGCTTCCTGCGCAAGCACGGCTTCGCCGGCACGGTCTGGCCGATCAACCCGATGCGCGAGACCGTGCTGGGAGAGAAGGCCTGGCCGAGCCTCGCTGGCCTGCCGGCCGTGCCGGAGCATGTCTATATCGTCACCGCCGCCGAGCGGGTCGAGGAACAGGTGGTCGAGGCCGCCCGCCTGGGCGTGAAGGTCGCCACGGTCCTGGCCGATGGCTTCGCCGAGTCCGGCGAGGACGGAGCGGAAGCCCAGCGCCGGCTGGTGGAGAAGGCCCATGCCGGCGGCATGCGGCTGCTCGGCCCCAACAGCATGGGCGCCGCCAACGTCGCTGATCGCACGCCTTTCACCACCAATGCCGCCTGGGAGGCCGAGAGCCTGAAGCCCGGACGGCTGATGGCCCTGTCCCAGTCCGGCTCGCTGATCGGCACCCTGGTGTCGCGCGGGGCGGCAAGGGGCATCGGCTTCCATTCCCTGGTCTCCGTCGGCAACGAGGCGGACCTGGATGTGGGCGCCATCGGCGAGGCCGCGGTCGGCCTGGACGGGGTGGACGCCTTCGTCCTGTTCCTGGAGACCGTGCGCCGGCCGGAGCGGATCGCCGCCTTCGCCCGTGCGGCCCATGCCGCCGGCAAGCCGATCGTGGTCTACAAGCTCGGCCGCTCGCCCGAGGCCCAGGCGTTGGCCGTCTCCCATACCGGCGCCCTGGTCGGCTCCGACAAGGCTGCGGACGCCTTTTTCCGCGATCTCGGCATCCTGCGGGTCGACCAGTTCGAGGCGCTGCTGGAACTCCCCGCCCTGCTGAAGGGCCGCAAGCCCGACGCCACCCGCCGCTCCAAACCCGTCGCCGTGGTCACGACCACCGGTGGCGGCGGTGCCATGGCGGTCGACCGTCTGGGAGCGGCCGGCATCGAGGTGGAGGGGGCGTCCGACGCCCTGCGCGCCCATGTGAAGGAGGCGGTCGGCCTGTCCCTGAAACCGGCCCGGCTGATCGACGTCACCCTCGCCGGTGCGCGCTACGAGGTGATGAAGACCGTGCTGGACGGGCTGCTGGACAGCGGCGACTACGCCGCCGTGGTGGCGGCCATCGGCTCGTCGGCCCAGTTCCTGCCCGAGCGGGCGGTGCAGCCGATCGTCGACTGTGCCGGCCACGAGACCCCGATTGCCGCCGCCCCGCTGCCCCAGGCGGACCGGGCGCTGGCCATGCTGTCCGAGGCGGAGGTCGCCGGCTTCCGGTCGATCGAATCCATGGCCGATGCGGTGCGCGCCTTCATCGAATGGACCCCGCCGGGGCCGGTCCCCACCGAGGCGGCACCGGAGATCGGTCCGGCCCGGCCCGGCGCGGTGCTGGGGGAGGCGGACGGGCTCGACCTGCTGGACCGGCTCGGCCTGTCCACCGTTGGCCGCCGGCTGCTCGGCGTCGATGAGGCGATCCCCGACGACATCGCCTATCCGGTGGTCCTCAAGGCGGTCAGCGCCGACCTGCCGCACAAGACCGAGGCGGGGGCCGTGGCCCTTGGCCTGGAGGACAAGGCCGCCCTGAAGGCGGCGCGCGACGCCATGCGGGAGCACCTGAAGACCTCCGCCCCCGGTGCCGTTCTGGAGGGCTGGCTGGTGCAGACCATGGTGCGGGGCCTGGGCGAGGCGCTGGTCGGCTATCGGGTCGACCCTGAGGTCGGCCCGGTGATCAGCGTGGCGCCGGGCGGCATCTTCGCCGAGCTCTACGAGGATGTGGCGGTCCGCACCGCGCCGGTCGATGTCGCCGGGGCGCGGGAGATGATCGCCCAGGTGAAGGGGCTGAAGGCGCTGGCCGGTTGGCGCGGCAGGCCGGCCGGCGACCTGGAGGCCCTGGCCCGGGCGGTGGCGGCGCTGTCGACCCTGGCGTTGGACCCGAACCTCCGCGTGGCCGAGGCCGAAGCCAACCCGGTCATGGTCCTGGCCGACGGGGCTGTCGCGGTGGATGCGCTGGTGCGTTTCGCCTGAGCGGCCCAGGCTCAAAATGAAAAGCCCCGGCGCAGGGCCGGGGCTGATCGGATCGTCACAAGGCAGCTGACCTCAGCGGCTCGCCACCGTGGTGTCGCTGCGCAGGGAGGCGACGCGCCGGTCGATGGCCGGCAGGAAGCGCTTGAACTTGTCCAGCTCCTTGCCCGTGAGCTGCTCGCCCGCGGGCAGCTTCACGCTCATCGGGTTTTCCTGGCGGTTGTCCACCAGCACCTCGTAATGCAGATGCGGGCCGGTCGAGCGGCCGGTGGTGCCGACATAGCCGATGATGTCGCCCTGCTTGACCCGCTTGCCCTTGCCCATGCCCTTGGCGAACTTGCTCATATGGGCGTAGGCGGTCTTGATCGTGCTGTTGTGGCGCAGGCGGATGTAGTTGCCGTAGCCGCCGTTGCGCCCGGCCACTTCCACAACGCCGTCGCCGGCGGCCATGATCGGCGTGCC